>CALJVJ010000026.1 GCA_937974625.1 uncultured Saprospiraceae bacterium
TAACTATTTATGACGGACTCTTTTTTCGCTCTACTTCGTTGAAAATACTCGCCATAGCAAGCTATGTCTGCGTTTTTCGCCTTGTTGAGCAAAAAAATAGCCTCGGTCAAAAGAGCAACTTATTTATGTCCTAGCACTTACGTGGACACAATTATCTTTAGCTTATAATGGATTCTTTTTCCGCTAGCTGCCCATCCGCTCGCGGTTCTCAAGCTGCGCTTGTTCATCCTTAGAATTTTATTCAATAGCAAAGGCTATTAAAGAAAATTATAAGAAAAACTATCAAAAAAATAACCTCATTCTATTTCTAAATTTAATTATATCCAAGTACTTAAGGTGAATTATTGGCATTCATAGCCTAACGGTCGGATTTGGATTCTTTATACTCCCTATTGAAATATTAACAAAGTTGATTTATTTGTCTAAGCGTTCGTACTTATCTTAGAAAACGATTATTTTAGCACCTCTAATATGTACTACATATTATTATATTTATGGCTTTGTTTAATCTACCAATATGAAATTATCGATTTTCTCTTTTTTTCTTTTAAGTTGCTGCTTGTTCTCCTGTAAAAGCGAGAATAGTTTACAAATTATCCTAGCCGAAAATGCGACAAAAACAGAAAAAATAACTGCCGAAGATTTAAAAGCAGATTTAGCTAAAGTAACCGATTTAGCCATCACCATTCTTTCAGAAAAAGAAATCACCAATGGCGGGAGAAAAATAATATTAGGTACCAGTTCTTCCAATCAGCTAATGGCAGAAATGCTCAAAACAGCAAACCTATCCTTAACAACAAATACCCCAGGTGCAAGAGGTGGCATCTGGCAAAAAATAGATGATAAAACTATTATTTTAGCGGGAAGTGATATCCAAGGCATGCAATATGCGGTGTACGATTATGCCAAGTTAGTATTGGATATTGACCCACTTCATTATTGGACGGGACATCCTACTAAGAAAATAGAAGTCGAACAACTTTTCCAATTTGACAATAAAATCATTCCACCACCGCTCGTGCCTTTATTGGTTTATTTTGAAAATGATGTCGATGAATTAGCCAATCTGAAAAAGCCTTTATTAGAATACGATTGGGCATCTTATACCAATATGATTGATGCCTTGGTTCGGATGCGGTATAATGGCATTCAACTATTTGATATGTTGGGCAGACCTGAATTTTTCCTACGGCCTACTTATCAAAAAATTAGACCTGATTATGATATTGATTTGACCTATATTGAAAAAATGATAGACTATGCACATGACCAAGGCATGAAAGTTCAAATAGATATGTCGATGGGCTATAAAATCAAATCTTTAGAGAGTAAATATGCTGATTGCTGGAAGGATAATAAAGATAAATGGTTCGATGTTTGGAATTATTATCTGACAGAATCTCCTATTGGGAAAGCAGATATTTTTTCCCTACGCCCTCGAAATCAAGTTTGGGATTGGGAATATAAAAGCACCTGTGGTGAAGATAAAATAGCCGTTTTTAATGAAGTGTCTAAAAATCTAGATTCCATAATTACGCAACATAATCCAAATGCGGATAAAGTAATCATTTGCTATTCCGACGGAATGAAGATGTTCAATGAAGGGTTCAACCCGCCAAAAGATTGGATTATCGCTTGGTCAGATGATGGCTATGCAGATTTCAAACAATATCCAAAAAGTACCAAAGGCTATCCGTTTGGCACTTATATGCACGCAGGTTATTGGAAAAATCATACCGTATCCCACCCCTACCCCGAACAAATTGATACCATCATGAAAAAAATGTTTATCGAATATCAGGCAACCGCTTATTGTGAAGTAAATGGACAACAATTTCGACCATTCTTGGTTAACTTAGAAGCATTTAGTGAAGTTTGTTATAATCCAGAAAGCTATTCAGGAAAGGCGTTCTATCAACAATGGGCTAGCCGATATTTTGCTAAAGAAAATACAGCCGCAGTTATCGAAGTGATGCAATTATGGGATAAAGCTTCTTTTGGAAAGGCAGGTTATGTACAAAATCTATGGGAAATTAGAGAGGCCATATCCTACTTATCCAAACTACCGATTGAGCGACCAGGTAAAAACCCTACGTCTTATGAAGCAAGGCGAGTGGATAATGACTTAGCCGATTTACAAAAGCGATTACCCATGTTGGAAATGGCGTTGACTCAAGCAAAAGCATTATTACCCCAAACATCCGATTCGTATTTTTTTCATGACCAAGTTTATTTACCTATTCAGTTGTATATGGACTTACTGACTTTTGAAAATAACTTGCACCAATTGTATGCTATCAATAGAAAACAGGAAGCATCCCCATCAAATTCGTTAAAATCGGAAGCTTTAGCCTTATTAAAAACGACAAGAGCACAACTGGAAGTTATCTATAAAAACAGCGAAAAGGGCGATAAGAATCCACGGTGGCAAGGTTGGTATCATCCTACTCAAAGGCGACCCAACAATGGATTCCCAACCGTTGAAATGATGGATGCTATTGAATTAGCAATTGTGGAAAAATGGTAATTTCCTATTCAAAACTTCGTACAGTACTTATTTAAAACAGAAAATATAATGAAAGATAATAGTCGTGTTTTTAGTATAATCTTTTTCCTATCATTTACTTTGTTGCTATTCAACTGTAATCAAGCACCACATTATAAAGATGAAATTTATGAAAAACCAGTCATAAATCAAGACCCTTCTGCGCCCATGCTTTCGCCAGAAGAAAGCCAAAAATCCATCTATTTACCAGCAGGTTTTAAGCTAGAATTAGTAGCTAGTGAGCCAATGATAGAAGAACCGATTGCCATTGCTTTTGATGGAGATGGAAAGATGTACGTGGCAGAATTATTGACGTATATGCAAGATATTGATGGCACTAATAAGAATGAACCTTGGAGCAGAGTTTCCCTCTTAGAAGACACAAATGGGGATGGAAAAATGGATAAAAGCACCGTTTTTGTAGATAGTTTGGTTTTACCTAGAAACCTGTTGCCCCTAGACGACCGAATCATTATTTCCGAAACTTATTCTAGAAATTTTTACAGTTATAGAGATACGGGTGGGGATGGCGTAGCCGATGAAAAAAAACTGGTTTATGCCGATTCGACCAGATTTAAGGGAAATTTAGAACATCAAGCTGCTAACCTGACTTGGAATATCGACAATCGAATGTATTTGAGTAGAAGACCTTATGTTTTTCGGTGGGATAATGATAAAGGTACTATGCTAAAAGATACCTTATTGGATAGTCCCGAAGGACAGTATGGATTGACGCAAGATGAGAATGGAAAATTATTTTATTCTAGAGCTGGTGGAGAGGTCGTTGCGAGTAATTTTCAACAACATGCCATATATGGCCCTTTAGAAATGGAAGGCCGGTGGGCGGATGATTTTGAAGAACCTTGGCCGATTATAGGAACGCCTGACGTACAAGGTGGCACAAAACGACTTAGACCAGACAACACTTTAAATAAATTTACGGGCGTAAGCGGACAAGAAATATTTTTAGGTAATCGCCTTCCTACTTATGGGGATTTATTTATACCAGAACCTGTTGGTAGACTAGTAAGAAGAGCAAAAGTGGAAAATATTAATGGTAAAACGGTCTTGTCCAATCCATACAAAAAAACAGAGTTCATGGCATCCACAGACCCCAATTTCAGACCTGTTCATGCGAGGAATGGGCCAGATGGTTGTTTGTATATCGTGGATATGTATAGAGGAATTATTCAGGAGGGAAATTGGGTAAAAAAAGGAAGTTTTCTACGGCCAGAAGTGGAGCGTCGGAACTTAGATAAAAACATTGGTAGCGGCAGAATTTATAGAATTGTCCATGAACAAATGCCTCCAGAAAAACCGATAAAATTATTAGCGAAGTCTCCCGCTGAATTAGTGCCTTTTTTAGGGCATTCGAATGGATGGTATCGGTTTACGGCACAAAAGTTATTAGTCGTTAAACAAGCTACTTCGGTTATACCTGTTTTAAAAAATACCCTATTAAATAATGACTCGTTTTTTAATGGGTGGTTTGGAACAGCAAAGGATTTAGGCATTGAACGCTTACATGCATTATGGACTTTAGATGGCTTACAGGCATTGGATAAAGAACTGTTAATTCAAAAATTGGCAGATGAAGATACTAGAGTTCGTTGTGCAGCTATTCGCTTATGTGAAAAATATTTGAAGGCAGGAGATGAACCTTTATTCAATCGTTTATATCAAATGACAGATGATTCAAGTATAGCTATACAAATTCAATTAGTCTTATCTTTTAAAGCTTATCAAGATAGGGAAATGGCCGCTAATGTTATTGAAGAAATAGTAGATACGCATCCTGAAAATGAAGTAATTTTAGCTTCCTCCACGATAATACCTTCTGAATTAGAATCGTTAAAGAAAACGTTTGGGGAACGAGGTGGCAGTACCAGAAAATCAATTTATAGAGGTTTTGATATTTACAAAAGTTTGTGCGCCACTTGTCATGGGCAAGATGCGAAGGGGTTAAAGGGCTTAGGCCCAGCTTTAGTTGGTTCTCCTAGAATTATGTCTAAAGATGCTACTTCTGCCATAAAAATTTTATTAGATGGTTTATCAGGTCCAATTGATGGAAAAGAATATGGCATTATGACGCCTATGAAAACCTATGATGACCAATGGATTGCGGATGTATTGACGTATATTCAACAACACTTTGGTAAAATGAATAATCGAAGTCGAGTTCGAACTAAAAAGGTCAAAGCTATTCGAGAAAAATATGCCAATAGAGATAGTTATTGGACGATTGAAGAATTGGAGCAAAGTAAGTAACAAGCTACAACCTAGCATAATGTGGCGTTAAATGCTCTCGCATCCTTTTCCGAAATTGAGCAGCAGTCCCATTTTCTAAGGTATCAATTAAATCAAAATGGTTGATTTTTCCTTTGGCAGGTGCTTTATCCAAAGTAGCCTCTACCGCTTCCATATAATTAAAAATAGGTAAAAGCAATTTTTGAAACCTACTCAAAGTGGAGTTGCCAGACATAGCATATAACTTTCCATGGAATTCGACTTCATATTTTGACCTTACATCTTGGGAATTTTGACAATTTTCATCAGCAGCCTCTCTATTTGCAATATCTTTTAGCTCTTGAATATCTGTATCTTTTTTTCGTACAAATAATAAATCTGCCATTCCAACTTCTAAAACTAAACGCAATTCAAAAATATCTTGCATATTTTCTTTACCCAATAAAGAAGGGTCCATAATTCTCGTAAGACCACTCAATAAATCAGGTTCCGTTATCACCATTCCCTTGCGTTTTTTGGATTCTACCATTCCCATCATTCGCAAGCGGCTTAAGGCTTCTCTCACGACATTCCTACTCACTCCAAGATGGGCAGCCAACTCTATTTCTTTAGGCAATTGGTCTCCAATATTAAAATTATTAGCTTTTAAATAGCTCAATAGTTTTTGCTCGACCTGTTCGGCTAAAGATTGATGCTTTTTAGGAATTAAATTAGCTGTTAGAAAATTCACAGATATAGTTTTATTAGGATAAATTCAGTTGCTTTTTCAAAGAGCAACATTATACCTATTTTTTTTCATCAAACCAATAAATTATAGAAAAATTCCCCTCTTTTTTATTACCTAAAATCGAATCCCTCTTTTTTTTCGCCCTCTTTTAGGTTACTTCTTTTATTTTTAATATATTGCTCAGGTAGTTGAATATGTACTACATATTAATAAAGGTAATAAATGACAATATACAATATATTAAATTTTGGAGCGGTAAGTAATCAACAGATAGATAATGCAAAATTTATTCAAAAGGCCATTGACTCCTGTAGTAAGAATGGTGGTGGATGTGTCCTTATTCCCGCCGGCCTCACCTTCATAACAGGACCTTTTAAATTGAAATCCAACATTGAATTCCGAGTAGAAACTGGGGCTATTTTATTAGCAAATCCAGATGAATCTGTTTATACAGAAAGTGCTTTCCGTGAAAACAAAGGAGAAGGTACTATCTGGATTGGTGGAGAAAATTTAGAAAATGTGTCGATTACAGGTGGTGGAATTATAGATGGAAATGGTGCTGCTTTTATGGGCGAAGAACTGAAAGAAGCCTTTGCATTAAAGCCCTTTGATACCATAGACCCACGACCTCATATTTTGACTTTAATTAATGTCAAAAATATAAAAGTACATAATATTACTTTTCAAAATGCGGCCTATTGGGGACTGCATTTCATTGGTTGTAAAGATGTATTAATCAACAATATTTTTATTTATAATAGTCTCAAAATTAGAAACGGCGACGGGATAGATTTAGACCATTCCCAAAATGTAAATATCAGTAATTGTCATATCGAATCTGGAGATGATTGTATTTGCTTTAAAAATAGAAGAGAATACGCAGAATTTGGCCCTTGTTCCGATATTACGGTTACAGGTTGTACCTTGACTTCCACTTCTTGTGCTATAAAATTTGGTTCTGAAAACATGGATGCAATTAAAAATGTCGTCATTAATAATTGCATCATCAAAAATAGCAATCGGGGAATTGGTATACAAAACAGAGACGAAGGCACTGTTTCCAATGTGATTATTTCTAACATCATCTTAGAATGTCGACTTTTTGGAGATGTTTGGTGGGGCAAAGCAGAACCAATTTATGTTACTGCATTTCCAAGAGCGAATAGTAGTGGGAAAGATGCTGGTGTTCGATTTCCTGAAGGGGCAACAAAAGGTGAAGTAGGAAAGGTGTCCAATATTTCTTTCAGCAATATCCAATGTACTAGCGAAAATGGCATTTTTGTTGGCGGAGAAAACCCTTCTAAAATAAGTAATATTCGTTTTCAAGGCATTGAATTAACCATTAACAAAACGACCCATTATAAAGGTGGTTTATATGACTGCCGTCCTTGTGAAGGTGCAGATATGATTATGGATGAAACTGCTGGGTTCTACTTATACCAAGCAGCTAATATATCCATTAAGGATTGCCAGTTGACTTGGGGTGAAAATCGGATGGATTATTATAAAAATGGATTGACAGCAATTGCTTGTGAGCAAGTAGAAGTAATTGATTATACTCACCCAAAGGCTGACAAAAAACCTTCCATTACTATACCAACAAAACTACCTAAATAATGATTTTCGGATTAACCTATCTTGATATAATTGTTATGACCCTCTACTTTGGGGTGATTATCTACATTGGAGTGCGTGCAAGTTTTGGTGTCAAAAGTCAAGAAGATTATTTATTAGGCGGGCGTAAATTCGGAAAGTTAACCAGCACTTTTGCCAGTTTTGGACAAGCTACTTCCGCAGACGGGCCAGCAGGTGTAGCAACGACTACTTTTAATAATGGCGCAGCGGGTATATGGAGTTCCCTTTTAATGCTTTTTGTCACGCCCCTTTTCTGGATAACCGCTCCTTGGTTAAGAAGAATGCGAATGCTAACCATGGGCGATTTTTACAAAGAAAGATATGGGTCGAATGGCATGGCAGCTACTTATGCGCTAATCGCTTCTATTGGGATGATGGGCTTATTATCAGTCGGTTATATGGCGGTGGCTAAAACAGCTACAGCAATGACCCCAAAACCTGTAACGGAATTATCGCAAACGGAAACAATTGAATTAGCACAAGCAGCCTCCTTAAAGCGATTAGAGGCTAGTGATATCAGTCAATTCACCCCTGCAGGATTGGAAGAATTAGACCAATTGCGTAAAGCAAATCCTAGAAGTATTTTTTCCTATTTAAACGAAACGATGCTGATTTGGGCGATTTGTTTTATCGTCTTACTATATACCATTCTCGGTGGCTTAGAGGCCGCCGTTTATACCGACCTTTTGCAGGGCGTTTTTATAATTATTCTCTCCATCATTCTTTTACCCTTCGCTTGGTCCAGTATTAATGAACTATACGGTGGTAATGGAATGATGTCCGCATTGACTCATTTACATCAGCAATTACCAGAAGATTCTTTTGAAATATTTGGTGCGCCGCAGACCATTGATTTTACTTGGTATTTTATCTTAACTGCTGCCTTGGTTTCTGGTTTAACCGTCGTTACTCAACCCAATCAATTAGTGACTGCAGGAGCTGCTAAAGATGAATATTCTGCTCGAATTGGCTTTGTGACCGGTACGTTTATGAAAAGAGTGGTGACTATTCTTTGGGGAATGTTAGGTTTAGCAGCGATTCTCTTATTTAGTAAAGAAATAAACAATCCAGATTTAACTTGGGGGCATGCGACTAGAGCTTTATTAGGCCCCTTGAATATGGGTTTAATCGGGTTGATGTTGGCGAGTATGATGGCTGCCTTAATGTCCACTGCAGATTGTTTGATGTTGACCGTTTCAGGGTTGATTGTCAATAACTTATACAAACCATTCGCAGATAATCCTTCTGAAAAAAAGTTGATTTTTGTAGGTAGAATTGCAGGTGGTATTTTTCTCATTGGCGGTGCCATTATTACCACCCAATTTGATAATATTCTGCAAATATTAAAATTTATTTGGGAATTTTTTGTTGTTTTTGCAGCCGCTTTCTGGTTAGGTTTAAAATGGAGAAAAGCCAATAAAAAAGGGGCGTGGTTAAGTATTGTCGGTTCTTTTTCTTTGTTTTATTTAATCCCCATTTTATTACCATTATTATTTCCTCAAATGCGTACAGCGGAAGGATTACTCAAACAAACCAATCCATCTGCCATGGAACGAGAGTACACGGCTCGCCCAATGGATGTGGCCAATAGAAATCAAGCTATTGCCGAATGGAACCAAGCAGTGGCCAATAATAAAACCGTAGGTACTCAACCTGCTTTATTAGTAGAGGGTGATAAATTCAAAAAGGCGTATCAGTTACCTAAAAAGGCTATCTATTGGTCTAAAGGAGTGAGTACTTCATCAGATAATTCACTACAAGGCAATGGGTATATTTACTTAGAATTATTGTTACTGGACACTTTAGGCTTTGATTTAAGTAAAAATCCTTATGCGCTTAATGAGTCTATTCGATTATTGATTCGCTTAATCTTTCCTTTTCTTTTGTTGATATTTGGCTCTTTATTATTCAAAGTCAAGCAAGAAGCATTTCTAATTCCTTTTTATAATAAAATGAGAATTCCTGTCAGTGAAAAAGGGAAGGCACATGATAAAGAACTATTACAAGCTGGTTTAGCTAATTTTAATAACTCCTCCGCTACCCTACTCTTTCCCAATTCTGATTGGGAATTTTATAAATGGAATCGACAAGATAGTGTTGGTTTTATTTTGGCATGGTGTATGGTTTTAGGGGTATTAGTCTTGCTTTATTTTGCGGTGACTTTAGGTAGTTAATTATATATAAATCGATATTTCAAGTCTCCAGACTTGGAATCACTATCTAGTCATCTCCCGACGACTGTAACCTATAGAAATTAGTTATATCTCGGTCGTCGGGAGACGACCAGATAGCCGTATCGAGTCTGGAGACTCGATACATCGAAAAATAATATTTTTTCAAATTATAAACCTACCAAATCATGGAAATCCAAGAAGAAAAAACCTTTAGAAATTACGACCAAGGCGATATTACTGCTGCTGTCAAAGAGCATTATCGCAAAATGCGTTCTCGTCAAACGTTGGATTATGTACAACGTATGAAGGCTAAATATTTGACCTATGACAAACCTTTAAATCTTTGGGATGCCTTAGAGAAATTAGATGCATTAATTGATGTAAGTGACCCAGATTTAGACTTACCAAACGTTCAACATTTGATACAATCTGCCGAAGCCATTCGAGCCGATAATCGCCCTGATTGGATGCAGTTAGTCGGTTTAATTCACGATTTAGGAAAGGTGATGTACCTCTGGGGTTCGGATGAAGACGGGACTAGTCAGGCAGAGCAATGGGGCATGGTTGGGGATGTTTTTATAGTTGGTTGTCAATTGCCAGATTCTTGTGTCTATCCTGAATTTAATGCCTTAAATCCTGATATGCAGAACGCTACTTATAGCACTCCTTTAGGTATTTACGAGAAAAATTGTGGCATTGACAACACCCATTTAGCTTGGGGACATGATGAATATTTATTTCAAGTTTTGAAAAATCATCCCACGAATACTATTCCAGAAGAAGGCATGGTTATGGTTCGGTATCATTCTTTCTATCCTTGGCATACCGGGGAAAGTTATGGCGAAATCACCAATGAAAAAGATGATAAATATAAAGCAATAATTAAAGATTTTAATAAATACGACCTTTACACCAAGTGTGATAAAATCTTTGATTTAGAAGAAATTAAAGCTCATTATCAACCGATTGCGAAGAAGTATTTGGGGGATGAAGTGATTTATTGGTAAGCATTTTGTTGTAGGGGCAATCCCTTGTGGTTGTCCATATCTCGGATAATTCCAAAGGATATTAAGTTCTAGTTGCAGAATTTTGATTTTGATTTTTATTTTTTAGTAATAAAGATTTTAATTTGCAAGATATTCTCCCCCGCCAGCGGGGGAAATATATCCTGCGAACCTAAAACTTCGGAAAATGATTTAACACTTTATCCGAATTTAACAGCTCAGAGTACCGCTATGTAATTTCCAAGATAAAACAAGCATTCAAAACATGACAAACCACCCGTATTTATTCTTATTACTCTTACTATTTACCTTTAGCAGTTGCCTCAATCCAAAAGAAGAAGTAACTAACCAGCCTACGGTCGAAAAAATTAGACCCGTAGACTTGGTAGAACCCTTAGTAGATGCAGCCAATTCCAGATGGTTTTTCTTTAATTCAGCGACACGTCCTTTTGGGATGGTCAATCTAAGTCCAGATATGGTCATTAATGGCGCATGGAATTCAGGATATAGATATAACCAAGACACCATCCGTTGTTTTAGTCATGTGCATGCTTGGCAATTATCTGCCATTCCAGTCTTACCAACGACAGGTGATTTTAAAGGGCATTTAGGGTCGAATAAATATGGGTCAAAATATACTCATGAAAAAGAGACCGTTAAAGCAGGTTACCACCAAGTTTATTTAGAAGATTATGACATTGATGCAGAATTAACTGCTACTACCAGAGTTGGTTTCCACCGATACACCTTTCCAGAAGCCGAACAAAGCCATATTCATGTAGATTTTTCCACCTTTTTAGGCCCAAATGATACGGACAGCGGTTACGCAAAAAAAATCAATAATCGAGAAATAGCTGGCTATGCTTTGATGGGGCCTACAAGACGTAGACCAAAGGCAACTTATGTTTATTATGTAATACAGTTTGATAAAGATTTTGAAAATTTTGGGACTTGGCAGGCTGGTCAATTACAAGAAGGTAGTGAAATTGAAGGCGAAAAAACAGGTGCCTACGTAAGTTTTTCTACTAAAGATAAAGAGCAAAGATTAATGAAAGTGGGTATTTCCTATGTAAGTACCGAACAGGCAAGGTTAAATATTCAAACGGAATTAGCCCATTGGGATTTTGATAAAACAGTAACTGCCACTCAAACCGAATGGAATAATTGGTTGAGTAAAATCGAAATCGAAGGCGGAACGGAAACTGAACAACGTCGATTTTATACCGATTTATGGCATGCTTTACAAGGGCGTAGAATTTTAAGTGATGTCAATGGAAAATATTGCGATATGACAGGTGATAAACCTCGAATTGGTCAAATTCCTTTGGACGATAAAGGACAACCTACCTTTAATCATTACAACTCCGATTCTTTTTGGGGTGCGCAATGGACCTTGAATACACTGTGGCATTTGGTGTATCCAAAAGTAAGTGAAGAGTTTGTAAACTCAATGCTATTAATGTACGAAGACGGGGGTTTAATACCTCGTGGACCTTCGGGTGGAAATTATACTTATGTGATGACAGGGGCCTCCTCTACCCCATTTATTGTCAGTGCCTATATGAAAGGTATTCGAGGTTTTGATGTGGAAAAAGCCTATGAAGGATTGTTGAAGAACCATTCGGAGAACGGTATTATGGCGAAGGCAGGTTATGAGCATAATACTTTCACTGGAGGCGGTATTTCTTATTATTTGAGCAAAGGATACATTCCCCACCCCTTAGGTGACAAATCTAGAGGGTATCATAGAGATGGTTCTGGACAGACCCTGGAAAATGCTTATCAAGATTGGACCTTGGGTCAAATGGCAAAAGCCCTAGGAAATGATAAAGATTATGCCATTTATAACAAAAGAGGTCAGAATTATAGAAATATATGGAATGAAGAATTGGGTTGGATGTGGGTAAAAAATAGAGATGGTAATTGGGAAAAAGATGTAGATATTTTAAGGTATGACAACGGCTGGGTAGAAGCCAATGCTGCTCAATCTACTTGGTTTGTCCCACAGGACGTAGATGGCTTAATTGAATTGATTGGTGGTAAAAAAGCTTTTGTTGAAAAATTGAATAACACTTTTGAAATAGCGCAAAAGCATGATTTTACTTCTGCTAAAAGTCATGACAAAGGAGAACAAGCTAAGAACCGTAGGAAGTATCTGAACTATGGCAATCAACCTTCGATGCAAACAGCTTATTTATTTAATTATGCAGATGCGCCACATTTAACACAGTATTGGAGTCGCCAAGTTATCGACAAAGTATATAGCGGAATTTCTCCTGATTATGGGTATAGCGGAGATGAAGACCAAGGTTTAATGGGGTCTTTGTCTGTCATTATGAAAATGGGCTTATTTTCTATGAAAGGAGGTACCGCCATCGAACCTACTTATGATTTAGGTAGTCCAATTTTTAATAAAATTACTATCCATTTAGATAAAAAATATTACCCTGGTGGTCAGTTTGTCATTGAGGCAAATAATAATTCATCCGAAAATTTATATGTAAAATCTGCAGTTTTAAATGGGGACGCCCTAGCTAAACCTTTTTTCTATCACAAAGACCTTGTGAAAGGCGGAAAATTAGTTTTAGATATGACTAACGAACCAGTTAAGACATTGGATAAATAATTCATATTGGACATTTCTTGATATTTCTGAGTAATATCAAATCCTTATTTGAATAAAGCATTTTTAAACAAAAATTTCCTTAATTATCTTCCCTTCTCCATCAGGAGTTGTATAAAAAGGTCGCTTTTCTATTTCGTAATTAGTTTCAGGTGGAATGCCTAAGGCATGATATATACTTTGATGGATTTCATCAATTACAACAGGTTTTGTTATCGCTTTAAATGGGCGTTCATCAGCCGTTTCCCCATGGACATAGCCGCTTTTGATACCACCTCCCCACATTAAAAGGGAACAACCATCCGTGAAATGGCGATGCATTCCATATTGCTTTAAATTATCAATATTGTCGGGTACTTTGACCTGGTCTTTGACGGTTTGTCCCGGTCGCCCTTCTACCAACATGTCCCGACTAAATTCACTAGCTAAAATTACTAGCGTGCTATCCAATAAACCTCGCTCTTCTAAGTCTTTGATTAATTGGGCAATCGGTTGGTCGATTTGAGCTTTCATATCTCTCAATCGAGTATGACCGTTTTCATGGGTATCCCATCCAAAAAATGGTACGTATTCGGTGGTTACACTAATAAATCTAGCACCATTCTCTACTAATCGTCGAGCTTGTAAACAGCCTAAACCAAATCTTCCAGTATTATATTTATCATAAATTTCTTTTGGTTCTTTACTTAAATCAAAAGCTTGGGCTGCTGGTGATTTTAATAATTCATAGGCTTTTTCCATTGACCGAATTAATGATTCTTTTTGGTAATTACTACCATGGTTTTCAAAGGGACTATTTTTGACTAATTCTTTATACAACTTATTTCTGCTTTCAAAACGGTTTAGGTTCATCCCTTTCGGTGGAGATACACTTGCTAGGCCTCTATCAGGTTCAGGAATGATAAATGGGCCAAATTCACTACCTAAAAAACCCGCAGAATGAAAAGCTTTGAGTTCTTCCGCTTCTCCAACTGTAAATCGCTGACCGATATCAATAAAGGGTGGAATAACAGGATTTTTTGGACCTAATTCTTTAGCAATCCATGCGCCAATGTGTGGTGGTTGGACGGATTGAGGCGGTTCATAACATGTATGCCAATGATATTGGTGTCTAGTATGTAAAATATGCCCTAAATCTGCCGCTCTGTAGGAACGAATTAAGGTTCCTTTATCTATTATCCCAGCAATATTTTCTAATCCTTCGGAAAAAGAAATACCATCTAAAGCAGTAGGAATCGATTTAAAAGTACTGATAACTTTTTTACTTTCCATCCCTTTTTCAAAGGGCGTATATTGCTTCGGGTCAAAGGTTTCGGTATGGGACATACCACCTGCCATCCAAAGAAGAATTACCGCATCTGCCGTAGATTTTCTAGTTTTTTGATTTGTACAAGCGGATAAAAATGGAAGAGATGACACAGATGCGCCCATTGCTGCAATACTAGCTTGCTGCATTTTGTTTAGGAACTGACGGCGAGTATAGTCGTTTGTTTTTTCCATATCAGAAGTTGTTTAAGGTTTTGTTATCAGATTGATTGTAAGTGCTTGAGATTCAAGACAAGGCTCCTTTATTTTTTTGTAGCCTTTCAGGGTGACCGAGAATGCATTTTCGTAATCGCCAAATTTATTTGGCTGGTTGATTTTCAGCACTTTATGAGAACCAGCCAATTAAAATTGGCGGTTACAAGTAGTTCTGGGTCACCCTGCTTTGCTACGGAAAACATAAATAGCTATGAGTTCGCAAAGCGAATGAACCGCATGCGGACGGGAGGCTGATTTTCAATGACTTGCAAGCAAGCCATTAGAATAACCTTAAACAACTTCTTCATAAAAACTGAAATTCAGGTAATATAATTACTGACCAAATCAAATCCTCCACCACTTCTTGCTTTGATTGGGTATCTAGTAGTTTTAAAATAGTGCTTTTTTCTTTTTGAGTCGAAACCCTTCCTAATGTATTTTGATAGAACTGATTGATTAAAGATTCTAAATCATTATCCGCTGCAACCAATAATTTAGCCGCACCTTCTTGAATATGTGAATATAAAAAGTCGTTATTGGTAAGCATCATGGCTTGTAATAAAGTCGCATTCCCTTCTCTGGTTGTGGCAACATTCTCTCTTGTAGGCCTTCCCAATGTTTTCATAAAGGGGTCTAATTTTACCAAAGAAGCTCTAGCAAAATCTGATGGGTCATTTTTATTTTCGTAAGCAAAATCTATTAACTTTCCCCAATGTGCATTATTCGCATTTTTTCTAGATACACCTTTCCAATCCGTTTCTTCAAAGGTCAAACTAGTCCAATTAGCTGTTGGTTGTTTATTGGTGGTTATCCATGACTTGTCCGAATAAACATATTGTTCAGAACTATCCGCATAAGTAAGTCTTAATGCAAATAATAGCCCTGCTGGATTGGGCAATGTACCATCATTTGTACCTTTGACGGCGATAATATTTTCAGATTGGATAGTCTCTATTGGAATAGAATAACGCTGAACTTCTCGCCAATCTGCCCCTTGTCCTATTTTTTGTTCATTAAAATAACCTTCAAAACTATGGTCTGCTGTCACTATAATAGTTGCGGATTGAATGGGTTTATTAGATTCCAATTTAAAAGACTTTCTAAAAAATCGGTCTCCCGGTTCAGGCAAACTATTTCGGTCTAATTGTCGGTCTTGAAACCAAATCCATTGAGCAGGGAAAGGTGGATTATCTGGCAGGTAAGCAACACCATAGTATAATGGATTAATGGTTTGACTCAAGGCATCGGCAAATTGTTCCGCAGTTAATCTACGAGAGGTAGGTCCTTGGAAAACAAATTTCTCACTAGCTACATAATAAGGCGAATCATAATTAAAGGCAGGTAATTGATATGCTTTAGAAGTCATTATCGTTTCTAATAAATGAGGAATCGAATAACCATTATCAATAAAATCTGCTGCTAGCCAATCTAATAAATCTTGATTCCAAGGTAGTTTATCCATTTCGTCCACGGGTGCAATTATGCCTCTGCCAAATAATTTATCCCAAAAGCGATTAACCAAAGTCCGATATAATCGTCCATTTTTAGGCTGGCTGATTATTGCTGCTAGTTGACGTAATCTATCAACTAAACTATCTGCCATTACTTCACCTAATTCGGGATAAATAAAAGCAGTCCCCGTATATCTACCAGTTGGTTTATCACAACGATAAATTTCTAGGGTCGTATCTGCAAAAATATTGGCAAAGCCATAGGCTTGGTCTAAGGTTAGGTTATTCACAAAGCTATTATGGCAAGAGGCACATTTTAGATTTAACCCTAACAAAGATTGGGAGATATTTTGAGCCGCTTGCAATTCGACTCGCTGACTAGCATTTACCACACCACGCCATTGAATGCCTTGAATAAAACCTTCCGATTCTTTCGTTGGATTAATTAATTCTTCCACCATTATATTATAAGGCTTTCCTTCTATTAAAGACTGGTATAACCAATTGGTAATCTGGCTTCTACCATTCGTAATAAACCCCGGGCCAGAATAATCATTCCGCAATAAATCATTCCAAAAACTCAACCAATGCTGGGTATAATTTTCTTTATCTGCTAATAGCTTTTTAATTAATGTGCTTCGTTTATTAGGTGAAGTATCTTGAACAAATTGATTGACTGCTTCAGGTTTTGGTAATAAACCTATTGCATCTAAATAAGCCCTTCTAATAAAACGGGAATCGTTAATTGGAGTTGTCCATTGAATATTATTGGCTTTAAAATATTGATTGACAAAACGGTCAATTGGATGATTAAGCTCTTCGGTAGCAGGTGGTATATTGGGTGTAGTTAACGCCATAGGTGCTTCTCGAAAAACCTTTAAATCCTCGGCCGCCCAATTAGCACCTTTATCAATCCAAAGACTGATTAATTCAATAGCATTTGGTGGTAATACTTTCCCTTTTTGGGGCATCGCTTCCTTATGATTTCGAGGTAATTTTAATCGCCTAATGATTTCACTCTTTGCAGCAGCCCCTTTTATCAAAATTTGTCCAGTATCGCCACCATCAAAGACTCCTGCTTCGTGGTCTAAAGCTAGACCTCCTTTCTTCTTAGCAGTACTGTGACATTGATAACAATGATGGGCAAAAATGGCTCTAACTTCTAGATTTAAACTAGCTAATTCCGCAGTAGAAAAGCTATCTTTGTTTACCCATTTTTGGATATTGATAGGATTGCCAATATTAGATTGATTTTGACCAGGACTTATTTTTAAATAGTTTGCACCATGTGTGATAGTAGCACCAAAATGACCTGCAAAGCTCAAACAAATACAGGTTAATCCAAGTGCTATAAAAGGCATCTTTTTTGATAAACTTGCTCTTTTCCAATACGTCCAAGAAGTCACAAGAGAAAGCGCAACTGTTCCCCAACCTAAGTATTGATGTTGGTTAATAAAATCTCCTTGGTATTCGCCCGATTGAACGAGTAATTGCCCCATAATCGCAGAAAGAAAAGCAGCAATTGTTCCTAAATAAACCATACCCACATACTTATTTTCTTCTTTTCGAAAACGAGCTACTCCTTCTAAAATAAACGCACCAATTAATAAACCTATTGGAAAATGCACCAGTAAGGGGTGAAACTTTCCCGTTAAATCCAAAATCCAATGTGAGAAAAGTGATATCATATGAATCAATGGCTTACAAATCGTTAGAAACTGCCTAAATGTACTTAATCTACTTTACAATTTAATATCAGTATTCGATTTTTTTATTATAATCATATTTTGAAGTTGTTTAAGGTTTTGTTTTGAGATTGATTTTAGGTGCTTGGAATTCAAGACGAAGCTCATTTATTTGGCTGGTTGATTTTCAGCACTTTATGAGAACTAGCCAATTAAAATTGGCGGTTACAAGTAGTTCTCGGTCAGCCTGCTAAGCTATGGAAAACATACACAGATATGAGTTCGCAAAGCGAATGAACCGCATGCGGATGGGAGGCTGATTTTCAATGACTTCCAAGTAAGCCATTAGAATAATCTTAAACAACTTCTTTTAGATAAATATAAAATTTTCTAAAAATTGATTAATTTGTAGCACTTTTTGTTTTAATTCAATCAAACTACAATTATGAGAACCAAGCTTACCTCAAGCATCAATCAAATTAATAAACCAACAAAGGTTTTAAGTGACAATGAAATTAGCTGAATAATTTTGAGGCTTATGAAAAAATAGAGATTATAAATTAGGTATAGGAAATACATAGATAGCTTGAAAATTTTTCCTAATTATGTCCAAGTACTTATCAAAAATTAAATAATGGGAACAATAAAAAAGTTTTTTAAACAAAATTTCGTCGATTATCTCATCCAAGCAATCTTAATTTTTCTAAGTGTTTTTCTTGCTTTTTGGCTAAATCAATACCAGGCAATTTATAAAGAAGCTTACATGACAAATAGAGCAGAGTTGGCTATTTTAAAAGAAATGAAAAACAATCTCCTCATTCTTGAAATTTTGCATGAAAATCGATTACCTCTAGTTATAGGTAAAAAAGAAACGCTAGGTAAATTGAAAGCTTACAAATCTTTTAATCAATTTAAGCTAGCAGGGCATGAAAAAGGTTTTATGAGAACGGTGTTATCCAAAAGTGCAATATCGTTAATCAATGCCAACAACGTCAACATTGATATTAGTATCAGACAACAACTGAATAAAATATATGAAAACCAAGAGGTTTATACAACTGCAGAACGCAAACTGTTTGATGAATTTTTAAACTCTTTTGAAATAAAAAAATCTGAAAATACTAAGGCTAGTTATCTAATTTTTTATAGTCTCTTAGGGGATGTTTGGAGTAAAGAAGTAACTTTAATTAATAGTTTAAAGGAAGCTATAGAAAATTTGGAACAAGAAGTCTCTTAGAAATGAAACTTATTTAATAAGCGTTGAAAAACTAGAGGCATTGGATATTGTTGTTGAAAATTTGAGGAGGTTTACAAAAGAACCTAGCAATCCGCATGCATATTTAGTGAAAGCATTTTTGGAAAAGCAGTAATTTTAATAAATCCGGTACAAGTAATCCTATGCTCATGGATTCTGATTCGTAATTATAACACTTGTTCTAATGAAAAATGTATATCCTATTTTATTCTCAGCAAGTTTTATTTTTCTTTTCACCGCTTGCGGTATAGAAATACCTGATGCCATCCAAAAAGAATTGGCAAACCTGCCTGATAAAATTGATTATAATTTTCATATAAAGCCTATATTGTCTGACCGTTGTTTTGCTTGTCACGGCCCAGATGCTCAAAAAAGGGAAGCGAATTTAAGATTGGATGTTGCAGAAAATGCTTATGCAGCTTTAGCTAGTGGTAATGGAAGAGCCATCATTGCAAAAAATGTAAATAGCAGTCAGTTGGCACACCGAATTCTTTCAAATGATTTAGAATTGATGATGCCTCCGCCTGAATCCAATTTAACTTTAAATATTAATGAAAAGGCTTTATTAATAAAATGGATTGAACAAGGAGCAGTCTATAAACCACATTGGGCATTTACTAAACCTAGCAAAAAATCTATTCCTAATGCTGGAAAAGATTGGGCGATTAATGAAATAGACCATTTTATCGCTGACAAATTAGCTTTACAAAATATCCTGCCTGCTCCCGAAGCAAATCGCGAACAACTTATTCGTCGATTGTATTTTGACCTTACTGGCTTACCACCTTCTTTAACAGATTTAGACCGTTGGACGGCAGATACTCGACCAGATTATTATGAACATTTAGTAGATTATTTATTAACCTCCACTGCTTATGGGGAACGAATGGCGGTCCATTGGTTAGATGTAGCGAGATTTGCAGACTCAGAGGGCTATTTGGATGATTTCCACCATTCCTTTTGGCCTTATAGAGATTGGGTTATTAATGCCTTTAATAAAAATCTGCCCTATAATGATTTTATCGTTTGGCAAGTCGGTGGTGACCAAATTCCAAATGCTACCAACGAACAAAGATTGGCAACTGCCTTTAATCGTCACCATAAACAAAACTCAGAAGGTGGTGTCACTCCAGAAGAATTTAGAGTAGAATATGTAGCAGACCGAACCAATACATTTGGCACTGCTTTTATGGGCTTAACCGTAGGTTGTGCCCGTTGCCACGACCATAAATACGACCCATTCAGCCAAGAAAACTATTATCAATTATTTAGCTATTTTAACTCCACTATAGAAAGAGGTGATGGTATTTTTGGGTATAATTCTATTGAAAATGGGAAAAAAATTCCACATGCTTTGTCCATGAATTCAGGGCCGGTTATGCCACTTCCTAATAAAGAGGTGGAAGCTATTCGAGCTTTATTATTAAAAGAAATTGAGGAGAAACAAACGAGTATTCGTCAAATTGCTCAGCAAAATACCAGTCAATTTGAAAATTGGCTCCTACAAAAACCAAATTCGACCATTTTAAAGAAAGCAGTTCAAAAGGCAACCATCAACCATTTGACTTTTGATTTTATGGAAAATGGGAAAGGGGTTGATTTGGTTAAGGCTAATACTCAACCAACCTATGGTGGTAATATAAAACCTGTCGTTGGAAGAAAAGGACAAGGGTTGCAGAGCGATGCGGCTGGACAATATGTAGCAGATGGAAAGAGGGCACTTTTTGAAAGAGTCGACCCTTTTACCATTAGTTTTTGGATTAAAACACCCAGTACTTTTGATAGAGGACATGTGATTTATAATGGGAATAATCGAATTCAAGGTTATCGAGGTTGGGATATAGTGATGGATAGTACCTACTTAGATTTTCGATTGAACCATGCACACCCCTATCAGTCTTTAGACATTAGAACACCTGAACCTTTGCCCTTAAATGAATGGGTACATTTTGTCTGGACCTACGATGGTTCTAGCAAAGCAAAGGGGATGCGTTTATATCAAAATGGTCAAGCCATAACGCCTATCATTCAGCGAGATTATTTGTACCGTTCTACAAAACCTTATTTAGATAAAAGAGCTTCAGTTTACGCGCATTATCAAGGACTTGTTATCGGAAACCGTCATTACGACCAAGATTTCACAGGTGGTTTATTAGATGAAGTACAGATTCTCAATCGAGAAGTGGATGATTTATCGGCGTTATACTTATACGATAAGCAGGCAGGTGAAACTGATTTCGAGCAAGCTCTTGTTCAAAAAGGCGAAAAATTAAATCATTTTTATGATTTATTTATAGATACTCATTTAGAAAAAGAAAGAATTGCCTTAAAAAATATTCAAGCAAAAGAAGTAGAGACCATTGACACCGTACAAGAAATTATGGTGATGGGTGATTTTGAAACAGAACGTCCAACCTATATTTTGGATAGAGGGGTCTATGATGCGCATGGCAAACAAGTTAATCGAGATGTTCCCAATTCTATTTTACCTTTTCCAGATGAGCTACCTAAAAATCGCTATGGACTTGGACAGTGGCTGATTCATCCCGAGCATCCCTTAACAGCAAGAGTTACGGTTAATCAATTTTGGTATTTAATTTTTGGTAAAGGAATAGTAGAAACGGTAGAAGATTTTGGCAATCAAGCGGCTTTGCCCAGTCATCCTGAACTATTGGATTGGTTGGCAGTTGACTTTAGAGAAAATGGTTGGGATTTAAAACGTTTGATAAAACAAATGGTCTTATCCAAAACTTATCGTCAATCCTCTAAAATACGTCCCGAACTATTAGAAATTGACCCGGATAATACCCTTTTAGCAAGAGGCCCTCGTTACCGACGGTCTGCTGAAATGATACGAGATAATGTCTTAGCATCTAGTGGTTTATTGAATCGCCAAATAGGAGGACCTTCTGCCTTTCCTTATCAACCTGATGGGCTATGGAAAGAAGCAATGACACATGCCTTTTTTCCTGAATATGCTGTAGATTATGAAAAAGGACTTTATCGTAGAAGTGTTTACACTTTTTGGAAACGCTTGATGCCGCCACCTAACATGCTGGTTTTTGATGCCGCCACAAAAGTAGAATGCCAAGTGCGTCGACAAAGAAGTAATACCCCTTTGCAAGCTCTAGTTTTATTAAATGACGAACAGTTTATTGAGGGATGTAGAGTGCTGGCAGAAAAAATGTGGCGAAAAGCGGACGGAGATATTGCTGAGGCAACAACTAATACTTTCCGCCTTTTAACTAGCCGAGTCCCCTCTAATCGGGAACAACAGATTCTATTGGAACAGTATCAGGCAGAATTGACTTATTTTGAAGATAATAAAGCCCAAAGTTTAGCTTATTTGGACATTGGTAAGCAACCTAGAATGGTAGATTTACCTCCTACAAATATTGCTGCGCTGGCTCGGGTAACCAATACTATTTTGAATTCGACGGAAGCTTATTATAAGAATTAATGTTTACCAAAATGATAAAAAATACCGACTTAAAAAATGCCCAATACCTTAAAACTAGAAGAGATTTTTTAAGGACAACGACCAAAGGTTTAGGTGCAGCGGCAATCGGTTCGCTGTTGATGCCTAATTTCTTGCAAGGTCATACCAATTCCTCAGTTGGAAATATGGCACCCCTTCCTAATAATAATGGTGGCATTTTAAAAGCCTTGCATCATGCCCCTAAAGCTAAACGAGTTATATATTTATTCCAAAGTGGCGGTCCTAGCCAAATGGAATTATACGATTATAAACCAGAATTAAATAAACGATGGGGCGAAGAAATTCCTGATAGTGTGCGCGGTAATCAGCGATTAACAGGGATGTTAGCGGCTCAATCTAGTTTTCCTTTGGTAGGTTCTAAATTTAAATTTAACCAACATCCTACAACGGGTGGTTATTTTGGGGAACTTATCCCTAATATTGCCAGTATTGCAGAAGATATTTGTGTTGTTAATTCTATGCACACAGATGCCATTAACCATGAACCTGCGGTTGTATTTATGCAAACAGGCTCTCAACAAGTAGGGCGCCCAAGTATTGGTTCATGGATGAGTTATGGCTTAGGTAGTATGAATGAAAATTTGCCTGCATTCATTGTATTATTATCCAAAGGTTACCCTGAAACACAGAATATTAATATGCAAGCTTGGGGCAATGGATTTTTGCCTTCCCACCATCAAGGTGTTCGGTTTAGGTCTGGTGTTGACCCCGTTTTGTATTTATCCAATCCTGCAGGAATTGATAAAATGAGCCGCCGCAGAGAATTGGATTTTTTAAAAAAGTTAGAAGCGGAACAAAAAGCAGTTTGGGGGGACCCAGAAATTGATTCAAAAATTAGCCAATATGAAATGGCCTACCGTATGCAAACCAGTGTACCCGATGTAACTGATTTTTCCGATGAACCTGATTACATTTTTGACATGTACGGTGAAGATGCTCGAATACCAGGCACTTATGCTGCAAATTGCCTTTTAGCTAGGAGACTAGCAGAAAGAGATGTACCTTTTATTCAGCTATATCATTTAGGTTGGGACCATCATGGAGCATTACCTTATTTACTCCCTAAATTGACTCAATCGTCCGACCAAGCCTCTGCTGCTTTAGTTAAAGATTTAAAGCAAAGAGGGCTTCTTGAGGATACACTAGTTGTTTGGGGAGGTGAGTTTGGAAGAACCAGTTTCTCTCAAGGAAAACTAACCAAAAATAACTATGGACGAGACCATCATCAACGTTGCTTTTCCATTTGGATGGCAGGTGGTGGTGTAAAATCGGGTGTCAATTATGGCGCAACAGATGATTTTAGTTACAATATTGTGCAAAATGGTGTACATGTTCACGATTTCCAAGCAACCCTCCTTCACTTATTAGGTATTGACCACGAGCGATTAACCTTCAAACATCAAGGACGTCGGTATCGATTGACGGATGTCCATGGAAAAGTCGTCAAGGATTTGATTGCCTAAGACATATTTGAGATAATATAAAAAGATTGCATCCTCAACCTACTTCTTAAATCCCTTTTATTAATTGTTTTACCTCTTGTCCATAATCTGTTTTAATGTGACAATAATAGTTTCCTGCTGGAAGTTTGTGCCCTTCTAAAATTAAAGAATGTGTTCCTTCTTTAAAACGACGGTTACTTAACACTTTTATTTCATGACCCAGTACATCAAACAAACTAATTCTAGCCCAACCTGATTTTACTGTGAACTCAATTTTTGTCTGATTTACAAAAGGATTTGGAAAAGCTTTTAGTCCAAACTGTTGCGTATCTAAAAGCTCTAAAGCTGTGGTAGTTGCACAGTTATTTAAAATGGGTAAATGCTGAAAATCAGTAAATAATAAATCCCTTACACTTTGCTCTGCCACCCCCAACCAATCTACTAAGATAGACCCATACACTGACCTGAAGTCAAATTGCATCGGCACGCCTTCTCCCTGTTGTGTGTCTGGTGAGATTTCTGGATTGTCTCCTATAATCGCTGAATTTACACAAGTCCCAAAAACCATTAGAGGTGCTGCTGTACCATGGTCCGTTCCTTGACTGTCATTGGATTTTATTTGTCTGCCAAATTCAGAATAGGTCATACCTAATACCTTATCCTCTATGCCCAATTGCTTTAAATCATCTTGAAAAGCAGTGATAGCATCCGATAATTCAGTGAGCAATAGTGGATGTCGACCATTTCGGTAATCCCCTTCAGATACTTGGTCACCATGAGTATCCCATCCGCCAATATCTACTACATAAACTTTCGTTTTTAAGCCACCTGCAATCAATTTTGCCACCACTTTAAGTTTGTTGGCAAGATTACTATTATCATTGTATTTCGATGATAAGTTAGTTCCCTTTTCATTCGCTTTTTCAATTACCTCATTATAAGAGTTGGTTTGAATAATACTATTTACCAAAAATTCCATCTTGTCTCCAAAACATGAGTCAGGTAAGGTCCGATTAATAGGTGTGGCTAAGGCACTCAAATTA
The DNA here is from genome assembly GCA_937974625.1 of uncultured Saprospiraceae bacterium. Classification (GTDB taxonomy): domain Bacteria; phylum Bacteroidota; class Bacteroidia; order Chitinophagales; family Saprospiraceae; genus JAFMDF01. Next base: position 24,852 of record CALJVJ010000026.1, read on the forward strand.
CTTGGGTCGACTAAAGCTGTACTAAAATTACCGCCAGTGCCTTCACAAGTTTCGTTTACAGAAGACCCTATTGTAATAGCAAAGGGGTCCGGATAATCCTCATTTGGATAGCCATTCGGATAGTCAGGATGTAATAAGTTAAAATAACGTCCCAGCCAACCTGTTGATAATACATCTGCTGAATCAGAAGCGGTTTGCCAAATATCTGTTGACCTAAAATGTGAACGATTGGCATCAGGATACCCTACACTTTGAATGATATTTAATTTGCCTTCTTCATACACATTTTTTAATCCTTCCATTGCTGGATGTATTCCTGTTTTGTCTGTTAAATCAAGTATTTTATTTTCTGGTAATAGAATATTTGACCTAACTGAATTTAAGTTTTCGTATTGGTCTTTAGGTAAAATCATGTTTAAGCCATCATTCCCTCCACCCATTTGAATCAAGACCAATACTCGGTCATCTCCTTTGTCAAATAAGTTGAAAAACGGATTATTTATAGCGGATACGTTTACTTTTCCCAACATCACAGGCACTGTTGCCACTGAACTTCTTTTTATAAAGGTTCTCCTTTTCATTATTTTTTATTTAAAAATCAGTAAACCAATTTTTATAAGGACTACTGATTGAATACTTAAGAAATTGAATTATACTAAATAAAACTCTGGCATACGCAGCATGGCCTTTATCAAAGCTTGCAACTTATTCTCAATAGACCCTCTTAAAGAATCATCTCCTGCTAAAAAATCACCATATTCTACGGTCCAATTATAGTCTTCTATTCCGGGTAAAATAATTGATTTTAAAGCGGAAAGTTGCGCTGAAGTAATGGCTTGGGAAAATAAAAGCCCTGCTAGTTCATTTATCAAGTCGTTAGGGTCTGTTGGATTATCCAAATTTGCCACAAAATCCAGTACATTGAGTTCAACTCTAAATCCATTATTATTAAATCCATTGATAAACCGGTCCGACGCGGTTTGCCTAAGCGGAAGAGATACTGAATTTATCCAAATCTTGGTATATTGTGGCGCTTGATAAAATGCTTTCCAACCAGCAACCGTGGGATGATAAAGAAATGCCATTTCCATATTTGCCAATTGCCGATAAAAAACCAAGTAAAGCCGATATTTATGAAGTGGGTCATCGGGCATTGCTAATTGAAAGGTATTCAGTATTTTGAAGTAAAAATCGGCAGGATGATTGACCATGCAACCTCTAAAAGTTTGGGCAAAAAAATGTTCGCTTCTAATTAAGGCTTTTACCACGCTTTTGATTTCATAATTATCAGCAATCATCAATTGCGCCATTGGTTCAATTATGTTGGCTTCCACTTCACTGGTAATTTCTGCATGCAAAAACCAATTATAAATCTTTCGAGATATAAAACGAGCAACTTCCGCTTTTTGAAATATAATCGCAATTACATTTTTATACTCTTCTGCTCCCCCATCCGAAATAACTATATTATCAAATCTCGGAGACAACTGTTTAGTGCCTGTATCATGTCTATTGGATACAAAATAAGAAATATTAGCATCTTGCCCCTGGGCTAAATTTGTTCTCCATCCAGTCAATGCTCTTGCTAGTTCCGATACATCTTGTTCAGTGTAGTTAGTATAGTCGCCAGGTCCTGCGAGAGGGCCTTTACCGATAGTAAATAACTCTAACAGTTCTCTAGAATAATTCTCATTTGGTGCATTTCTAGAGTTTTGTCGACCATTTAAAAAACCTAACATTGCTGCATCAACAGTAATTTCTTCTACAAAAGTCTTGAAATTCCCTAGTGCATTTTTTTGCAATTTGGTATAATATTCATAAAACATCCGAGACCTAGTTGGATTTGAAACCACAAAATGATTGTGCCAAAATAGGGTCATCTTTTCTCGAATATTTATCCGCTGACTAGAGTCTTGTATATTTTTAATAGTCCATGCCAATAATGATTGTCTTCTTTTGGCTCGTAACCCTGCTATATCATTGTCTTCAATAGAATTTATCCAGGTTTCACCATTGGGTACTTCAGGGTCATCGAAAAAATTAAAATAAATAGGTGGTTCTGGTTGTGGTTGGTCTTCTAACAATTTTTCAACAGTTGCTGTTAAACCATCGGTGACTGCTTGCTTAATTTGTGCAGGAGTAGGGCCAAAGGTTGTTCGACGTAACAAGTGAGCTGCTTGCTCCAAAGTCCATTCTCCTTGATAAGGATTTAAGGAGCTATTGGTCGTTTGCATGGTCGGTGTCGAAGCCTTTTGTTGCGGCTGGCCGAATATTTTTGCAATGGAAGTTCTTCGATTCATTTAAAATGATTTAACTCGTTAATTATAGTTCTTTATATGAATATATAATAGCTTAATAAAAGGAAAGATAGTTTTATAGTTTTATGTAAATTAGCTGTCAATTAAATCGTTTGGTTATTTATTCTACTTTACTAAAAGCGTTTTTTATGCCAAAATTATTCTTAAGACTATGAATATTAGAAATGGTTTAATGCTAATTGGGCTTATTGCAAAATAGGTTGCTTTTTAAGTGGTAAAAGTTTTCACGGATATGTTTATTTGATTTATTTAAAGGCAGACCACTCCCCTATTTTCGACTAACCACTCTAAAAAATTAATAAGCCAATTTTTGACAAAAGAATGAAAATACCCAATTAAATTTTTTAAATTTTAAAGATGTAAGTAATATTGACCAACATTAAAGTAGATATTGGTAATAAGCGCATTGATTTTTTCAAAACAAACGGTACAAAAGGAGTTGAACATACCATTTGTTGCTAATACACTACAACAGAGTTAACGCATAATATATATTTGAATTCCCGTCCTAAAGAAATTATTATTCCAATCACGGAATAACTAAAAAAATCTAAACGCCAGTCTGATTTTAACTTTTTTCAAATTGTATAGATTATTGGATTTGAGTCTTACTTATTCTATATCCTTTTATTTCTATAAATTTTGAACTAGAACCGATTTTTTTATCAAAGAAATGCTCTAGGTAAAAGTGTAAACTTTTGACCCTTTGAAACTCCGACGTAATGACCAAAGGTTTTTTCCATTGCAGGGCATTTTTTCAAATATTTGTTACTATGCTGAAATTACCAATTACCGATTTTACACAAAAAACATGCTTTCCCTTAATTTTCTTACTATTCTCCTTTTTTTCGCATAACCTAATGGCAGAAGGCACCAAGTCCATTGCTCCATCTTCAGCTGATGAAGTAGCATTATTTATTGGTGCTGGAAATACTGGTTTTGGTGGCGGAGATTATGGTATGTTCGCTTGGAAAGATTCCCCTTCCAAGTTCTATTTTAACATTCAAAATTCATGTGAAAAGGCTTATTTTGGCTTTAGTGTTCCCAAAACAAGCCGTTCCTTTTCAGCGAATTCTACCATTACTAAAGACCTTATATTTAGAATAATTGCGCCTGATGGTACTCCGTTGAATGACTTATTGTGTTTTGGAAATACCACTATTAATGGAGAAGTTTGGCAAATTCTTAACACGTCTACCGCAAATATTACTAATCGCACACAAGCAGATAATGGCCCGAGTCAATTAGGAAATACTGGTGGTTATAATGCTTTTGAATTAGATTTATCCGCTTGCGGAATTTCTCAAACTGGTAATTACTCCATTGAATTTTATACCACTGATTTGCCTTACGACCCCAATACTCCTGCTTCTGGTTTTTATATACCTTTATTTGATGTAACTGTGGCGGATTGTACCAATAATGATATTATTGGTAGGGTATGGTCAAACAACTGGGGCTTTGGCATCAAAAATGATGGAGATGGTCCTTTTGACCGTGCGTTTAATGGCTCTTTCTACGTTTGCTCTGAAGAAGGCTTTATTACGCGACTTGATTTTAATACAGGAGTTAATACTCGTTTGGAAGCAGGGAAAAATAATGACCAACGTTCTGGTTTTAGAGCTGGGTCTTTTAATGTTTCTTTTAATAAAACTGGACCTGCGAATAGTGGAGATATTTTGGCAGATAGACAATCTGTTGGTAATCTTAATTCCCCTAACCCTACGCTACCTGTTTTTCTTAGTTTACCCGATGAAGCTATTTGTCCTGAACCTGAAATTGGAAGTTTTCAAGCTGCGGCTAAATTTATAACTGGTTGTCCAAGTAATCGATGTATCAATATTGAGGCAAGTGCTGTTGGGCAATTTGAAATTTTAATTGAAGGCCCCGGAGGAAATGGTATTTTTGATGAACCTACGGATAGAATTATTGCCTATTTGATAACAGAGGCAGATAAAACCGCAACTCCTCAAAATATAGATTTTGAGTATGAAGTTTGTGTGCCTTGGGATGGAAAAGATGGAGCAGGTAATTTTTTATTTAGTACAGATATTACCGTTAAAGGTTCTTTCTCGCAAGGTATTTATCATTTCCCTGTTTATGATGCAGAATTTAATGATGATGGCTTTAAGGTAGAAACCGTTCGACCAGCTTTAGGACTACAATCTATTTTTTATGATGACCGATTGATTTCAGAAGCTAGTAATACTACAGAACCAAAGGATGGTCAAAGTGGTTGTCTTGCTCCTTGCCACAAATGGACTGGTGAGTGGGAAGATTATGCCAATAAAGATGATGTTTATGGGAATTTTAATACAATTAATTCCTGGTGGTTTGCTAATACCAGTGCAGAAGATTTAACTTCTAGTGTGGTGAGAACTGCTCCAATAAGTATCACTTGCCCACCAGATGTTAAAGATTGTCCAAATGGTGCGACAGATACTGCTCAAACAGGTGTAGCTATTGTGGAGGTTAATTCTATTTGTCCTGTTAGCTTAGATTATGAAGATATAATCCTTGAGGAAAATACTTGTCTAGGTACTAAAATTATTCAAAGAAAATGGAAGGCCTTTTTTGATTCCATGCCTGATAGTATAGTTTCCTGTATTCAAACGATTACTTTAAGTGCTCCTGAATTTATCAATTGCCCAAACGATACGGTTTTGACTTGCAATCCTAGTGGGGGAAATACCTACTTTTCTTGGCAACCTCCATCATTTGATGGTAGTTGTGGTAGTTGCCCTGAAGAGGAGGAAATTACAGGTTTTATGTATTTGGGTGAAAGAGGAGGACATCGTTACTACTGTTCAATGGATAAAGCAGTTTGGGCAGATGCTAAGGCAGGGGCAGCAAATATTGGCGGGTATTTAGCCGTCATCAATGACCGAAAAGAAAATGAATATTTAGCTAATTTTTTAGTTAATCAAAATGCTTATATTGGATTAACAGATGAGGGCGATGAAGGAAACTTCAAATGGTTAAACAATGACCCATTGGAATATACCAATTGGGCGGGTAATCAACCAAACAACAATAATGGTAATGAACATTATGGTCAATTATTTTACAACGGTAGATGGAGTGATATTGCAGGGACGGACTCTTTAGAATATATTGTTGAGGTTCTTTGTGAGGATATTCAACAAATTGAAGGCCCTTTAAATGGAGAATCTTTCCCCATTGGAACGACCACCGTAACTTATCAAAATGGACCTGATTGTGGTGGTAATACTTGCAGTTTCACTGTAACCGTAGAACCAAATTTAATTTTAGATTGTACAGAAGACATCATTGTTAATTGTGAAGATGGGCAAAATGGTGCTAAGGTGACTTGGGAACCGCCTACTGCTAGCAGTTGTTGCGATAATTGCCCAGCAGCAGGCCAAGAGATAGAAGGGTTTGTTTATATGGGAAGATATAAGGGACATCAATATTATTGTTCTAAAGAGAAGGCTACCTGGCCAACAGCTAAATTAATTGCCGAAAATAATGGTGGTTACTTAGCAGTTATCAACGATGCCGCAGAAAGTAATATGCTAGGGGCTTTTTTAGCGAATCAAAATGCTTTTATAGGATTGCACGATACCAACAACGAAGGTAAATATGAATGGGTAAATGGCGACCCTTTTGATTTTACCAATTGGTATCCTGGACAACCAAACAATAGAAATAATAACCAAGATTATGTGCAATTATTACCGGATGGCCGGTGGGATTATTATTATACAGATAAACCTTTAGAGTTCATTATGGAGTTGCCCTGTCTGGATATTCAACAAACGGCAGGCCTTGCTAATGGTAGCATTTTTTCTGCTGGGACAACAACCGTTAGTTACACAGTAGAAGATGATTGTGGTCAAAAAGAAAGTTGCTCTTTTGATGTAACCGTTAATCCTTGTACAGCTAATGCTACACCTAAAGAATATTGTGAAGTGAAAGGTGAAAATACTTATTTTTTCTGGATTCGACATGTGGTTTTAGGAGCGATTAATAACGCTACAGGCAGTGATGGCGGATATGGTGATTATACTAATTTAAAAACGACTATTCAACCAGGGACAGAACAAACATTAGTGCTTTCCCCTGGATATGCAAGAAATCGCTATTGGGTTTATTGGACCGTTTGGATTGACTTCAATAATGATGGGGATTTTGAAGATGCTGGCGAAGAATTATTAACGCACAAAGACTATAGAATTATTAAAGCAAAGATTGATATACCTCATAATGCAGTTCCTGGAAAAACTAGAATGCGAGTTGCGCTGAAATATGGTAGAAAAGCTGGTAGTTGCGAAACCTTTAGATATGGTGAAGTAGAAGATTATTCTATTAATATTTCATCTGCTAGTCTTGTAAATTCTGCCGCCAGACATAACAGCCTTAGACCTGCCAGAATTGAAGTATTAGAAACGAATGTTGCTCCTCCTACATCTGAGTTATCTACAATTGATAACCCTGAAATGAAGGTTTTTCCAAATCCAATTTTCAAAGATTTAAATGTTCAATTGTCGAATTTCCATGAGAAAGAAGGCAGTCTGAAAATCTACAATCAATTGGGGCAGACCATTCACCAACAAGCTATCTCAGAAGAAACGAACCAAAATTTGGTCCTTGACCTTAGACATATTTCAGCTGGCTTGTATTTTATAAGCATTGAATCTAATGGACAAGAACCAATTGTTCAGAAATTTTATAAAGAATAATCCCTAAATGATTTCTTTGAAAAAATAGGTAAGGAGGAGGTGTGTAAAAAGGCTCAATTTAAAATTGACCCTTTTTACACACCCTTCATTTTTATATTATACGCCAAATTGTCTAAGATGGTGGTCAATATGTTTATAAGCCAATCGACTAATTTGTTCACTTTCCATTTTTCCAAAAAAGGGATGAACAAAGTCCTTATAATCCGTTGCTTTTTTAGTAGGATATTTTACTAAAACTTCTAACCACTCTTTTTTTTGTTGCTCTACATCTCCATTTCCAGTAAATTTTAGTGCTGGATGGGTAGGACTATTTCTTGCTAAGGGTGCTTCATCTTTAATGCTAGACTTTAGTGCCATCTTGCCAAATATCCTTCCTATAAACCTTCTTTTATAGGTGGCTTCTCTAAGCATTAACTTTTCATTTTCTGTACAATGTTTCAACATTTGATAAACGTTCATTTTACCCCATTGAGGTGTTGAATTCATCGTAATCTGTTCAATTCTATCCGCTAGTTCATTAATTGTCTGTGCTTTAAATATGTTTTTCATGTTATTAGTTTTTTAATTTAAAAATTGAATTTCACGGTAATAACGAAACTGCTTATTGAGGAGGGGACAATAAAGTTTTTTATTTTTTGGAGATTATAAAAATTGGCTAAAATGCTAGGATAAATTGTTAGAAGTAAAAATGGTGAAAACAAAAATATACTTGCATATACAATCATTTTGTTTTATCTTTACTTTATAAAATAGATTTAATGGATACACCTAATTTTGATAATATAGACCCTAGAGTTTGCGTAAATGCAAAATTGAGAAAGCTTCATCGCTTGCTTAATACTGCTTATCAGAATAAAATCAATCCTTTTGGTTTAAGAGGAAGTATGCTGTCTATTTTATTTATCATTGGTAAAAGGAAAGGAGTAAATCAAAAAACCATTGCAGATGCTTTAGTTTTAGACCAATCTACCATGAGTAGAGACCTAAAAAAGTTAATTCAAAAAGGTTGGGTGGTAAAATCAACAGGAGCAGATTCTAGATATTCTCAATTGGCTTTAACAAAGGATGGCTATGCCCTATTAGAAGAGGTTACGCCAGTTTGGGAAGCTTTACAAGAAAAAATAACAGGCATTTTAGGAGCTTTTAATGTCCAGCAAATTGACCAAATTACACAAGCTATCACAGCTAATCTACCTGAACTTAAAAAATAATTTTTTTCACCATATACTTGTATATACAAGTAATAAAACTATATTTATGTCTGATTTACCTAATAGTCTTGCACTTCCTTTCTATTTGCCGATAATATTTGGTCTAGCATCACTTTATACGCTTATCCAATTTTATAGAATTATTAGTAAATCTAAAGGGTTTAGTTCCAAAGCCAATTTGATTATTGGTGGTTTGATTGTTTGGATAGGTTTACAAGCTATGTTGTCCTTAAGCCATTTTTATACAATAAAAACAATGACTAGCCCACCCCGATTTTTGTTAGCTTTTTTCCCAATTTTATTATTCATGGTATCGGTATTCATAAGTAAACAAGGCAGGAAGTTTGTAGATAGTTTACCTCTTTTGCCTATTACTTGGTTAAATGTTGTTCGAATTCCTGTAGAATTTTGTTTGTATTGGTTATTTTTAGATAAAGCAGTTCCTGAATTAATGACTTTTTCCGGTCGAAATTTTGATATTTTAGCGGGGCTAACAGCGCCATTTGTAGCTTATTTTGGCATTAAGAATGGTCAATTAAATCGTAAATTCCTTTTGGCCTGGAATGTTGTCTCTCTAGGTTTATTAGTATTCATCATATTTAATGGCTTACTTTCTGCTCCAACGGTTTTACAACAATTTGCATTTGAACAACCGAATATCGCTTTAGCTTATTTTCCCTTTGTATTATTACCAGCTTTAATTGTTCCCGTGGTATTATTTGGACATTTTGTATCAATTCGTCAATTGTCTAGCAAATAAAATTATAGCTAGGATTGCATCCCAAATGAATTAATTGAGGTTCACAATTTCACGAATCTTTATTTTATATTTTAAGCTTACCCTGATAATACCCCAAGAAGCGCAGCTATAACAACCAAATTTCAAACGGATAGAATCGTTATTCAAATTTCAGAGAATCGAGATTTTGAGATTTGCGACGAAGAGGGATTTTGTCTCGTTTCTACGGATTGCGGAAAATTCAACTTTTACATTTTTGAGTATTTAGGAGATACGCTTGCTTATACGTATATGCCAACGAGCGAACAGCTGGGCGAATGTTTTGATTCCTATATCCTCAAAGCCAAGATTCGAAAACCCTAAACCCCTACCCTAGTGCCTATGCAGCTAGTCAGCCGCCACAAAGACCAGACACCTAGCAGCACAGGCACACCCGCAGCAGTAGCCCAAAACCATCAGCAGCAAAGCTGCTAGGTGGTTTGGGCCACTGCTCAAAGCCAACCCGCTCCAAAGTAAATCGGAAACGATGGTGAGCCAACGCGCGGAAGTAGACACCTACGGCATAGCCGCACTTCGTGCGAGTACCTTGGTGGCCACTTCCCCACCCTACGCACTTAATACGGGTATCACTGTATCAAAAAAAAGGTTGCTAGGAATTAGCATTGGAAAGCCTTATTTTTGGTTACTAATTTTCTTAATTACTGTATCACGTTAAACACTAGTTTGTTTTGATACAGAAATCCAGAAATAATTAAATATAAAATCATGGCAGCATTATTTTACATTACTTCACCAGAAGTAAATTATACTAAAACTTGGCACATAGGCGCTAAACCCAATTTAAGCAAAGAAGAAATTGAAAACCTAGAGAAAGTGGAAATTGATGGAGACGAGGCTCAGTTTTTATATGGCTTTGGAATTAAATTTGACCATCCTAGAGTACATACCTTAAAAGGGAATGAAGCTAAAATGTATGTTATTATTGCCTTATGTCTTTATGGCGAAAATTCAACCTATGAAGATACAGAAGGAAAAATAAACACCTATTTAAAAGGAGACTCGAATCCTAAGCTTAATTAATCCAAGATTTTCGAATCTCGATTGGTGTCACTTGTTCCGGAATAATTCGAATTCTAGAAACTGGTTACGTAGGAGATTGGAGCGGGAACTTTGAACCTAGTATCATTTATCAAGAAACAGAATCATGAAAATTGTAAAATTCTTTTTTAAGAATCTTCATAAGATTCACGAAAAACACAAAATTGAGGAATCGGAGGAAGCTAAAGACTTTTCAGATATTTGGTCTAACACCACGGAGCAAGGGAAAAAAGAGATAGGAAAAGAACTAAGCGGAATCTCAAAATTAACGACTAGAAAATTAGGCACTAAGCCTGCTGATAATTAGAAACTAAAACCCAGCACCATGCTAACAATCACCAAACTCTATTATTCCGATACCTAGTATAAAGGTATCTATGAAGCCATCGACGAAAACGGGAAACGGTGGAGCTGGGTTCAATTCGTCGAATTGGAACTCGGAACAGGTTCCCCGTTTCCAGATGTCGGCGACCAGGTGCCGAATCCTTTAACTAAATACTTGAACCAGAAAAGGCGTAACCAATGACCATAATCATCAAACCCAATTCCATGAGGCAATGGATGGACTGGACCGAGCGACTGGAGGATGCTGGTTGCGAGTGGAAAGCCATTCCTTCCACGAACCAAAACGCTAAAACGGAACAGGCTGCACTTTCCAGTATTCAGTTGGATAAGCTAGATGCGGAATATATTTTGGGGGTGGTGATTTTAGCGGATGAATTTAATAACTAGTCTATAAGCTACTTTTTTCGATTTCGCATAATACCCAGAGTGCGAAATAATT
>CALJVJ010000027.1 GCA_937974625.1 uncultured Saprospiraceae bacterium
TGATTTGAAAGCAACACCTTGTGCTTGAATAGCAGGTATCATTTTGGCAAATGTTTGGTCCACCAATAAAACCGTTGCCCCCGAATCTTTTAAGGAATAGGCATTTTCCGCAGGGGACCAACGAATGTTTAGTGGAACGACTACCGCCCCTGCCCAAGGCACGCTAAAGTAATATTCAAAATAGCTATCGGAATTGAGGGCTAGGATGGCTATTCGGTCTCCATCTTGTACGCCAATGCTTTTGAGTCCGCCAGCAAAGCGTGCAATTCTGTCTTTTACTTGCAACCAAGTGCGTTGTCGGTCGCCCATAATGGTGGCAATATGATTGCCTTTGGTTTGTGCATTTCTGTGAATGCTTTGAGTTAGGTAGTACATGTGTGTAGTTTTTAGATGATGATTTAATTTTTTAATGGCTCAGTAGGGGCAATCCCCAGGGCTGTTAAGTTCTGTTTGATAAATTTCGTATAAGTTAAAATTTAGCAATGAAGATTTAAAATTGCACGATATGTTCCCCCTTTGAAGGGGGCAAGGGGGATGTTATTCAATAAATCCAAGGGTAACATCCCCCTAACCCCCTTCAAAAGGGGGAATTGCTCCGTGCAATTCAAAATCTTAGGAATAAACTTTAACACTTTCGCCTCTTGTGAAACAGAACTTAACAGCCCTGTGACAATTTCATAATGCCAATCTTTATATCCTTCAATCGCCTGCTTACTCAAAAAACATACGTCCCCTCATTAACCGCCGCCCGAATTGTTGCCGTCATTTCCAGATACCTATCCGTTTTAGGCAACAGCACATAAACAGGGTCTGCCACATTGAAGGCTTCCGTTTTTAGTTTATTTTTTTTGATTTTATGCGTATGCGTCGTCTCCATGCCCTTGGAAATTCGGACGAATAAAGGGACGGCATATTGGGGGAGTTCTTGTTGTAATTGGGCAGCTAATTGATTCATATCGACTGATGCATTGGGTTTGGGGACAATGGTCAGCATACCTGCTCTGCCATCATTATTGGGAATTTGCACGCCATAGACTGTACAAAGGTCCACTCCTTCAAGGGTATTGACGATAGCTTCTACTTCTGTGGTGGCACAATTTTCTCCCTTCCATCTAAAAGTATCCCCAATTCTATCTACAAATCGAGCATGCTTATACCCAATATCTTGCAGAAGGTCTCCGCTATTGAACCAAGCATCTCCTTTTTCAAAAACATCTCGTAAGATTTTTGCCTCATTTTTTGCTTTATTAACATAACCATCGAAAACTTCTTTTTCCGTAATTTCTGAAATTAGTAATCCTGTTCCTCCTTTTTTAACGGGAATACAGTAGCCGTTTTTATCTTTGACAGGGCAATCATTGTCAACATCATATTTTATTATTTTAAAATTTTGGGGAGACCATCCTATTGTTTCATCAATATTTAAAGTATTGGTAAACGCAACAATGCTTTCTGATGCCCCATACAACTCAACTACTGTTTCGATATTAAATCGCTGTTTGAAAGTTTTCCAAATATCTGGTCGTAAACCATTTCCTATTATTTTTTTAATTTGGTGGCTGTTATCCAGTTTGGAAGGAGGCGCATTTAATAAATAACGGCAAAGTTCTCCAATATATACAAAGGCGGTTACGCCATATTTATCTACATCTTTCCAAAATTCTCGAACAGAAAATTTCCTTCGAATAACCATCGTGCAAGCTCCTGCTATTACAGACGACCAAGATAGAAGAAGTGCATTGGTATGATAAAAAGGCAGCGGTACATAAAAAACATCGCTGGGTTGAAGATTCAAATGAATTTTACCAAACCAATGATACGTAACCAACCATTTATGATGGAGTTGGCGAGAGGCTTTGGGCATGCCTGTAGTACCAGAGGTGAAAACGTTGGCATATCGCTGCCCTAGTTTTACTTGGTTGGTAGTAGGTGGATTGGAATCGGAAACATCCTTTAATGCTTGATTAACATCCTGATAATTGTCGGGACAATGCTCTTTTTGTAAATCAGGCACCCAATAATATTGAGCTTGCTTGCTATTAGCTAAAGCGGGTTTAATTGCTTCAAAATGTGCTACTAATTCTTCCCCAATAAAATAATAATTAGAAGGGTCTAATGTGATAGAATGTAATAACACGTTCCCTCTTTGATTCGGATTAATTAGAGAGGCAACTGCTCCTATTTTAATACAAGCGCCTATCAAAAATAGTAAGGCAGGTCGATTCTCTAGCATTACCATAACCGTCTCTTCTGGTTGTACGCCTTCTTGTATCAGGTAATTGGCATAGCGATTAATTTCCTCATTAAAGGCGGCATACGTATAGCTTTGGTCTTCAAATCTCAAAGCAATCACCTCCTTGTGTTGAATGGCATGCGATTCGAAAAATTGTCCGATGGATTGCTGGCTATTTTTATCTAAAGCTTTAATTGCCTTCGAATTTTTTAGGAGAGTTGGGATTCTTGGGGTTAATTTGACGACTTTTCCTAGTACCTCAAATAGATTTAATTTTTTAGTTAATGTAGTAGTTCTCATAATTTTTAATTTTTATTGATATTTGGGGAAAATTTACTAAAGCAAGACACGATATCATTAAAATGCTAGAGGCTGACAACTATCCTCTTTTTTAATCACTTTTTTATCCTATTCGAAATAGACCTGTTTTTAAGAGTTTTTCCCAATATACTCCTCCACAACCTCCTCTAAAATCGTTAGTGGAAGAGAGCCATTTTTTAAAACGACATTATGAAATTCCTTTAAATCAAAACGATTGCCCAAGGCTTTTTTAGCCTTCGCTCTTAATTCTAATATTTTCATCATGCCAATCTTATAGGCACAGGCTTGACCGGGCATGACAATATAGCGTTCGATTTCAGTGACCACTTCAGAGGTTGTCAGACCTGTATTAGCCACCATATATTCTATGGCTTGTTCTCTGGTCCACTTTTTATGGTGAATGCCCGTATCAACCACTAAGCGAACCGCTCGCCAAATTTCGGCTTGTAATCTGCCTAAATTGCCAAAAGGGTCATTTTCATAAAAGCCTAATTCATAAGCCAATTGCTCGGTGTATAAAGCCCAACCTTCATCATAAGCCGTAAAAGGAAGTACATTTCTGAAAATCGGTACCCCTGTTAATTCAAACTGTATGGCTATTTGAAAATGATGTCCCGGAATGCCCTCATGATAAGCCAAGGTTTTCATAGTAAATTTGGGGTGCTCCTGCACTTTTCGGAGGTTGGCATAGAAAATACCCCCTCTGGAATTATCCATTGCTGGTGGATAATAATAAGCTTTATTAGAACCCTCTTCTTTAAATTCAGGGACTCTTTTGACTTCCATTGTTGCCTTCGGGCGAATGTCAAAAGCATCGGCTAATCCTTGGTTGATTTCATCTATAATAGCTTGATATTCTTTTAAAACAAGTTCTCTGCCTTCATCATTTTCTGGATACAAAAAACGTTCTTCTTTACTAAGTGCTTGTATTACTTCGCCTAAGGTTTGAGTCGTATCTATATATCCTTCCTGTTCTAAAATGGCCCACATCTCTGCTTTAAGTCTAGCTACTTCCTGTAAGCCAATTTGATGCACTTCTTCGGGGGTTAAATCGGTGGTAGTTGATTGTCTTAACTGATAGGCATAAAAATTTTCGCCATCAGGTAATTTCCAAACACCATCATCGGTGGTTGCTTTGGCATTAAGATTTTCAAAATACTGGATAAGTTTACCGTAAGCACCAAAAACGGTGGTTTGAATGACTTCTTCGACTTGCGTTTGATATTGGGTTTTTTCTTCAGCAGAAAGCCCTTCAATATCGGCTACTTTATCGGAAAAATTAGTGTATAAAATATTGGATTTTACAGGAATAGGAGCATCCTCTAAATTTTCAATAACTTCGTCTTTATGCCCCACAAAACCTTTCATTTCATCTACCACTCGCTTGATGACAAATTTGGGTGGGATAATGCCCTTTTCCTCTCTAATTTTAAGCCCTTCCAATAATTGGTCAAATTTGGTCTCAAATTTTGATAGTCTAGAGATATAGGCTTCCACATCACTCTTATCCTTTAATTTATGCGAGTTTTCCAAAAAACTAGGTAATTCACTTTGAATGCCAAACATTTGGTTCACTGGATAATCGTGATAGAAATAAGGTTCTTTGTCGGTATTTCCTTTAAGGAAATAGGCTAATATTTTGGTATTTAATTGATTGGTTTTTGACTGTTTGTCAAACTCATAACTTTTTAAGGTTGCCTGCGTTTCCTTCATCTGCTCAAAATCTTTCCACTGTTTGGCATCCGAAATATCATCCAATTCATCTTTAGACCAATCGTATAAAACGGGAATACCTAAAGCTGTAGTAACCTCTGGACTATCTAATAATAATTGGACAAAAATCTTGTCGTAAAAATGCTTGATATTAAAAGGGCGAAACCAGATTAGGTTAATCAACCAAAAACTGCCGATGAGCAAAAGGGCTAGGATGGAGCGAGAGAGCCAAAATTTCCAGGTGCGTTTCTTTTTCATATATTTTAATTTTTATTGATATTTGGGGATACTGGTTGATGCTGGGTGATACGCTCAAAGTATCATCCAGCATCAACCAACACCTTACGAGCATCCAAAACAACCCGAATCTCCCGATACCGTTCTTTAGTAATTGGATAAAAGAAAAGAAAAACCATCGAAAAGAGGTAAATCCCTAGATTGATAGGTCCTCCAATTAAGCCGAGGTCATTTATAGCTTCGGGAGAAACATCGGCTATATCTGTCTGTGTGGGAAAAGCAATCCAGCTTAATAATAAGCCCGCGATAAAAGCCCCAATACCAGTAGTCATTTTACTTGCCAGCGTCAGGATAGAAAAGAATAAGCCCTCCTGTCGATTAGTAGATAATAGCTCAAATTCATCTATGACATCTGCCATCATTGAACTTCCAAGACTAATAGCAATCCATAAGCAGGTATAGCCCATAGATAATATAAGGACAAGCGTAGTTAATAGGTAGGGGCTATCATTTTCTGGAAAAAGCCCTAACATCCTAAGATTACAGGGTAAGGAGAAAAATATGCCTGTAAGCATAGCCGCCCAAATAGCCGCCCATTTTTTATCCAATTGGTCTCCTAAACGGGGAGCGATAAATAAGGATAGGACATCGCCAATAATTGAACTGATTGGGAATACTGCCATTTCTTTTGCGGAAATGCCGAAATAATAAGCAAAATAAGGAGAAATAATCATTCCAACACCTAATGCGATAGAGAGGAAGGTGATGAATAAAACCAAACTAATAAAAGAAGGCATTTTTATCGCAGTCCCCAAACTACTCAATAATTGAGTGATTGTTAATTGCTTTTGAGCGGCTGAAATCTGGGGTAACTTAGGAATAATATTTCTAGTGCCTAAAGTACTGATAAGAATAGATAAGGACATTAAAATCGCACATAACAAGGCAAAAGATGGGTAGGCTGCTTTATTTAATAAACCATTGGAATAATCGGTCGTTGGTACAAAATAAAAAGTGTAGCCCATAATCATGACCATTGGTGCCAGAGATGCATCAAACAGCATTCTAATGGAGATAATAACGGTTCTTTCTTTATAATCTGTACTTAATTCAGCTCCTAAAGACCTAGCTGGCACATCAAAAAAAGTAATGGCTATTCTGATTAAAACCGAAAACCCAGTTAGCCACCAGAATAATTCCATTTGATTTAAGTAGGCAGGTGGGGCAAATAGCAAATAGGTAAATACGCCTAAAGGTAGCGCAGATACTAACATAAATGGATGACGGCGTCCCCATTTTTTGGAGGTCCATTTATCTGAAATCACCCCAACTAAAGGGTCCGTAATCGCATCAAAAACAAAAGTAATCAGAGAAGCCAATCCCGCTAATTTTGCATCCAATCCTAGCACTTGACTAAAATAGAAAAATAGGAATAACTGGAACAACCCGTGCATAATACCTCGGGAGACAAAGCCCAATCCGTAGAAAAATTTATTAACAATAGAAATTTTTTCCATTTTATGGATGTTAGGTTTAAAGGGGGATTTTTATGATTAGCTCAAGGTTCTGGACAATCGGCAGCACAGGCTTTAGCCTGTCCTGTTTGACGACCTTTAGGTCGGCAGCATCTAAGTTGTGCTTCAAGGTCTAAAGACCTTGTAACAGGACAGCCTAAAGGCTGTACTACCAGTTTATCTTTAATTACAAGGAATTTGTATCCCGCCTCTTACCCGATTATTATTACCACAATCTTGAATGGTGAAACCAGTATTACTCCGTACATCCACAAAATTATCATAGCTAGCAGGGCTTGGTATCCCCAAAGCATTGAAACCATCTGTATCTAAAAGTAAATCTAAGGCGCTATTATTCCCTCCACGATTATTAATTAATTTATTATTATTAGCACCAAAAGAAAGGAGGTAACCTACTTGATTATGATGGGCATAATTATTCTGAACGGTCCAATTAGTAGCGGAAACTTTAGACCCCGTAATATTTCCCTCCGAAGTGACGACAACAGGAACCAAAAAATCAAGATTTAACCCAACGCTATTGCCATATAGTTCATTCTGCTGGATAATGCCATCTTGGCTACCACAAATTATTCCCCATATAAAACCAGAGATTTTATTTTGTAGGATGCGAACATCCACTCCGTCGACTACCACAATACCAACGGATAATTGTATATCTTCTGCTCTTGCTCCTACGATGTTATTTTTCCATAGTAAGGTGTTATCACCTCCACCGATAGCGATAGCTGTTTGAAAACTATTAATAGTATTTTTGGATAATACGGTATGCGTGGAATTGAGAATTTCAATGCCCATATTACTTCCTTCTGCTCTTCCTTGCATTTCTACTCCCCAAATAGTTACTCTAGTGGTTTGACGAATGGAAAAAACAGGTTCAGCTGGAGGACCGAATTCATCATATATTTGACTACTAGCAATAATCGTAGCTCCTTTTCTCCCTAGAATATATATAGGGTGATTAATGACAATCGTTTGCTCTTCTATATGATTTCCTTTAGCCAAAACGATTAATCCATAAGGTCCTGCTGCTGTTATCGCCGCTTGAATCGCATTTTTAGAATTGTTCGGCACATGAATAACTTTTCCATGTTGGCGACTACCTCTACTCGTCGCTGTTTCGTTTTGTACAAATAGTTCTTCGAAAGTCGCTAGGTCTTCAAGGGTATTAATTTTAAAGTAAGCCGATTCATCGCTTGTTTCTGTACTAATGGGAGTAGATTCAGCTAGTGGGGTAATGGACTCTTTTTGACAAGAATAGATGCTTAATAGGCAGCAAAGAGCTGCGAAAAGATGATGCTTTTTCATAATAGTTTGATTTTTTTGATTAAAAATTTTAAGGAGTTAATTAAAATTGCCCCGAAATGAATTCGGGATAAATGTTGCTTGTTTTTGCACATTTGCAAAAATTATCATGCTACCTTTATCAAATTCCCATCTTTCGATAGGACTATTGCTATTTTTCTGCCCATTAATTGTTGTCTTAATTCCTGTGTTTCTTTTGTCGATTTATCTAAGAAATTAATAGTAGCTAGTATTGGTTCGCCTAAGTCCATAGTAGTGTTCGTATGTTGTAATCTGCGCTGCTCCAATTCGAAAGGAGTTGGATATTTCCTATTGATTACCGCTACTGGTTGGTCTAGACTTATCCAATTTTGAAGAAAAATAGTCCAATTGGCAGGTAAGGCTTCTCGAATCATCATTCTGTGTAGAATGATTAAGGTGATACAGTACCCGATGCATATAATTGTTAAGAATAGCGATATATTTTGTACAACGGGAGAAGCTAACCAATCTAAAAAAACGGTAATTTGATTATCTCTCAATAGCATAGACACTTCTTGTTGAAACTGTTGCTCCAAAGGTTGACTTGTTTGTGTATTTGCGATGCTAGGAACGCACACGCTTATAGCGAGTAGTGTTTGTAATTTTCTCATAGAAATTGTTTTTTGACTTAAGGAATGAAAAGCAATAATTGTTACTTCTTTCATTCTTAATATTTTTATAGGATTCTAAGCTTTATTCTTTTGCAATCAATGATTCCCTGCAAGTTAATTTTCCCAATCTTTTAGCATCCGCATATAAACCGTATTTATATTGCTTGCAGGCTCTTCGACTATATACGCCCTCCAATGTGGGTGTGTATCTTTTTGGACAAGACCAGCATTCTTGTAATTTAAAATCATAAAAAGCGGTGGAACCATATTGGTCAGTACAACTTGTACAACAAGGAAGTAAATTGCTTGTTTTTAACGGTTTATCCACCTTCGAGGTAGGAGTAACCAACAATAAAAATAGGAAGTATGGTAATAAAAAGAATAGCCGTTCTTTTTTTAGGTGTGGTAGTTTTCTCAATATCATCTTATGTGTGTATTTTGAAATATTTATTGTTATAATGTTGGGCGATATTTTAAAGTGCCGCCCAACATTATAACACCTTATTGGACTAAACTAAAAACTAGATTCATCCGACGAGCAACTAGCCGTTAACTCAATAAATTTACTCACCCTAAGCCCATCTGCCAAGCGCGTTACTCGAACAGTCGCATTTTCCACACATTGACAACCCGATGTTTCGGTATGGTGTCCGCTAGCTTGTTCGTTTACTTCCCATAAGTAACCATATAGTTCAGGATTGGGCATCTCAACAGATAGGAGGTTGCCTCCATTGACACAGTGCACAACATCTATGGAAACCTCGAAAGTAGTAGGTAACTCATTTTCTAATTCAGGAAGGGATAATAAAGGGGCTTTGTCACAAGATTGGAATAGACAAAAGCAGATACAGAGGTACATTAGTTTTTGACTCATAGTTTTGATTTTGGTTCTGCTAGTTTAAAAGTGTCCTCCTAATTCAGATTAGGAGGACTTTTAAAACTAGCATTGAGGTTTCTTAATTTTTTGGGGTTATCCTTTTCTAAGTTATTTAGTAAATAAAGTAGAATAGATTAGGTGTAGCTTTGTGTTGATACAAAGGTAAGCGCACCTTAAAAAAGGGATTACAGCTATTGTTCCGAATAGTTATAATCTTTAAAAAATAGTTAAGCTATTGTCCCAAAAGTTAAGTTATTGTCCCATAGCTACTGATTATGAGTGATTTAGGGAGCGAAAACTGGTAATAGGACTACTTCCACCATTTCCATTTTTTAGGTGCTTCTTATATTTTTCTTCCTTGTATGATTAATTCAGCAAGGAACAGTGGGATGACCCATCCTGCCCAATTCGTAAGCGTTATCGCTTCTATTCGAGAAGCTATCTCTAAGGATACTAAGACATCTACAAATAGTCTAGCTATAACAAAAGCGGAGGTTAAAATATAACTTCTAATCATCCATTCTTTGTGTAATTCCACTTTTCCATTTTTGATAGCTACCAATGCCATGAGAGCAGCAGCAACCCAAAAGAATCCTAATGTAAACAGACCACTACTGTAGGTTAAATTAACCGCAGAAGTCGTGGCTAAATACATGCTTGATAGTCCACCTAAGACTGTTGCGAAAATATACACCTGTCCTAATTTTCTATGAACGGCTAAATATTTATTACGGAATTGTGGAATAAATTGAAAAGGACCAATTAAAGTGGCTAGAATTCCGAAGATAACATGAGCAAACACCCAATAAGCTCTTTGAAAAAAATAAGGACCATAGTTTTCTTCAGAAATGATTAAAAAGGGAAATGCTCGAGTTATTAGATAATAACCGATTAAAATGCTGGTAAGCGTAAATAAAACCATTAGGGTATATTTACTAAACGCATTGTTATTTTTAGTTGTCTTTAATTGTTGAGTACTCATAGTAATGATTTTTTTCTGCCTGTTTAAAAGTGCCCTCCTATTGACTAGGAGGGCTTTTAAAACTGGCATGGAGTTTTTTAATTTTGAGGTTATCTTTTAATACAATCAATAATAGAGAGGCTCGAATAGATTTGATGTTTTATCTCATTTATTAGTAGGTTATTTGTGTTTGTGTATAAGTATAGCACAAAGGTAAGCGCACCTTAGAAAAAGGATTACAGTTATTGTCCCAGATAGTTGTAATGCTTGAAAAATAGTTAAGTTATTGTTCCAGAAGTTAAGTTATTGTCCCAAACCTATTGAAAATGAGGAGTTTAATGGCTTTAGAACTAATGGTTTTATGTAAGTCAGGAGCCTCCGTAATGCTTCGTAGTAGGCGCTGGTGATGTAGTTTCAAATCTGTTTGCATTTCATTAACTAGGAAAATTAACTTGCTCCCGAAACTTCCGAGGCGAAACCCCAAATGCTTTAGAAAAACTATTACTAAAGTAACTAAGAGAAGTATAACCGACCGCATAAGCGATTTCTGAGATATTCTTATCCGTTTCTATTAATAATCGTTTAGCCTCGTGTAATTTTATTTTGTTGATGTAATTAGCAACCGACATATCGGTTAAGGCTTTGAGCTTTCGGTATAATTGGGTGCGACTAGTGCCAAGGATTTGAACTAATTTGGCAGCATCAAAAGCTTCATTTTCTATATTCTCTATAATAATTTTTTGGATGGTTTGTAGAAAAACATCTTCTGTTTTGGGAACAGGTGCTTTAATCAATTGTGCCGAACGGTATTTAGCTTGTATCCGTTGTCTATTAGCGATTAATTGTTCCAATCGAATCAATAATTCTTTAGGATGAAAAGGTTTGGAAAGGTACGCATCTGCCCCTTGTTCTAAGCCCTGTAATTTGCTATCTATATCTACCTTTGCGGTAAGCATGATGATTGGAATGTGGCTTGTGCGGATATCCTTTTTCAACGTCTGGCATACTTCAAAACCATCTTTAAGGGGCATCATCACATCGGTGATAAGGATGTCTGGAATATTTTCTAAAGCCATTTCTATACCTTCTTGCCCATTACTGGCTATTTGTACGTCAAAATGTGGCTGCAAACAAAGGGCAATATAAGTGACAACATCTACATTATCCTCCACGACTAAAATTCTTTGTTTGGAAGGATTTATACTTTCTGCGCCGTTCAGTTTAGGCAATTTCTCCTCGTTGGTTGGAGGATTTTTGGAAAGCATAATAGGTGCTTGAACGATTGATTCTTTTACTTCAGGTGCTTCATTGGTCATCGGTAATAAGAGGGTAAAAGTTGTTTCTTTTTGAAATTTACTTTTTACCGAAATCGTTCCTTGCAGGAGTGTCATTAATTCTTTTACCAAAGCTAGCCCAATTCCAGAACCTTCTCCTTGTCGGGTACTGGTGCCGTCCACCTGATAAAAGCGATTAAAAATAAAAGGCAATTGGTCTGCAGGAATACCGCTTCCAGTGTCTCTTACTACTATTTTTAAGGCTTCATTATGTGGAAAATCAATGACTTCCTTACCTGTGTTTACCGTGTGTACAGACACATATACATGTCCGTTATTGGGGGTGAATTTAATAGCATTTGATAATAGATTAATAAAGATTTGACGAATTTTTTCTTCATCAAAATCCATTAATACTTGCTCTTCTTCGGCATGAAAATGTAGTAATATTTGTCGATTGGCTGCCAAGGAATGAACACTTTCGATTAAGTATTTTAAATAAGCGATAATGTCTCCTTGTTGATAAGTTAGCCTCATTTTTCCACCTTCCAATTTTCCTAAATCCAACAGTTGGTTGACTAAATGGAGTAATTGGTCAGAATTCCGTTGAATCATAGTTAAACCATTATCTAATAATTCTTTTGGATTTTCTTTTATTTGAGTCGACATCCCCGAGATGATAGTCAAAGGAGTGCGAAATTCATGACTTATATTGGTGAAGAACTGGGTCTTTGTTTTATCTAATTTTTCTAAATAGTTCTTTTGGGCCTTATGCGCTTCTTTTTCTGCTTTAATACGATTGGTACGATAACCAATACTAAGAGAAAGCAATATCAACATGGCAACAATAGAGCATTCCATCCAAATAGCCAAATTAATAAACGATAATTCAATGGCAAATATATTTACAATTAAAGACAGTATACCAGTAACTCCGATGGGAGAAAATGCAAGGGCTATAAATGACTTGGAGGCATTCTTTTGTTTGGGCGCTTTATAAACCCCAATGCCTCCGATTATAGCTAAAATCATAAGGTTTCCCAATAGTACGTTATAATAAAGCAATAAAAGATTCGTATTCGATTCCTCGTCAAAAAACTGAAATTGACTACTAAAATTTATACAAATCAATGCGCTAAGAGTTAGCGCTATGGGTACAATCCATTTTCTATATACCGAAGATTTTGAATAGTTAAAATAACTTTCAACAAATTTCAACCATCCAAGAGTCAATAGAAATATTCCTGCTGGAAATGCATATATATAGGCATTGTTAAATGTTGGAAATGCAACATAAGCAAAAGGATTTGGGGCATCTGATGCGGACATAATAAAAAAACCAAGAATAAGAATGGCATAATAAAAATGCGTCCTTTCTTTTTCTATCAGGAATAATAAAAAGAAAAAGATACATTGAACACCTAAAAGCCCAAAAAAGATGCCCTCTTCAAATGCATAATTACTTTGACTAGCAAATAGCGATAAAGGGTCAACATGCCAAAGGAAAATTTTCGTATCTTCTATTGATGGTAGTAGGTATTGTGCATCGGCACCTTCGATTCGTAGGAACAAATCAAGTGTATCGGTCAAACCAATATCTAGTTTAATGAAGTTTGCCCAATGTTCATAAGCTCGTTCTTTGAGGGGGACACGATTGCCCGTCCGCTGATGCTGATAGCCGCCACGACCGTCGGAGATATAGCTATCTATAAAATGAGAAGTGAATATATCCTTTCCACCTAGGGTAGAAATATTTAGTATTTGTTCGCCATTAAAATAAGGGCTGCCATAAAATCGAGTTCGCATCCAATACACCGTATTCTTTTTATGTTTTAATGCTGTAGCATTATTCCAAGGTAAAGTTTCTTGCTGAGCTAAAATATCCTCAATATTCGTCGTCCCATTTAGGTCTATGTATAAATCGTGTTGCGTTATGGGGTTAATGGAAAATGTTCTAGTCTGAGCATCTTCTTTTTTATGAAAATATTCCCCTTTGAAAGGGTAACCTGTAAACATGCCGGGATTACTATCGGCATCTAAAAGAATTTTTTCTTTTGTTGTAGCAGTTTTTGGAAGTTGTGCTAAGGAATCAATGGACGCCATTTGCCCAAAGAGAGGTAAGGTAGTAGTAGTAATACCTATAATCAGGAAAAGGCATAGGAATCGCCTAGGAAGGGCAGTCCAATGAGGTTTGGGGTTAGTTTTCTCTAGCATTTTTAGTTTTTTGTGTGTAGTTCTAAACAATTAACAAATTACAATTTTGTTGTTAATCCTCCAAACTTCAATAGCAGTTACCTAATATTTCTCCATCTGCTCAATTCCCGTCCAATCTTCTGCCACACCTGCTTTTAGCAACCACTTGGCTTTAGTTAAAAATAGTTTGGCAGTGGCATCTGTTGGATGCTGCTGCAAGACAGCCTCAAAAGCATAGGTGGCTTGCTCAAAAGAATGCCTTGTTTGTGTATTTAGAATGTTAGGAACGCACATGCTTAACGCGAGGAGTGTTTGTAATTTTCTCATAGGGGTGTTTTTATTTTAGTCCATTTCCATTAGCAATTGCTCTAAGTTGGACCTTTAGTTCGTCTCTATTTTCATAAGTCATTCCTTTCGTTGAGATTGGGCTCAAAACCCTCACCTTAATCTCACCCGGCTTAATATACAGTGAACCGTATGGTAGCGATTCATAGGTCCCTTCAATTATGAAAGGGACAATGTTTGATTGACAATTAATTGCCATTACAATAGGACCTTTCTTATACTCATTTAAGTTTCCATTCTTACTTCTTTTGCCTTCTATGGAAATAATCATATTGCCACCAGACCTTAAAAAATTATAGGAACGATTCAACGTATTTTTAGCCTGGCTCGACCATTGTCTTATAATCACAAAATTAGTCATAGCATAAAACCAACCTATTACAGGATAAAGTCCCATTTCAATATTGAGTATACCTCTGCATTTTTTAACTGGAAGAGTAGGAGTGATCATCGAATCTAAGAAGCTTGTCTGATTGAGGAGCACGAACACCGTGTTTGTCGCTCTTTTAGTCTTTTCTTCCTCAAATTCAAAAAAAACATTTAACCCAAATAGTCTATGATATATGTGAAGGTAGGATTGGAAAATACTAATGGATTTCCAAAGGTCAAATAACCGAAAAAAGGTAGCTATTATGAAATAGAATACGCCAAGAATAGAAAATACTCCAAGCTTTATGATATACCATATGATTCGAATGACTTTCATGCTATTTTCTAATTATCGCTAACTAAGTTCTATAAACACTTTCCTTATAGGATGGCTAACCTCAAAAACTAGATTCATCCGACAAACAACTAGCAATTAACTCAATAGATTTATTTACCCTAAGTCCGTCAGCCAAACGGGTCACTCGAACGGTGGCATTTTCCACACATTGACAACCCGATGTTTGGTTATGGTGCCCGCCAGCTTTTCCGTTTACTTCCCATAGGTAGCCATATAGTTCAGGATTCGGCATCGAAACGAATAATAAGCTACCACCATTGATGCATTGCGCAACATCTATGGAAACTTCGAAAGTAGTAGGTTGTTCATTGTCTAATTCAGCAGGAGATAATAACGGAGCTTTGTCACAAGATAGGAATAGACAAAAGCAGATACAGAGGGACAATAGTTTTTGACTCATAGTTTTGGTTTTTGTAATGTTAGTTTAAAAGGGTCCTCCTAAATCAGATTAGGAGGACTTTTAAACTGGCATTGAGGTTTATTATCTTTTGGTAAATTAAGTATATAAATTACAGCTTGTTA
>CALJVJ010000028.1 GCA_937974625.1 uncultured Saprospiraceae bacterium
GATTTGGTAGGCGGATATACTTTATTTGATACAGGAGAATTTCCACCGACGCTAGGAAATGTTTCCTTTGGAAAGGCGAATGGCTTAGGAGATTTAGAAGCAGCCTGTGCGCCAGCACCACTAGAAATCGGAAACTATGTGTGGTGTGATTCTATCCAAAATGGTATTCAAGATGCTTGCGAGCAAGGTATTGAGGATATGATTGTACAGTTGTATGATGAAGCTGGTTTGTTGGTAGGACAAGATACCACAGAGAATGGTAATTACTATTTCAATCAACATAATGTAGATTCAACAGGTATTGCGGTAGATGGAGCAGGAGTAGCTACACCAGCTACTAGTTGGAGTGGGATGCAGTATACTACCAAATATTACATCGTATTTGGCAATAGCCAATATGATAATGGGAATGAATTATTTACAATAGGTTCAGCAACTTATCAAGGACCAACAATAGTAGATGCAGGGAGTAATGATAATATCGATTCGGATGTAGATGGAGGTACTTTAAGTACGGCTATTGGTAGTATGCCTGCCAACTTACCAGTTATTTGTATGACGACGGATGCGATTGGTTGTGGTAATCACCGATATGATTT
The DNA here is from genome assembly GCA_937974625.1 of uncultured Saprospiraceae bacterium. Classification (GTDB taxonomy): domain Bacteria; phylum Bacteroidota; class Bacteroidia; order Chitinophagales; family Saprospiraceae; genus JAFMDF01. The sequence continues at coordinate 600 of CALJVJ010000028.1, forward strand.
TGGTATTCTCTGTGAACCATGTGAGGTCATAGAAAATCCAACAACAGAAAGAACGATATGTTCAGGTGAATTAGTAGATACGATTTCGGTAACGACTACCTTTAATAACCCAGATAGTATTGCTTTCGTTTATTTCACGACGGCTCAAACTAACCCAACTGCCATTTACACTGGTGGAACGGGTATAGATACCGTGCAAATAGCGAGTAGTAATGACACTGTTCGATTATTAAACATAAGTGGTTTTACCAACAATAATGTAGATAATACACCAGATACCTTCTATGTCTATGCCATAGCTCATCCGACACCTTCACCTAGTGACTGTCGACCTTATCAGGAAATTAAGATAATCGTAAATGCATGTGATTGGGGAGATTTACCAGATGTAACAGGAGCTACCAATTTGGATGACTACCAAACGACGAGTGCAAATAATGGTCCAGTGCATGTAATTATCCCAGGTCTTAGTTTAGGTACTACAGTTGATGGAGAAGCAGATGGACAACCGAGCACGAATGCCTTAGGAGATGGAGCAGATGAGGATGGTTTGGATATCTTCCCGACTTTAGATATTAGTCCTGGAAGTACCTTTAGATTACCATTGAACTATACCAACACAACGGGTATGGATGCACATATCGAAGCGTGGATAGATTGGAATGCGAACGGAGAATTTGATGCTGGTGAAATGGTATATGATGAGGTGAATCCAACAGATATATATTTAGAAGTAACTGCACCTGTTACTGCTGTTTTAGGAGAATATTTAGGGGTTCGTATCCGAATAAGTAATGAGGACAACATGACACCTTATGGTCGGATAGAAAGTGGAGAGGTAGAAGATTATCTGATTGGCTTAGAATGTGAATCGCAGATTTGTATTCCGATTGAGAATGCAGAAATTAAAAAGTAACTATAGTTCTAAATTCTAAATGTTAGCTTTACTAAACCTCAAAAGTTTGGTAAAGCTAACTTCTTTCTAAAAGAACACTTCAAAAACTCTTGTTTTTAACTTTAAAAGCATTTATTCCTAGCCTTTTCTTTTTTTCGCCCGTTTATTATGTCACTTTTAATGCAAAAAATTAAATTTTCTAAAAAATAAATCCTACAAATTGGGGTAATAAAGTAAAAAACTTAACACAAACCTACATCCTTTCCTGAGAGAATCATTTCCGGCTGATTTAAAATTTTTAAATGGATTCGTAATTTATTATTTCTCCCCCCGTGAGATTCATATCGGCAATTTAAAAAAAATCAATATTCTATAAACCTCCCAACTTTTATTAAGGCCTTTTCCATAGGAAAAGCTAAAAAGATATGTTCTTTTTGACTGATGGTGAGCTCTTGTTTTCGGACGAGAGCTACCATTTTTTGAATATACATTGAGCAATAAGTGCTTTAACCATAGCATAACGATAGATTTTTGTTAAAAAGAACGCCTGAAAGGAACCTTATTTATAACCGTTTTAAGTCACATATTCTATCCATAAGCCAGATAACTGATGATTTTTAAAACTGGTTGACAGTGTATGATACAGATTTGCCTTGCTGGTAGATAGCTAAGTACTTCACGGAAATTGGGTATAAATTAAATTGAAGTGAGTTTTGAGTTTAGACGAGGCAAAAAACGAAGGAAACCTACTGGTTTTCAAGGCTTTTTAACGAAGTATAAACTTAAAAATCTTTCAAGTTGATTATTTACTTAATTCCGTGAAGTACTTAATTAATTATGTTAAAAAACTATGTTCTTTTATTAGATGGTAAAACCCTTGTTTTCGGTGATGTAAGACCATTTTTGTAAGGACTGACAACTGATATAAATTCTAATTCAATATTAAATTTTCTATTAGAAAGTTTAAAAAATGTAATAACGATAGGTGGTTTTTTATAATTACTAATGAATTATGAAATGCCTCTTCAAAATTAAAATTGTCAATGATGAGCGTTAATTTACCTAGTAAGCGGATGATTCTTTTTAGTAAAAAAAATATTTTACTATTTCTTTTTTTGATAGTTAATTTTGTGGCCTTACATGCTTCAAGTTTCTACCAGACTGTTTGGGATAAAATGCTGGAAGGTACTGTTGAAGAAATTGAAACAACTTTGAATGAGGTAGAAATTAATAAACTATCTAATACTGCTACCCTCCTAGAAAAAGTCGAAGCTATTTCTTTAAACCAACGAGCGCTGAACACGATAAAAATGCGTTCAACAGCTTCTTTTTTAAAGAATTTATTTGCTCCTGGAGATGAATGCCCGGATGTTGAATTTATTGACCTTAGAGGCGTACCCGGTTTTTCTCAAATAGATGATTTAAACGTTTGTGGGGCATCAGATACCCTATCTATGATAGTATTTACAGGAGACCCTGGGGATATTAAAGGATTTGAATTTACAGCTAAGTTGCCAGCGGGAATAGAATATGCGGGCTGGGAATTTACTGAATTTGGGGGTACTTCTATCTCTGTTTCAGACCCTAACCCCAGCCGACCCACTTTTATTGTTAATGGAATTACAGGGGATAGTTTAGTAGTCGTAAACATAGGAATACGGTCAAACTGTGAAGTGGATAAAAATGAAATGCTATTTTTTGAGTACTTATATGACTATACTTATATAGACACCTTTAATATGGTTCATAAGTGCTCAGGCAATTATATGGAACCGACCGAATTTAATTCAGCGGTACATGTACCAGTACTGAATATGCTTTCTCCTTTAAGCCCAGCTGAAGCAGAAATTACAGCGCTACAAACTTCTGCTTGCCAAACGATAAACCTTTCCCAAGATGGATTGAATTCCTATTTAGACAGCTTCACTTTTGAGATAGTGGGTTTAGAATTGTTTGGTGGAGATTTGATTCTAGACAGTATTATGGTCAATGGAATGAAAGTTCCCAGCGGAGAAATAAACTACGATGCAGGAACGCAAACCACTCGTCTTAACGTTGACGGAACTTATTTTATAGCCAATTCGAGTGCTAATCCTGCTAATAACCAAATGAATACCAATGAAGGAGTTGAAATAGAAGTTTGTTATAGTGTGAATAATTGCCCAAGTGCTGCCGATTACCCTTTTAAATATAATGCAAAATGGGGTTGTGATAGTGAATTATGTAACGAGTCAAGTCAAACCTCATTTTTAAAAGTACGACCAACTGGTGCTTTGTTACCGACAGCTACTGCCATGTTGAATACTGGAGGAATTGAAGTATGTGGAACACCAGGTACGGTTAGTGTCACACTTAAGAACCCAAATGCAGATACCGACCAAAATATATATACTGATTTGCAAATTGGTTTTCAAACTTGTGATAAACCTAACTTAGAAGTAACCGATGTTAAAGTAGGTGGGATTTCGATACCTGCTTCTTATTATTCTTGGGAAGGGGATGATATTAATATTGACTTCACGGCCAACAACGATGATATGCTTGGCTTGTCCAATACAGATTCAGATGGGATTTATGATGATTTGCCAGGGGGAGATAGCATCATTGTTGAAGTAACCATAGAAGTTCTCTGTGGTGTGGGGGAAGGTAGTTGTGCTACTATAACTTGTGAAGATGTCCAGTTTTATGTGGATGGAAAGACTAATTGTGGCGGCACTTCATTTAAAGATTATCCTATACCTGATGCTTTTGATTTATTATACGGAGCTACCAACGTTTACAATCCCAATGAAATAGCTTTAAATGGTGATGGTTCTGTTGTAGGATATAATTTTGGGACTTATAGTAATGATGGTGTACCATTATCAGGAACAAATTCAAGTGCTTTGGAAGTTGTTTTCTGTTATACCTTTGAAAAATTAAATATTGACGATTGTCCATCAGGTGGTAGTAATTTCTTAAAAGTTGAATTTTCTGGTGAGCCCAAATATATTCAAGATTTAGAGTTTGTGTCCGATTCGGATAGTATTTCTGTGGATAGTGGATTAACCTATACTGCTATTAGTAATGCCACACTAACTAAACCGTCTGATAGTTTTGCTGAATTAGTCCTCCAATCTGGTTCAAATAATAAGAATGTTTGCTATAAATACTCCATTGAAATGGATTCTTGTATTTGTAGTCCAGTTCAATATTTTTCCGCCAATCAACAAGTAGTGCATGTTTGTGAAGATTGTGACCCTGACTGTGAAATGCTAAAAGCGTGTCGACCTATCATATTTAGGGCAGACCCAACTTGTGATGATTGTGATTGTATTGTTGAACATCGTCACGAAAAAAGTGAAAGAAAGAATTTAGGGTATACTGATAAAACCATGACGACTCGACATACCCGACAGTCATTGATTGATTCATTAACCGCTAACGGAGAAACGGCAGCTGATTTAACTAGATTTTTACCTGGTGATACTATGAGGCATGAAGGGTATTATGTAATATTGGATACTTTGGCCTTACAAAACCTAAACCGATGGTCTATTTCTTGGACAATAAATGAACTTGGAAATGGGGTAGATTCTACGTCAAAATTACCCTTACTGATGGATGCAAATAATACGGTACTAACCGAATTTGCCTATTCAAAAGTAGGAGGAAATAAAGTTGACCTTGATTTAAGTTCCATTGCTTCTTGCGTCACCAATGGAGTAACTTCCTATGGTAATGTTTGGGTAGATTTTGATGAGGAAAATACACCTTGGCCAAACACTGTTGACCATGGAGCTGATTCCTATAATAATAGTTTTGACTATAATGATAACAATCAAGTAGCCATTAGGTTAGTGAATTTTGGAAAACAGGACGATTGTGGCGCCCCAAGAGGGCATTGGGGTACAGGTAATTGTTTAGATGACTTAGTTGCCGCCTATGGTTTTGCCGTAGGGGATACGATACACTATACTTGGGAAGGGCCACTTATTAAGAACCCTCATCGGGAGGCCTTAAAGAAATTGGGGAAGGCACCTGCACCTGCACAATTTGCAAGGATTTTACCTTCTTTTACAGTCTATCATATGGATACGATTAATGGAGGGGCAACTTATTGTGATGCTTCCTTGGGAAATGCTTGCTTAGAATGGGTTGGCTTTGAAATGGATTGTCCAGGGGAATTGGATGTAGTTACTCGAATGAACTTGACAGATTGTGGTGGAACTGTTACTCATGAATTTACCGTGCGTGATTTTCCTGGCCCAGAAGGAGACCATTGGTATAAACAAGAATACAGACCATTATTAGATGTTCATGACGTAGATGTTCAAATAAAAGCACCGTTGGCTTATTGTGCCAATGCAAGTGTTAATAAACTTGGGGTCAACTATGATGTCGCTGCCGATTCAACCATTAATATGTTTTGTCGACCAGTAGATGGATATGATGAACCCATCTGTGGAGTTGATACAGCAGGAAATATTGGAAATGTTGTTTTTGATTTGGCTAGTCAGGGGGTTCCTTCGATGGGAGTTGGTTTAGATAACTGTGATACGATGCGATTAACCTATGACTTATGCTTGGTTTGTCCAGGAGATATACCAGGAGTTTTAGATTATAATTTAGTTTATGATTGGGGATATGTAAATAGTGAAAGAGTGTATGATACTAGAGGCCATACGGTTTATCGTTGTAATGGGGCAGTAGATCGTCAATCTGCTTCTATTTGTGATGATTTTGGGTTTTCGGACGGTGATTTATATTTCGAATTACTGAATTTAGATACTTTAATGTATAAAGAAAATCGGGAAAGTGGCATCTTTATTTTAAATGATATGCGTGACCCATTAGACCCGATGACTGTCACCAATCATGGCGCTAATATCCTAGCCTCAACAGCACCTGGCGTCAGCGAGGAAATTCAAGAAATAGAATTTTGTAATCCTGATGTCGATGACCCAGCTACTGGGGTTGGTATGTCTGTAACTATTCCATCTTCCGTTAGATTGGAAGATGTCTATACGGATGCAGGAGGAACGACTGCCCTAACCAAAGTACTAATTTCTGATGATGGATTGAATAAAGTATATAAGATAACCCTACCGGCAGGTGATTCTTATGCCCCTACTAATTGTCATACTTACTATGTAGGAACCACTTTGTTGTATTGTCCAGAGCCATCAGAACCAAGTCCTAAAATTTGTGTAGGGGCTTTTTCAGGTTGTGCTCCGGAAGATGTAAAAGCAGCTTTAAGTGGCTCTGAGGGGTGTTCTTCTGCTGAAATTTGCTACACCTATATTTTTGGTGAAGTAGGTTTACAAGCAGAGTGGTTTGATAATCCAACAAGCTTTCCTTTATGTGATACCGTGTATATGAATATGCGGATTAAAAACGTGAAGCAATTGGTATTATTAAACCTGATTCCTTCTTTCACTTTACCTCCAGGAATGAATGTTGTGCCTGGTTCATGGGAAGTTGCTTACCCTGGTGGACCAACTATGTTAGGCACTTGGACGAACATACCAACTGATCCGGATAGTGTTTCTGGAACGACCTATACTTATACGGATGATAACTTATGGAATGATTATATTGATGCAAATGGTTTACAAGGAGTGACTTTGGCGAACCAAACAGCTGATAGTAATAAGGTTGCCTTTAGGTTTAGAGTATATACAGATTGCGACGAATTTATTTCTGGTTCTAAATCCACTACAAAAACTGATGCCACAGACCCTTGCTCTGATAATGTGGTTTCTTCTGGTTTAGTGGAAAATATACCATTAATTATTAATGGGGCCGACCCAGATGATTACGCCCAGTTGTTGTTGATCTCTGACCCGGAAATAATTAATTGTAATGCAACGGTTAATACTTTTGGTATCACCGCTATCAATATCAAAGATAAACCCACTAGTGATAGTGTCATCATTTGTGTGACTTTCCCTGATGGTTTAGATTACCAGACTGGTAGTTTAAGTTTTACTTCACCAAGTTCCTTTACAGTTGGCCCCGTAACAGAAACACCAATTGGTACGACCACGGAAGTTTGTTTTAATGGCCCAGAAATACCACCTTATGGATCATTAAGCATGAGCTTTGATGTAGTCATGGACCCTACTCAAGAATGTGGAGATGTAGATTTGCTAGTAGATATAAAAAGTTTTGAGGATATGGTAAATTGTAGCCCTGGCCCTCCTTCTACATGTGGCGTTTTTGTACAAAATAGCATCAATAATCGGGTAAAAGTTGAACTAGCTCCACCATTTGTAGCAGAAGATATAACCGTACTAACAGAATGTCCTTCCACTGATGGTAATGCAGAATTATACTATGAGTTTAATATCAATCACAATGGGCCTGATGCAGTCAATCAACAATACACCATTAATTTTTATGAAGATGTAGATGATAGCCAATCCATTAATCCTAATGTAGATAATCTAATTGGCACCGAGAATGGAACCTTTACTGTCAATGATGGTGCCTCTGTTTTTGTTAGTGGTAGCGTAGATGTTCCAGATGCACAATCTTGTCCAATTCTTTTTGAGGTGGTTTATAATACGACTTGTGCTTGTGATAGAACAGAGGAATATTTTAGCCAGGTTAAATTTAAAAATCTTAAAGATTATGCAGAGCCAATTGCTATGTGCGTTGGTGATTGTATTAATATTGAAGTATGTGATTTTGTTACGGTAGATGGAGATTCAGCTCAAGGTGCCAGCGATGTAGTATATGATTTAGAAGTTATTGGAAAACATACGACACTTCCTTCTAGTGGTGGATTCTTAACCTACGAAAGTTTAACTAATGATTCACACGAGCCAGCAGATAGTAATTTCCTAAGTCGAAGAGAAAATACGGAGGGAGATGCATTTATTATCGCACATTTTCCTTACCCAGTAAATGTATCAAGTTTCTGGATAGGCGGAGGGCAGTTAACTGGGTGGAGCTTCGACCTTCAGGTATATACAAGCGTACAATATGAATTATATTATTCTCATGATGGTTTAACTTGGATAGATTCTGGCCATTCGTTCACTGGACCTGATGGAAATTTCACACAAGAAGAAGTCTTAAGTAGTCCTATTGTTGCTCAACATTGGAGATTAAGCTCCAAAGGTATTGGAAATTGGTGGACAACTTCAGAATTTAGATTAGAAGGCGATGATATTCCTTTTTCTGGTCCTTCTCCAGTATCAGTCTCAGACAATACGGTTACAATTTGTCTTCCAGACGGTGTGGGTATTGATGCTCCTTGGCAAGTAGTATTTACCTCTGGTGTGGGGGCTTGTCAGGTTGAAGAAAAAATTGAGATTTGGAATATAGATACCTTAGATATAGATGCAGGAGATAATGTGGTTTATTGCGAAGGGAATCCATGCATTGATTTAGTTGGCGTATTGCCACAAGGTGTGGATACCACGAATGTAACAGTGCAATGGTCCCCTACCACAGGCATTGCAAACCCTAATTCCTTGGAAACTGAATTATGTCCTACAGTTGATGAGACCTATACCTTAACGGTCACCTTCCCTGGCGGATGTGTAAAAACAGATACCATAGTAGTTGATTACAGGCCTTCTGTTGCTACTCCTCCTGCAACACCAATCGAAGTATGCGATATTCCAAGTGCGATTACTGCGACTGCAGGAAATATTTTCTATGAATGGTACGAAGACTTGAGTGGAACAGATGTTTTGGTGTTTACTAGTAATACTAATACTTTCGTTGCCCCCAATGATGGTATTTATACAGTTAAAGCTTATGACGGCGTATCGGACTGTCCTGTAAATATAGAAGTATTTGAATATTCTATTATTGAATGTTCCTGTGAACCTGCTTTGGGGTATGCTCAAAAAGGTTGTACCGATAATGGTAACGATACTTTTACCGCTACTTATGATATAACGGTAAATTGGAGTGATATAAAAAATCCAGGAGAAGATATTTTGGTTTATCTAAATGGTGCTTTAGCACAAACCTTAGACCGAAACAGCGTTTCTCCTCCTCATACTTTTAGTATTAATCTGGAAGCGGATGGCATTGGTAAAGACACCATTATTTCTGTTTTTGAAACTACTGTTGCTTGTGCAGATACCCTAATTATCAAATCTCCTGCACCTTGTCCAGCTGATGTGGGTGATTGTTCTAGTACTACTGGCTGCCTAGGTGGCACCGCTTTCGAAGATTTCAATTGTAACGGCACCGATGAAGCTAGCGAAGCAGGCATCCAAGGAGTCCAAGTAGTGGTTTATGATTGTACTAACAATGCAGTAGATACCATCTGGACGGATAGCAATGGAGATTGGCAACTATGTGGCCTAACTGATGGAGAAGCCTATAGAGTAGAATTTATTCTACCAGAGAGTATTGCCTGTTGGGCAAGCCCAACGCATGCCGGAGGAGATAATGGTACAGATGTACAGTTTTTAACAGCCCCAGCTTGTACTAAATTTGGATTAAGTAGCCCAAAAGATTATTGTGCAGGAGACCCTTATGTGATTATCCCATGTTTTAGTGATGGGGCTTATGACGGAGCGAATTCAGGGGAAGCAGCAATCGTAAAACTACGAGAAAGTGCAGACGGCCATGATTTTACAGGCACCGCTAAAACAGGTGATTATGAAGCCGTTACGTTAGCGACGCATAATGATGTAGGTGCAGTCTATGGGGTAGCATGGCAACCAACTAAAGAAAAATATTATTTGTCGGCCTTCCATAAAAGATATGTCGGCTATGGTCCAGATGGCCCAGATGCCATTTATCAATACGATTTAGCAGGTAATAAAACAGGAGTGATTAACTTAGATGCCCTATTAAGTGGAGCAAATACAGCAGGCAGTGATATCCATGATTTTACCCCAGCAGGAATAAGCGACCCACATCCAGGCGAAGTGTACGACTTAGGCACAGGAGATGAAGTATTTGATGGAGTAGGGAAGCTTGCTTTTGGAGATATAGAAATGTCCGACAACGATAGTATACTTTATGTGGTCAATTTATTCGATAAAAAAATCTATGCTTTAGATGTATCAAATGGCAATGCATTGAGTGTAACGGTTGCACAATCGTGGACCACACCCGATGAGACAGGAGCAGGCCGCCACCGTCCCTTTGCTTTGGCGATGCATCAAGGTAAACTATGGGTCGGGTCAGTAGATGAAAATGGGTCGAATGCTTACGTTCATTCTATCTTACCGGGAGGCACCGTATTTAACTTAGAATTGACCATACCTTTAGGTTACGATAGACAAGCTTATATTAATGATGCCTATGACCCTTTTTCCTTATCTAATTGGAATGCTTGGGCAACAACGGCTGATGTACCATACGGTGGAATAACTGGTGGAGACCTATGGGAAATAGGTTATCCTCAACCAATCTTATCAGATATAGAATTTGCGGATAATGGCGATATGATATTAGGATTTAGAGACCGATTTGGAGACCAATCAGGTGCAGGTAGATTTTTACATCCTGGTGAAGCCCAAGAATCTTTTTCCATAAGTGCAGGAGATATCCTGAAAGCTTGTTTACAATCAGGCAGTTATGTTATAGAAACCGCAGGGGGAAGTTGTGCAGGAGCAGGAGGAATTAGTCCATCTGGTCCGGGTGGTACAGAATTTTATTCTTGGGATTTTTATAATTACCAAGACCCTTGGTCACCAATCAAACCTTTCCCAAATGATAATACTCCAGGCTATGTTAGTGGAGGAATCCATTGGGAGACCACCCAAGGAGCATTATTGCAAATAAAAGGGAATCCTTACATTATTACGACTGCGATGGACCCATATAGTGATTATTCTGGCGGATTACTTAAACTTAATAACACGACAGGAGGTCGAGAAGGCGTGCCCATTGATTCTGCTAATTTAGCGGATTTGGTAGGCGGATATACTTTATTTGAGACAGGAGAATTTCCACCGACGCTAGGAAATGTTTCCTTTGGAAAGGCGAATGGCTTAGGAGATTTAGAAGCTGCCTGTGCGCCAGCACCATTAGAAATCGGAAACTATGTGTGGTGTGATTCTATCCAAAATGGTATTCAAGATGCTTGCGAGCAAGGTATTGAGGATATGATTGTACAATTGTATGATGAAGATGGTTTGTTGGTAGGACAAGATACCACAGAGAATGGTAATTACTATTTCAATCAACATAATGTAGATTCTACAGGTATTACGGTAGATGGAGCAGGAGTAGCTACACCAGCTACTAGTTGGAGTGGGATGCAGTATACAACTAAATACTATATTGTTTTTGGCAATAGCCAATATGATAATGGTAATGAATTATTTACAATAGGTTCAGCAACTTATCAAGGGCCAACAATAGTAGATGCAGGGAGTAATGATAATATCGATTCGGATGTAGATGGAGGTACTTTAAGTACGGCTATTGGTAGTATGCCTGCCAACTTACCAGTTATTTGTATGACGACGGATGCGATTGGTTGTGGAAATCATCGATATGATTTTGGTATTCTTTGTGAACCATGTGAGGCAATAGAAAATCCAATAACAGACAGAACCATTTGTTCTGGAGAATTAGTAGATACGATTTCGGTAACGACTACCTTTAATAACCCAGATAGTATAGCTTTCGTTTATTTCACGACGGCTCAAACTAACCCAACTGCTATTTACACTGGTGGAACTGGTATTGATACGGTGCAAATAGCCAATGATAATGACACGGTTGGTATTTATAATGTAAGTGGCTTTACCAATAATAATGTAGATAATAAACCAGATACCTTCTTTGTTTATGCCATAGCTCATCCGACACCTTCACCTAGTGACTGTCGACCTTATCAGGAAATTAAGATAATCGTAAATGCTTGTGATTGGGGAGATTTACCAGATGTGACAGGAGCTACCAATTTGGATGACTACCAAACAACCAGTGCAAATAATGGCCCTGTCCATGTAATTATCCCAGGTCTTAGTTTAGGTACTACAGTTGATGGGGAAGCAGATGGACAACCGAGCACCAATGCCTTAGGAGATGGAGCAGATGAGGATGGTTTGGATATCTTCCCGACTTTAGATATTAGTCCTGGAAGTACCTTTAGATTACCATTGAACTATACCAACACAACAGGAATGGATGCACATATCGAAGCATGGATAGACTGGAATGGAAACGGAGAATTTGATGCTGGCGAAATGATATACGATGAGGTGAATACAACAGATACCTATATAGAAGTAACTACTCCAGCAAATGCTGTTACAGGAGAATTTTTAGGGGTCCGTATCCGAATAAGTAATGAGGACAACATGACACCTTATGGTCGGATAGAAAGTGGAGAAGTAGAAGATTATTTAATTGGGTTAGATTGTCCAACTAATAATTGTTTACCAGTAAATATGGAAATAAAAAGAGAATAAATTGGGGCAAAATAGGTTATTTTTCTAAATACACTATTTTGACTAAATTATTATAATGTATGAAGTCAGACCATTTACCTGAACTAATTGGGTAGATGGCCTGGTTGTTTTTACGTTGCTAATTGTTGAATCATAGCCAGATGGTGGTCATCGTGTTCGGCTACAAAATAGGCTAAATCGATAATTTTCATGGGTGTACCAAGTCGAGGATGAACCGCCTGTTTAGCCAAATCTTCTTCTTTGACTAAGCGGAGCAATTGGATAAGCTGCGTTCTTACTTCAATAAATGAATCTAAAATATGCTCGATAGTTTGTTCATTATATTTTGCATCATAAGTTGCTTGGTTGCTAAGGTCTGCAATGGTTAATTCACTGGCTCCTGTCATAATATCTGTAAATCGACTGAACCATAGCCCTTCCAAGCTTAGGAGATGACCTGCATGTTCTTGGATGGACCAATCATCGTCTTGGAAGGTGATTAAGAATTCATCAGAAAATTGT
>CALJVJ010000029.1 GCA_937974625.1 uncultured Saprospiraceae bacterium
ATGCGGTCTTCTGGCATCAACTTTAGTGCCGATACCAAAGGTGCACCCGCACTGCCTCCATTGTGACAAATACCACATCGGGTATCAAATAGGGTCTTGGTATCTAAATCAGCAATAATAGTTTCACTAGTCTGACGAGTAATTTGCCAATAAAACCAGCCAAGTGCCAATAGGAATAGGAGAATAATACCTAATACAGAGGTGAGTAATATTTTTTTCATGGCATTAATGATGATGAAAAAATAAGTTGGTTTCAACATCTTGCTTTAGCTTCCTTTTCTAACCAGCATAGCTGTTCATAAAAGAAAACTAAAACAAGATGACCAACTTATTTTTTCATGGGTTCGAATGATTAGCGTAGGGCAAAGAACAAAGGGCTGAGGAAGTGCTACCCCTCAGCACCTTGCCCTTAGCTCTCCGCAATTTTTTAAATATTCGGTGCAGAAAAATTAGGGTCTATTGCTTGTCGCAATGAAAAGACATTGCCATCCACATCATTGGCATAAACCATCCAAAATTTGCCTAATTGCTGCGGTTCACTCAAAAACTCCACGCCTTTTCCTTTTAACCGTTGATATTCTTTTTGAATGTCTAGTACTTCTATAGAAAAAGAGTAGCCCAGTTCTGTTGGACTTCTTTTGTAAATGGTATTAGGTGTCGGATGCGCCCCTTTGTATTGAAATAACTCCATTTTTTTCTCTTTGCCATCTAACATAAACCAAGCGCCTCTCATATTTACACCATCTAAATTAATCACCTTAGCCCCCGTTTCACTGGCATCATAATCGTTAAATCTATAAGGCTCAATTTCATAGACTTTTTCATAAAAAGCGGCTAATCGTTCAATATCTGGGGTCATAATTGCCACCTGTGTCATCCACATTTTATGCTTTTCTGAAAAATCTTTATCAATTTTTAACCATATTACAAAATCAGACATTTGCTCTAGTTCCATCATATTGCCTTCAGGGTCATGGGCATAGGCGTACGTCACTCCATATCCTCCCAAATCAATCGGTTCGTCTCCACGGCTTAGCATATCTACCCCTGCTTTTACAAATTTGTTATACCCAGAATTGACGGTTGCCGTTTGGTAACAAGTATGCGTCATACCCGGTCCATATGGAGGCATTTTTTCAATAATCGTATCTTTTTGATTATCAAATTGAGTTAACTCCAACAAAAAATTAGGGGATTTTAAAGTAGCTACTTCGTAACGAATGCTATCATTGGCAAACAACTTATTCGCTGCCTCCTTTCCACTTATTTTTTCTCGGCTGATTAATTCAAAATTGGTAGCTCGTTGATAAAAGTCGAGCATTTTATCCAAATCTTTGACCACCAATCCAATATGGTTAAATCCTATAATAGTCGTCGGCGATTCTATGATGGTTGGGCTAGGTTTCAACTGGGTCAATCGTCGTTGAATTAAACCGTAGCTAGATATCCCTAAAATAAATAAAACTACAAGCGCAATAAGGCATCCTTTTTTGAGCATGATTCGTTTGTTTTGATTTTAATTGATTGCCTGTTAAGACGCTCCAAGATTTTGCAAATACTTGGAGGTCTTTTGACCAAAACTGTTTGAACTACAAAATAAAGCGTAAAATAGATGGATTCTTTTACCAAATGGTAAAAAATGGATTCTTTACCGTACACTTTTTTCATTTAGCACAAAAGATGAAAATTGGTAGGAGGTTCTCTCCCGCTCTGGAATGGCTTTTGTTGGGAACAATAACGCAGAGCAAAAAAGAATCGGAGGGTGGAAAACACGCGAAATTCCACCCCTCAGTCCCCGCCAGCGGGGAAGATTACCCCTTGCAAATTAAAAACTTCAGAGAATATTTTAAATTTCTTTGAAAGAAATAAAAGTGTACAATAGAGAAAAAATGGAAAGGTAGTCTTAAAAATACAATAACTAAAGCTGTTTACGTATTCGACTAAGTGACTGTTGAGTAATACCAATATAAGTAGCAATCATCCCTAATGGAATTTTCTGCATCAATTCTGGATAATGCATAACAAAGGAATCATAACGCTCTTTGGCAGAAAGGGATTGAAATTGGTAGGTTCTATTTAAGGAATGAATATATGCTTCTTCCGCCATTTTCCGAACAATGGAGCTCATTTCTGTCGTCTGTTTGAATAACATAAGTACGTCATGACGGCTAATGCAATACACTTCGCAGTCTTCCAAAGCTTCTATACTTTCTCTACTCGGCTTACGAGAAATAAAGGAAGGCATAGAAGAACAAAACATATTTTTGGTAGCAAACCAAGTGGTGATTAATTCTCCTTTAGGTGCAATGCGTCCTCGCATGGTGCCTTTGACTAGCCAATAAAAATAACGGGCGGTTTGCCCTTCGCTGATGAGAATTGTGCCTTTAGGTATTTTTTTATGAACAAAGCATCCTGTTATGAGTTCGGTACTCGATTCAGATAATTTCGTATAATTATTTAATGTTTGAAGGAGTTTTTGCATGAATCTTTATACCAACGAATGTGCCCCTATCTCCGACAAATTCTTACATCCCGCCAACGCCATCGTCAACTCAAAATCTGCCATTAAATTAGACATCACCGCCTCTACCCCTTCTTGTCCCGCAATGGTCAAACCATAACAATGTGGACGACCTACACAAACTGCCTTTGCACCCAAGGCAATTGCCTTAAAAATATCTGCCCCTTTTCGAATACCCGAATCCATTAAAATCGGCATATCACTGCCTGTTTTTCGAACCGCTTCGACCACTTTAGGTAAGGCATCAATTGCAGAAATAGAACCATCTACCTGCCGTCCACCATGATTGGAAACGATAATGCCATCTACGCCATATTTCACAGCTAAAGCGCCATCTTCTGGATGTAAAATGCCTTTTAATAAAATCGGTAAATCTGTTACTGACCGTAAAAAAGCGAGGTCTTCCCAGGTGATTGATGGGCGAGAATATACCCCTGTGAAGGCTTGCACAGATTTGAAGGTTTCTGCATCTAAACCTGGTGGGAACATAGATTCATCGCCGAAATCCATATTTTTTACCATCGTATTGAAAATAGGGTCACTCGTATATTGGGCAATGCCTTGGCCTCTTAAAAAAGGTAAAAACATTAAATCTAAATCTTGCACTCGCCAACCTAACATGGTTGTATCTAAGGTCACTGCGATAGCTGTACAACCACATTTTTCTGCTCGTTGCACCAAACTTTTGACCAAGTCATTGGATTTACTCCAATACAACTGAAACCACCGTGGCCCATTGCCCATTCCTGCCGTAATTTCTTCCATAGAGAAAGATGCTTGATTGGAAATAATCATCGGCAAACCCAGTTTGGACATAGCTTTTCCCACTGCCTTCCCCGCTTCTTCGTGGACCATTTCTAAAACTCCAATCGGACAAGTCAATAATGGCGAAGGTATTTTTACCCCAAACAATTCAGTGCTGGTATCTCGTTCAGATACATCTCGCAGCATCCGTGGATGAATCTGATATTTAGCAAAAGCGTCTTGGTTTTCTCTAATCGTGCTATCAGAACCCGCACCGCCAATGATATAGCCTGCCGCTTCTGGGGTCATTTTTGCTTTGGCTTCTGCCTCTAACTTATGGTGGTCAAAAGGAACTACTGGTTTTGCGCCCATCATCCCTTTTACATACATTTCCGCTTGTCTTGCGGGTGCTGAAACGGTTATTTTATTATCACTCATTGATTTATTGTTACCTATGTTGGACTCCTACGAAGTCGTAAGGTGTTTATTTTATACTTTTTTTATTCAAATACTACGCTATCTGCGTTCTCATGCCATCCCATAAATAAATCTCGATAGCGTCGGTTCATAACATTTCGCTTGACCTTTAAAGTCGGTGTCAGCAAACCATTTTCTACGCCCCAAATATCTTTAGTGATGACAATCGTTGAAACTTTACGATAGTTTGGCATTTTCTCATTCACTTCTTTTAACGTCGCTTCTAAACTAGCCCTTAAATCCGCTTTGGATTTAGCAGCGCCCATTTCAGATGGCACTACTAATGCCATTGGCTGCGGACAACCTAGACCAACGATACAAATCTGCTCAATATCAGAGTTGCTCGCAAATTCCCATTCGATGGGTGCAGGAACGATAAATTTACCTTTTGATGTTTTGAAAGTATCTTTCACTCGACCTGTGATATATAAATAACCATCTTCATCCAATCGGCCTTCATCGCCAGTGTGCAACCAACCATCTTTGAGGGTTTCGGCTGTCTTTTCTGGAGATTTATAATAACCAATCATATTCCAAGGGGCTTTGAATAAAATTTCACTTGTTTCAGGGTCAATCCGAATCTCTGAACCATAACGAGCTTTCCCAACAGAACCTGGCTTAATATCGCGACCATTTAAGGTCGTTGAAATTGCACAGTTCTCTGTCATCCCATAACCTTCAAAAATATATAAACCGATACTTCTATACCAATTCTTTTGGGTCTCTGACATAGGTGCTGCTCCTGTCAAGGTACCTCTTGCTCGGTCTAAACCTAAACCTTTCAGCAATTTCTTTTTGACTTGTCCAGAAACAATCGGAATCTTCAATAAGGTATTCAATTTCTTCTGTGGCATTTTTCCTAAAATCCCCATCTGGAATTTTGTCCAAATACGGGGTACCGCAAAAAATAAGGTAGGCCGTGTATCCTGTAAATTTTGAAAGAAATGGTCTAAATCTTGCGTAAAAGATATATCTCCACCATAAGTTATCGCAGAATTTTCTACAACCACTCTTTCTGCTATATGATTTAAAGGTAAGTAAGAAAAGAAATGATTATCTCCTTCGAGTGACACATCCAAACTATTATCATGTTCCATAATAACTTTGGTGCTGTCTACTGTCCGCCAAGTTTGGACGACTCCTTTAGGCGTCCCCGTTGTACCTGAAGTAAAAACAATCGTCCAAATATCATCATAATCAGGAGAAGGTCTGCCTTCTAAAGGTGCATGCGCATCCATAAACTCCTGCCATTCGTGCCCCCTATCTACTTTTGCATTCCCTTCATAATGTGGAAATTTAATCACTGGCATTTCTTTAGGAATTCCATCCTTCATCGTGTCCCAACTATCTAATTTGCCAACAAAAATGGCATCAACATCTCCTATTTCTAGCACTTCGCCAATTTGGTCTGCCGTCAGTGTCGGATAAAAAGGAACCGACACATAACCCGCCATCATTATCGCAATATCGGCAATCACCCACTCTCGACAATTTTTAGACACCAAACCAATATGTGCTTTATCTCTAAGCCCCAAAGATTTTAATCCTGTGGCTAATTTTCGAGCCATTTGCCCTACTTCTGCCCAAGTATAGGTCTCCCAGCGGTCGCCAAAAGGTTGTCGAAGGAATACTTTATCCGCATACTTTTCTTCGTTTGCATAAAATTTTAATTCGTACTTTTCCATGCGTTATTTTTGACATTCGTTTTGTGAATCAATAATCGCACGGAAGATAGTAATTATTTTGCCAGGAATCCAAATTTTAATTTTGGTAATTAAATACTAATATTTTATTTTTTATAATAGATAAAATAATGGAGACTAAATGCAGGCTGTCAAATCTTTTTGAATAATGGATTGAAGCTCTTTTTTCGCCATAAAAATATGATACTTAACCGTGCCTATTGGAATTTCAAAATATTTATGTTTCTCTTTGGCTAAACCTGCCTTTACCAATCCTAAAAGAGGCGTTAGTGTGACCATTGGTTTATTGGTCAATCCTCAATTAAAAGGTATTTTTCATTTTTTGAAAGACCCTAAATTAAAATATCGAGAAGTGCATACCACTTGTGAACGATGTGGTATTAGTGATTGTGAGGCAAGGGTGGCTTCGCCTTCAATTATAGAACATCGAGCAAATGAACAGGAGGTGATTTCGACTTTGGAAAAATTGTAGGTCTTTATAGCGTGGGACTTTTAATTAAGCATGCTGGAGCAGGAATATTCAAGCTACGGTTTTGACGCAACAAATCGAACTTTATTCCACTAAAAACCTTATATTTAGAAAGCTTTTAGCTTAATTGAAATCACTAAAGATGAAATTGATAAATTTTAATTCGGATGTAGGAGAACTACCAGTAAAAATATTACTGAGTATGGAGCCGATATTTAAGGAGGTAGAAAGATTTGCCGCAGACAAAAACCATCCATTTTTTAAATCGAGCAAAGATATCTTGGCTTACGTCAATCAGTTCCCGGAACTCAGAACAGGCATTGAAGATTATAGCCAATTGGGGAAATATGAGGAAGCATTAAAATTAATGCTGCAACCTTTGTTCCCTCCCCTATTGCAATCTAATGAAATCAAAGCCGTAGCGCTTCCATTTTTATACAAGGCTTTTCATCCTACGACTAGATTTGCACAGATTATCGAAAATGCTGGAGCAGACTATGATTTGCAAATGAATGGATTTAATATCGAGAAGTCCTATTTATTTGCCAGCTCATTTATTTTAGCCAAATACTATGAGCAACCTATTTTAAAACTTAATCGACCAATTTTCTTAGACATTCCCAATAAAAAAACGGGGCAAATGCATCATTATCGTTTGATGTTTAACGCTGACAATCTTGAAGTTATCAAGACGGATAAAGCGCCCAAATTGACCCAATCTGACATCGATGAATTATTGGCGAATGCTGACAACCAAGCCTTGTGGAAAAAGAAATTTCCACCCAATAGCTATATTTTAAAAGGGTTTGGCATCATGAATCTATTTGATGTCACGCCTGATGCCATCATTTCTAAAACTAGAGCTTTATTTTTAAGAACAGACGACCAAGTATTTCCAGAATTTCAACAAAATATCAGAGACTTATTTGGCAATCCTGATTTATTGATTGGGGTATCCAATTATGACACCTGTCAAAAACGAGCGATAAGTTCTTTTTTAATTAAGACCTCTCAGAGTTTATTTATGAAAGAGGGAGAAGAAATAGACTATCGGACCTTCTTTTGTGATGGGGTGAATTCTTGTGTCTTGGACCATTCTCAAATAATAGCGTTTTCGGACATTGATGCTTACGCCGAAAAAGTACATTATAATACGTTTTCAAAAAGGTTAAAAAAGAAAGGTATCCAAAGTATCATCTTAATTCCCATTCCGATAAAGGAGCATCATATGCAATTGATAGAAATCGCTTCTACCAAAAAGAATGAATTAAACACCTTGGTGAGTGCCAAATTAGAGGATATTATTCCTTTTATAAAAATTGCGGCGGAGCGGTATTATGAGGAAAGTGAAAATGTAATTGAAAGTACCATTCAAGAAAATTATACATCTATTCATCCTACTGTGAAATGGCGATTTATACGGGCCGCTACTAATTTTAACCTACAAAAGATACAAGGTATAGAAAATCCTATTTTGGAAGATATTGTTTTTGAAAATATTTACCCATTATACGGACAAAGTGATATTGTTGGCTCTTCTACTGCCCGCAATACCGCCATTCAATCGGATTTGGAATTACAACTCTCCTTAGTGATTGATACTTTCGAGCGAGTGATGGATTTACACTATCTGCCTATTTATAAAAAATTGATTTATCGAGTCCAGACGTGTTTACAAAGTGTCAAAAAAGGTCTCAATGCAGGAGATGAAGCTGGTATTTTGGACTTTCTAAAAATGGAAATTTATCCTGTTTTTAATCATGCGATGACACTAAGTCCAGAAATTAAGGAAATTGTGGAGGAATACATTGGACAGATTGACCCAGAGTTAAAAGTGATATATAGACAAAGAAAAGCCTACGAACAATCCGTCAATCTATTGAACGATAAGTTAGCAGGCTTTCTAGACCGCAGACAAGCGGAATCACAGGAAATGTTCCCTCATTACTTTGAACGATATAAAACCGACGGTGTAGAGTATAACATGTATATCGGGGATTCTTTAGTGAACACCCAAGATTTCAATGAGTTGTACTTGCAAAATCTTCGTTTGTGGCAGTTAGAAACCATGTGCAAAATTGAGAATGTCGCTTTCGACATGATGAATGAAATGCCTTATCCCTTGCGGGTAGCTTCTTTGATTTTAGTATATAGCAGTCCTTTGTCTATCAAATTTCACATGGACCAGAAACAGTTTGATGTAGATGGTGCCTATAATGCCCGTTACGAGATAATCAAAAAACGAATTGATAAATCCTTTATTAAAGGAACGGAAGAACGGCTGACACAGGCAGGAAAAATTGCCATTGTCTACTCTCAAGATAGTGATGTACCAGAATATTTAAATTATATCGAATTTTTACAAGCTGAGAATAAATTAGGTAAGGTAGAAATGCTCGAATTGGAAGATTTGCAAGGTATTTCTGGGTTGAAAGCGATTAGAGTGGAAGTGATTTATCAAAAAGGGCAAGCAAGTTTAAAGTCTAAAAATGGCAAATTAAAGACTTTAAAGTCTGCGGAAGAAATAGTGAAAGATTTGAAGATTGTTAGTGCGAATTAATAATCTAATAAGAAATCCTACTATCCGTTGGCAAATCATCCATTGGTTCCAAGTCTAGTTTTGCCAACGGATGATTAATAGTTTTTGACCGCAAAAAAAAGCCCTTGAAGTATGAATTAACTCCAAGGGCTTTTTATAGAATGGTACTTAAACCATTTTAATTACCTGTCTCTTTAGCATCTAATCGGTCTAACTTCTTCACCTTTCGACGGCTTTTTAATGGCATATAACGATAAGGTCGTTCCTGAAAATCAGTCATTACGGAATCTAAGCGAACTGCCACTGAAGAAAACTGGTCGATGATAGTAGCATCCGTCATCAACTTGCCAAGTGCGCCTTCTCCCCTATTTACTTTGCCTAATAACTCAGTCAATTGTCCTACAGCTTTATCCGCAGAAGTCATGGTGTTTTTTAAACTCGCAATCGCTTCATTGGTACTGCTTAAGGTCTTTTCTAACTCTAAATCAGCAAATTTTGCAGTCAAAGAGTCTGTATTTTGCATGATGCCTTTGATATTCTGATTACTCTGATTTAAGTTTCCAGAAAAGGTTTCTGCATTTTTTAAAACACCATTTAAGGGTTGTGCATTGGCTGCCATTATCCTATTCATACTAGCAGTCGTTGCTTTCAAATTTTCTAATACTATGGCAATATCTCTAATGCTCTTAGCAATATCATCGTCCGCATTAGGGTCTGTTAACCCCGCTTTTAAAGAATCAACGATTGGTCGCACATTCTTTTTCAAGCCATTAAAATAAGGGTCAATATCTTCCGGATTGCCTATTAATCCTTCTAAGGTTCCCGCAACTCTTCCCATCAATCTATCCCCACTTTGCGCACAATCAGGGCCACCACAAATACTATTATATTTTATCTTAATGGCTGTGCCTCCCATGATACTCAAACTAGTTATAATCGCTTGCGCATCTTTCGGGATTTTATAGTCTTGCTCAATATTCATTTCCACTTCTATCGTCTGCATATCTTCTAAGAAATAAATATCTTTTACGACCCCAACTTGTAAACCATTTATCATAATTGGTGCAGAGACTGTTAGAGAAGCTACGTTTTCGTATTTAGCATACAGTAAATTAGGGGCGTTGACCAAATTTATCCCCTTGAGGAAGTTATAACCAATAATAGAGGCTACGATGGTAATTACTGCTAAAAGACCGACTTTAGTTTCGTTAGTCATTGATTTTATTTAGAAGTCTGAAAATAGACCATTTCATTGTCAGAAGGGTGTAGACATTCAAACAAACTGGAATTGGCGATTATAATACTTAAACTGCATTTTTTGCGCCACTTTTTGAAGTTTAAAATTTGTACATATTTTAATAACCATCAAAAAGACCGCAAGTTTAGGGGGAATTGCTGAATAAAAAAATAATTTAGGGTGGGAAAATTGTTTTTGTCTGATTTTGGATAGTTAAAAATCTATTTTCTATGCCATTTCTTCTAACCAATTTTGAATAGCGGTAGCAGCCATCTTCCAATTGGTATCCAACATCATATCGTGGGCTATATTAGGTATTATCACCAAATCACTCTTAAAAGCGGTGGCTATTGCTTTTTGTTCTTTTATGATAAAAAGTCGGTCCGATTCACCACTTACCACTAAAGTAGGTACCTGTAAATCAGCGTTTACTTTCACTCGTGGTAGCATCATGAATAAATAGGCAAGATAGGATTCTGCACAAATATTGTCCTTGCAAAACTGTAAATCTGCTTGCGGTACGTCTGCTGAAAAAAAAGACCATTTTATTTTATCGATGTGGTCAACTGCCCGATATAAATCCATCATCAAGGCACTTATTAGTGCATATCTTGTAGAAACAAAAAGATTGAGTGATAAGCGTAAAAGTCCGGATAGAGGAGCTGCTGCTAAAAAAATAGCTTTTTTACAGGTATGTTTTTCTAAATATTTTTGTAAAATCAATCCCCCCATCGAATGACCAATTATAATGGGTGATTGGTCTAATTGGTTGACCGCTTGCACTAAATCTTCGATATAATTGGTAAAACTTATTTTGTTAATGCCTTTGACCCTACCTGGTTTTTCGTGACTTCTTAAGGTTAACGCATAATTATCATAGCCTTGCTCCGCAAAAAATGGCATAAAATATTTTTCCCAACACCATGCTCCATGCCATGCTCCATGTACAAATAAAATGATGTCAGCTTTCTTGTCTCCTACTGCTTTTCTTGAAACCATGATTTAAAACTACTGTAAAATTGATGTCCCATTATCTTGTACCAATTGCCTTCTGCATTATTCTTTTCCTAATTCTACTTAAAGATTCTGGCTTGACTCCCAAATAACTTGCTAACATATAGTGCGGTACCCTATCCAATAATTCTGGCCTATTTTCTAATAAATTTAAGTACCGTTCTTGTGGGGAAGAAGTCATAAATGTTGCTAACATTTCTTGATAATGCCCCAATTCTTCTTCTAATGCCAGCCGAGACAATCTTTCAAATCTTGGAAACCTTCGAAACAATTCATTCTCGCTCTCTTGGGTCATAATTGTTATGGTGGTATCTTCTACACAGGATAAATAATGCTTAGCTGGTTTTCCTTGTGCATTTCCTCTTTGAGCAAAAATGGTCTCCCCCTCTGTATAAAAAAAGGTCGTCCGCTCTTCGCCATCAATTAGATAATATTGACGAATACAGCCTTCTATTATGGAATAACAATTCGTAGAAATCTGCCCTTCTCGTAGTATTAAACTTCCTTTTTTGAAAGTTCGAATGACAACCAATTCCTCAATCGCCTCTTTTTCTGTATTAGCTAATGGGATACAATTATCTACACAATCCCGCAAGATTTCACTTTTCACGATTGCAGGCATTGAAATTTCAACTACTTTATTTAGATTTTTTGATATTATTTTTCCCATTTTATCATATTTATTAACAAAAAAATAAATTCCGCATTCAGTTTTTTAATTGAATGTTTTTTTAATAGGTTTCCAACCCATTTAAAAAAAATCCAATTAAAAAACGCGGAACTTATTTTTTCGTATTTTATTGACAAAAAAAAATGCTATATAATCAATCCTTTCTACTCCATTGTAATGACCACTTTCCCTTTGGCTTGTCCACTTTCCAAAAAAGCCATAGCTGCTGGCACCTCCGATAAAGTAAAAGTTTGTGCGTCAATAATTGGTTTTACCTTCTCAAGTTCGTAAAATTCTAGCAAAGTTCCTAAGTCTGCTCGTTTATATTCATGTCCTAACACCCCTAATTTTTGCTCTTTCCCTTTGCCTACAAAAGGACCTATGAAGGCAGCTTGTAATAATCGTTTCATTTGACCACCCACTAAAACATACTTACCTTTGGGTTTTAAAACCTTTTGATAATCAAATAGGGAACGATGCGCTACAAAATCTATAATCAAATCATATTGTGGCCCTTTCTCTACAAAATCTTCTTGGGTATAATCTATCACATCATCTGCTCCAATCGACCGCATAAACGCCTGTTTGCCCGTATTATCGATCCCTGTAACTTTCGCCCCCATATGCTTCGCCAATTGAATGGCAAAAGACCCTGAACCTCCTCCCGCGCCATTAATCAACACCTGCTGTCCTGCTTCCAATTTTCCTTTATCTCGGAGTGCTTGTAAGGCAACTACGCCCGCTTGTGGAAAAGCTGCTGCTACTTCAAAACTCAAATGATTTGGTTTGTGCACTAATAAATTTTCCTTGACACAGACATATTCTGCAAAACCTCCCCACTTATACATGATGTCTCCAAACACCTCGTCCCCTATTTTAAACGCTTTTACTTTTGTTCCAACTGCTATGACTTCTCCCGCTATATCTGAACCAAGTATTGGATACTTAGGCTTCGTCAATCCCCAAAATCTAGTGTAAAAGGGTTCGCCTTTTAAAAACTCTATGTCAGAAGCATTCAAAGAGACCGCTTTTACCTTTATTAAAACTTCCTGTGCTTTAGGCATAGGTTGTTCGACTTCTTTTAGTTGCATTACCTCTGGCAATCCATATTTTTCATATACTATTGCTTTCATAATTATGCCTTGTTTTTTTCTTCCAGCAGCAAAACGACATTTCCTGTTTTTTCTCCAGTTAATACATATTTATAGGCTTCGCTTATTTTTGTCAGCGGATAGGTTCTATCTATGATTGGTTTAAATCTCCCTTCTTCCATCAACCTTTTTACTACGGCTAAGCTCTCCTCTATTTTTTTAGGAATTGGAAAAATGACCTTTTTCTTTCCAAATAAAGGCGTAACTAACGCGAAAAAAATATTCTGAGCCATCCAACCTAATTCTGAAGAATTATAAATGCCCCCTTGCTTTAAAAGGGGTTTACACTTACCAAACGAACTTTTACCCACTGTATCAAATATATAATCATATTCCGCTTTTCTTTTAGTAAAATCTTCTTTAGTGTAATCTATAACCGTAGTCGCCCCCAAAGATTTGAGCATATCCAAATTCTTCGTATTTCCAACTGCCGTTACAATAGCTCCAAAGTGAACGGATAATTGTAAGGTGGCAGAACCAATAGCCCCCGTTGCTCCATTCACCAGTACTTTATCTCCTTTTTTTAGCTTGATTTCATTAATACCTGTATAGGCATAATGAAAACCTTCGATGCTTGCCGCTGCTTGTTCAAACGTTATAGCTGCTGGTTTCTTAAGGAAATTTTTCTCTGAGGATATTACCAAATATTCCGCGTGTGTACTTAGTCCTTCATCATTAAACCCAAACACCTCATCGCCTGCTTTATAGTTTTTTACGCCTGCCCCTACTTCTGCTATAATCCCTGCAAAGTCCGTCCCTGAAATAGGATTTCTAGGCTTGAATAGGCCTGTAATAAAACGCATAATAAAAGGTTTAGCAGTCAATAGCGCACAATCTGTTCGATTCACTGTTGTTGCTTTCACTTTTACTAAGACTTCTCCCTCTTTTGGAATAAGCATCGGCACTTTTTCTACTTGTAAGACTTCTGGCCCTCCATACTTTTTGTGAATTGCAGCTCTCATATATATTTTATCCTTTATAGTTTCCCCAAAGGGTGATTCCGACCTTCAAGGTTAAATAATTAGACATGACTTCTTTAGTAGTAAAATTATACTGTGCTTTGAACCGAAATCGCTTCAATTCATACCCTACTCTGGCAGAAAGGCCAAAAGAGGCATATTTTTCTATAACCTCATCCTCCTCATTATCTCTTACCAATATTTTATTGCTAGTATATTCACCTAATCCTAAGCCAAAAAATGCTCGATTTGCTCTATCTGTTCGAAAATATTTGTCCACTACAACTAAACCTGAATTAATGTTAGAAATATCTGCCTCCTTATCCACTAATTTATCAAAATAGAACGTAAAATCTGAATTGAGACCTACTGAGAAATCGTCTCTAAAATTATACCTTATTTCTGAACCTAATAAAAGTCCGTTATTTACACCCTCTAATTTGGAGGCATTGGAATATCCTAATTGAATAATATCCCATTCAAATTTTTGATAAGCTGTTGATTGTGCAAATAAATTAATTTGGCTTAATAAAAAGAAAAATAATATAAATCTCATGATAATTTTTTTAAATAAAATACTACAAAGAAATACAAAAGCAAGCGTCAAAAGCTATCATTTTGACGCTGCTTTCTTAGTCGAGGGATTACTTTTATTAATAGACTCCTATGCTAAAAATAAACTCGATACATCAAATTTGGGAAAAAGCCAAACTGCTTTTGATAACCAATGGAATTAGGTTCGGTTGCATCATAGTACTCTACTAATCTTCCCTTGGTATTGGTTATATTATCTAAATTGATGAAAATTTCGTGAGTCGCTTTGGGTTTATTTATCTTATAACTTGCTGATAGAATGACTGTGTACACATTATCTAATCTATCTTCATAAGCTCTTTCGTAGTCCCAGTATTGGTCTCTAGCTGGATTCACGGCTACATTGCCTTGCCCGTCTCTTAGAACAGGTAAGATTTTTTTACCGCCACCGAAGAATATTTTTGCGTTCAAAGCCAAGGTTTTATTTTCTTTTTTACCTAAACCATCAAACTCTTTACCTGCTAAAATATTGAATAGATAATTGCCATTATATTGCGTATTTCGCTCCACTCCTTCTAAAGATTTGTACCTAGAATTAAATAAAGAACCATTGAATAAAAAGTAGTAATTATTATTAAAAAAACGTTCTAAGGTAAATTCAACTCCATAGTTTTTACCCGTTCCTTCATTCACTAATTCAACGTATCTAAAATCGGTAGCTTCGTTAATCGTCGCGTAATAACTGGTGTCATTATTTTCTACTGGCAAATTGTATAAGTCTTGGTAATACATTTCAATTTTTGCCATCAAATTCTTTGTAAACCTTTTTTCATATCCCAATACAAAATGGTGTGCCTTTAACAATCCTAAATCTTTATTGGGTGTAATAATGCTACCATCTGCTTGTGGGACATTTGCAAAGTAATTATGAATACTTTCCATCTTACTATGCTTGCCATATCCCAAATTGATAGCACTGGTGTTATTTAATTGCCAATTCATCGCAAATCTCGGTTCAATCGCACCTGTATTATTGAATAAAACATTTAGCGATTGAATACCGGAGACTAGCGTGATTTTTTCATTCAATCGATGTTTCCAGCTAATAAAATTGCTAACCGTACTGACCTTTTCCTCAAAATCTACTGCGGTAAATCGTTCGCCAATTTCATCTTGAAACCAACTTTGTTGATTATTATAATTAATCAAGGCATACTTTACCCCGATTTGAATTTTGTTTTTTGCGTTGATTTTATTGCTATAGGTTATCGCTCCTCTCAAAGTTGAATTGGTTAGTCTACTTTGATAATCCAAAAGCCTATTCACCGCAGAGTCTCGTAATTCGCCTGTTTCATCGGCAATACTGACCCTTTCCGCTTCGAAAACATCTTCGTCAATTCCTGTGCTGGAATAGGCAATTGTTGTTTTTAGGAAACTATTTTTACTCAAAGGAAAAGTATGGTTCATCCCGATGTTCATCAAGTGATTGCCTTTATCATAATCTTCTTGAATAGTAGCATTTCTTGGATTGTCCCCTGGCGTCACAAATAAATCTCTTTTCACATCTTCTAATAAAAAACTACTTAAACCACCTAAGCCAAAAAAGGAAAATACACCCGCTTTTTTAGTAGGTAAGACCACTTTAAAAGCAGCATCTTGATAATTCAAAAGTCCATCGATATTGACTAAGCCTAAATCCGAAATCAACGAAATCGTCGAATATCTATAGTTGACCAAATAAGACCCCCCGTATCCTTTTTTGAAAGGCCCTTCCATCGTAATATCTGTTCCTAATAGCCCAAAACCAAAGGTGGATTCTCTTTTTTCATTATTCCCTGCTCTTAATTTTAAGTCATAAACACCCGATAGCACATCACCAAATTCAGGAGCAAAAGCGCCTGTATAAAAATCTGAAGTGGCTAATAAATTGTTATTTAACGCACTGATTCCTCCCTTCACCCCGTTTTGGTCACCAAAATGAGTCGGATTGGTAATCTCTACACCTTCCAATCGCCATTGTACATACTTGGGCGAGTTTCCTCGAACAATGATGTCATTATCGCCATCATTAGTCGTCGCTACCCCCGCATAAGCAGAAACAATCCGTGAAGGGTCACTAAACCCTCCCGCATATCGTTCTGTTTTTTCGGCAGAAATCGAACGGGCACTAATCATTGCCATGTCGTTTAAAGCAGCGCCTTTTTGCTGATAGGCGGTCACCACTATTTCGTCCATTTTGACAATAGCTTCTTGCATATTTAAGGTTAGGACCACTTCTTTCCCTGAATTGACTTCGATGTTAGGCAAGGTTTGATTTTCATAGCCTAAATAGGATAACTGTAGTGCTATTCTACCTATTGGGACATTTTCTAATCTAAAATTACCATCTATATCCGTAATTGTCCCGATAACTGGACTTGTTTCTAAAAGGACTACACTAGCTCCAATTAATGGTAATTTACTATCAATGTCTTTGATAGTTCCTCTTACTGTTTGCGTTAAATTTTGACTAAAGCCCAAAATATAACATATTGAAAATAAGGTGATTGCAAATAATTTCTTCATAATAGTCGGTCTTTTTTGTGCTAAGTTTTCATGAAAAAACAAGTTGGCATCTTGTTTTAGTTTTCTTTTTATAAATCCCGATAGAAAATCGGGACTGGTTAGAAAAAGGAGACTAAAGCGAAATATTAAAAACCAACTTTTTTTTCATTTTTAATTAAGTACTAATTGATAAGACAAAATTAGGCGGACTTTGGAAGGAAGTCATTGACTTTAGTTAAGAAGTGATTTTTCATGCTTTTTTCTTTAAGATTTCACTTGAAATGCGAGAAAAGTCCTAGTTATTGCGAGAAAAGTCCTAGTCATCGCCTTAAAAGTCCTAGTGGAAATTTAAGTTCTAATCGAACTTTGTAGCATAGTTTTTATATCAACTTTTAAAAAAATAGCGATGCAACAAACAAACCTACTTTCACTGTCTACTCTTAAGAGCATTCTCTTAAAACTATTATTTTCCTTTTCCTTCTTTTTCTCAGTCACTAATGTCCAAGCGAATGACTGCTTGAATATTGACTATTCTTCGGGAAATGGAGCTATTAGTATTACTGGCTTAACTGCCCCAATCGAAATTATAGATATCTATGATGGTAATTGGAGTCTTATTTTTCATTGTGATGGTACAGATTGTGGAAATGAAGTCAACCTTACCGATTTGGCACCAGATGACTATCATATCAAAATCCAATCTTTTACTACGGCTTGGGAGTTTATTTGTAGAAGAGAACGAGATATTACCATTTATGCTGGTTCTTCCAATCCTGATTTGACTTTAGATAATCTCCGAGACTACGCTTCACAAATGGTAAGGAGTAGTGTACAAACTTTCACATTTGATTTAAAAAATATTGGTAACGCTCCTGCAAACGATACCTATACCATTAAAGCTTACCTTACTCCAACGCGAGGGGTAAGTTCCAACGATGTACCGCTTGGTGAAATAGTAACTGGCAATATTGGTATTGGCACCATCCCTGATGTAATTGGCGCTATTACCGTTCCATTTGATTTCCCATTAGGCCAGTATTATCTCATTTTGCAAATAGAAGTTGGCAACTTTGGAGACTCTGACTTTACCAATAATTTTGTCATCAGCAATAACCGTATTGAGGTAATAGATGGAAATAATGGCGGCGGTGGTATTCAATGTGGCGAGATAAACATTACCTATGGAAATGGTAGCATTACCATGGCTGGACAAAGTAATCGAAATTACAATTTTAAAATTCATGATTTGAATAATGGCTGGAATGAAATTTTTAGTTGTTCTTATCAATGTGGAAATAGACAAACCGCCAATTTACCTCCTAGCAGATATCTTGTTCGAGTTTATAACAGTAATTGGAGCCTAATTTGTGAACAAGAAGTCAATCTCGTCGATAATGGAGGTGGTGTTTGTGGTGATGGTCGAGATGGTGACGGTGATGGTATTTGTAATGGCGTGGATAACTGCCCGTTTACTTTTAACCCTGACCAAGCCGATAGAGATGGAAATGGTGTAGGCGATGTTTGTCAAGACAATCCACCTAATTCTCAACTAATTTGTCCAAACGATATCGTAGTCGAAACCAATGACCCTGATGGAGCAGTTGTCACTTGGGATGACCCTAGTATTATACCGGGTACCATCTGTCAACCTACACCTGTTTTTGGCTTAAGACAAGAAGTAGGGCTACCTAAAGGGAGTAAATTTCCTATAGGAGAAACAACCATCCAATATACCATTTATGATGTTGGCAACAACAATGCTATTTGCGGCACCTTTATCACTTGCGAATTTTCTGTAATCGTCAATCCTACTGGAAGTAGCGGAGGAAATACCGTTCAATGTGGTGAGATTAGTATTACTTCTACGAGTAACGCTATTGAAATGGAAGGACAGCCTGGACGTAATTACTTTTTCAAAATCCATGATTTAAATAATGGATGGGCAGAAGTTTTTAGTTGCTCTTATCAATGTGGCCGTAGTCAAACTGCGTCCAATTTAGCAGGTGGCCGCTATTTAGTCCGAGCCTACAATAGCAGTTGGAGTTTAATTTGTGAGCAGGAGATTAGTTTAGGTGCCGGTAATCGAGAGGCCGCACCTACTTTGGAAACCTTTACCGTATTCCCAAATCCAGCACAAGAAGCCATAGCTATTGACCTAAATAAATATGCTGGCGAAAAAGCTTCCTTGAGTATCAATAATATCTATGGACAAGTCGTATATGAACAAACTATCGAAGCGGTGCCAGCAGGCGCCTTAAAAATTAATTTGGCCGATTTTGTCAATGGAATTTATTTTGTCAATATTAAATTGAAAAATAGATTATTGAAAAGTGAAAAGTTTATGGTGAAGCGACTTTATTAGATTAGTTTTTAATGCCTTTAAGTCTTATAGAATTCTCCATTATTAATAGACTTAATTCTGAATGAAGAATTTTGAATATCACTAACTCTTTGATTTTCAGTACTCAAATTTCGTCATACGGTTTTATTTAGAATAGACACTAATCATTAAAAACGTATCAGATTCCTTGGGAATGTCTGATACGTTTTTTTATGGATAATTCTTATATTTGCACTTCCAAAACCAAATACCCAAACTTGTTGTTCTTATTCCCGTAAATCAATTTCTAAGATTTACCACCTCCATTTCCATAAGCTACCTAATATTGCAAAAAAAACGTATCTATTCCTAGATACCTGCGTTCACTATTTGTATATAAGAAATTCAATCAATTAAATAACGATGGAAAGTGAATTTTTGATTTATTTCCATCTATATTAAAGCAAAATATGACAAAATCTGTAACGGAAATTATCAAGGACAAAATCCTTGTTTTGGACGGTGCCATGGGCACGATGATTCAACAATACGAATTGGAAGAAGCCGACTATCGAGGGGAGCAATTTAAAGATTGGCATTTAGACATTAAAGGTAATAATGACATTTTGTCGATTACCCAGCCACATATTATTGAAGCCATTCACAAGGCCTATTTGGAAGCAGGGGCGGATATTGTGGAAACCAATACTTTTAGTGGGACGGTTATCGCACAAGCCGATTATGAAATGGAAGACCAAGCGTATGCGATTAATTTCGAATCCGCCAAGATTGCCAAAAAAGCTTGTGATGAATATACAGCGATGAACCCTGACAAACCTCGTTTTGTGGCTGGTGCATTAGGCCCCACCAATCGAACCTTGTCTATTTCCCCCGATGTAAATAATCCTGGTTTTAGAGCAGCTACTTTCGACGAAATGGTGGCCGCTTATAAAACCCAAACAGAAGGCTTAATGGATGGTGGCTCTGACATCATTTTAATTGAAACGATTTTTGATACCTTGAATGCCAAGGCTGCGATTTTTGCAGTAGAAACGGTATTTGAAGAAAGAGGTACTAAGCTACCTATCATGATATCGGGAACGATTACCGATGCGAGTGGTCGAACACTTTCTGGCCAAACGGTCGAAGCCTTTTGGATTTCAATAATGCACGCCAAGCCATTTTGTGTAGGGTTAAATTGTGCTTTAGGTGCACAAGAAATGCGTCCTCACTTGGAGGCGTTAGCTAAAATAGCGGATACCAATGTTCATGCTTACCCGAATGCTGGTTTGCCGAATGAATTTGGGGAGTACGATCAAGACGGGGAAGAGATGAAAACCTATATCCAAGATTTTGTCAATTCTGGTTTTGTGAATTTGATTGGGGGATGTTGTGGTACAACACCAGAACATATTCAAGCTATGGCAAATGCAGTGGAAGGTTTAAACGTTCGGCCAATTCCTGAGCCAACAGGCATGTCTATGTTGAGTGGTTTAGAGCCTTTAATTATTCGGCCTGATGCCAACTTTATCAATGTCGGAGAAAGAACAAATGTTACTGGTTCTAGAAAATTTGCTCGTTTGATTAAGACTGGTGCTTACGATGAGGCTTTGTCTGTTGCTTTACACCAAGTGGAAGGTGGTGCACAGGTGATTGATGTGAATATGGATGAAGGGCTATTGGATAGTGAGGAAGCTATGAGAGATTTCTTGAATTTGGTAATGGCAGAACCTGATATTGCCAAATTGCCAATTATGATTGATAGCTCTAAATTTCATGTCATTGAGGCTGGTCTAAAATGTGTGCAAGGGAAATGTATCGTGAATAGTATTTCGATGAAAGAAGGGATAGAGGAATTTAAGAGAAATGCCACTTTGGTCAAAAGATACGGCGCAGCAGCAGTGGTGATGGCTTTTGATGAAGATGGACAAGCTGATACTACTGAAAGAAAAGTGGAGATTTGTAAAAGAGCCTATGATATTTTAGTCAATGAAGTCGAGTTTAATCCAACTGATATCATTTTTGACCCGAATATTTTTGCAGTAGCAACTGGAATTGAAGAGCATAATGAATATGCTATCAACTTTATAGATGCTTGCCGAGAAATTAAAGCATCCTGCCCGGGCGCAAAAATTAGTGGTGGTGTTAGTAATATTAGTTTCTCTTTTAGAGGAAATAATGTTGTGAGAGAAGCCATGCACTCTTCCTTTTTATTCCACGCCATCCAAGCGGGAATGGATATGGGAATTGTCAATGCTGGTTTAATAGAAGTATATGCCGATATTCCAAAAGATTTATTGGAACGCGTAGAAGATGTTTTATTTAATAGAAGAGATGATGCAACTGACCGATTGACGGAATATGCAGAAAAAGTCAAAGGAGATGGTGGAAAATCTGTTGTCAAAGATTTAGCATGGCGAGAAAGTACCGTCGAACAGCGATTGTCACATGCTTTAGTCAGAGGAATTACCGAATTTATTGTGGAAGATACAGAAGAGGCTCGGCTAAAATATCCTGCACCAATTGAGGTCATCGAAGGCCCTTTAATGGACGGGATGAATGTCGTAGGTGATTTATTTGGCGCTGGAAAAATGTTTTTACCACAGGTGGTGAAATCTGCTCGAGTAATGAAAAAAGCAGTCGCTCATTTGACGCCTTTCATAGAAGCATTAAAAAAAGCTGGTGATAAGTCTACCAAAGGAAAAGTCTTAATGGCAACCGTAAAAGGAGATGTTCACGATATTGGAAAAAATATTGTTGGGGTCGTTTTAGGTTGTAATAATTACGATATTATCGATATGGGCGTGATGGTACCTACCCAAAAGATTTTGGATACTGCCATTAAAGAAAATGTGGATATTATCGGTTTGAGTGGATTGATTACCCCTTCTTTGGATGAGATGGTACACGTTGCTAAAGAAATGCAGCGTCGGAATTTTAAAATTCCTTTATTGATTGGTGGTGCCACTACTTCCAAGACGCATACAGCGGTCAAGGTAGAACCGCAATATAATGGTCCTGTAGTACACGTTTTGGATGCATCAAGAGCAGTTGGAGTTTGTAGTAGTTTATTGAGCGAAGAAAAAGATACTAGTAGTAATTTTATTTTAGATATAAAATCTGAATATCAACGGGTGAGGGAAATGCGCTCTAATCGAAAATCTAGTAAAAAGTATTTGACGCTTAAAAAAGCGAGAGAAAATAAATTACAATTAGATTGGGCAAATTACACTCCTGTCATGCCTTCTTTCACTGGCACTAAAGTTTTTGAAGATTATTCTTTAGCTGAATTAGCTACTTATATTGACTGGACGCCTTTCTTTTCTAGTTGGCAATTAGCTGGTAAATTCCCTGCGATTTTAGAAGATGAGATTGTTGGCGTAGAAGCGACTAAATTATATGAAGATGCGCAGGTCATGTTGAAAAAAATCATCGACGAAAAATGGTTGACAGCGAAAGCAGTAATCGGTATTTATCCTGCCAATACCGTCAATGACGATAGCATTGAAGTTTACGAAAGTAATAAAAGAAATAAGGTTAAAACAACTTTACACCACCTTCGTCAGCAAGTCAAAAAAGCACCAGGGCAACCT
Source organism: uncultured Saprospiraceae bacterium (assembly GCA_937974625.1). Classification (GTDB taxonomy): domain Bacteria; phylum Bacteroidota; class Bacteroidia; order Chitinophagales; family Saprospiraceae; genus JAFMDF01. Next base: position 22,476 of record CALJVJ010000029.1, read on the forward strand.
AATTTAGCTTTGACGGACTTCTTAGCACCTAAAGATTCTGGTGTGCAAGACTTCATTGGTTCTTTTGCCGTAGCTACTGGTTTTGGTATCGAAGAACACGTTAAGCGATTTGAAGCCGACCAAGACGATTATAATGCGATATTGTTAAAAGCATTAGCTGACCGTTTTGCAGAGGCTTTCGCAGAGTGCATGCACTTACGGATGCGTAAAGAATTTTGGGGCTATGCTGCTGATGAAAAATTAGATAATAATGATTTAATCAAAGAGGAATATAAAGGCATTCGACCGGCACCTGGCTATCCTGCTTGTCCTGAACATACGGAAAAACGGACGCTTTGGGAACTGATGCGCGTAGAAGAACAGACGGGAATTACCTTAACGGAAAGTTGTGCGATGTATCCTGCGGCGGCAGTTAGTGGTTGGTACTTTGGCAATCCTGCTTCTAAATATATGCGGGTTGGTCAAGTCAGTAAAGACCAAGTCGAAAATTATGCAGAACGTAAAGGATTTAGTGTGGAAGAAGCTGAGAAGTGGATGGCGCCTATTCTGAATTATGATGTGTAGGTCGTCTTTAACTTATATAGAATAGCAGTTAAACGGGGCAATTTCTCTAAGAGAAGTTGCCCCGTTTTTTTTCTTCTCAATATTGAATGTGTCATCCGTTATGCCAATAGGAGCTACTTATGTCCCTTGTACAACTAAAAATAAAAAGGACTAACCTCGGATACGCTAACTTTTGAAATAGAGATTTTTTTGAACGTTGATAGCTGTTTTCAGAAACATTGACTTTATTAGATTCAATTCTATTTTTTCCAAAAAAATCTTCTTTATCAATGTTTTTTTTCATTAAATTCATAACTAAATTTTAATTCAAAACAGAACGAGTTATGACTATCAAAACTTTCTTTACCCTAACCACTATCTCTAGCTGCCTTTTCGGGATAGCCTTATTATTTATGCCAGAACAAATGAGTATCTGGCATGGACAAGCCTCATTAAATCCTTTCGGAAAATTTACCACTCAAATGCTTGGGGGGGCGCTATTTGCTACGGGAACTTTGGGTTGGTTTGTTAGAGATGCTAGTCCATCAACTGCTCGGAAAGCTGTGCTCCAATTCTTATTAATATCTGACTTCTTTTATTCGTCCATTAATGTGAGTGGCCTAATTCAAAATGGTGGCGGTACACCTTTTCAATGGTTAGAGTTAGGAGTGACAACAGCCTTTGCGTTTGGGGCTATTTATTTTTTACAAAAAGAAAATTGATTCTAAATCCTATAGAAAGTAGTAGATAAAAAAAGATGAGACAGGAGGCGACCTGTCTCATTTGTAATAGAGAGATTTGATTGTTTGGAGTGATACTCTACCTTCACGATTCAGGCAGTATCTGTTTAAATCTTTCTTACTCGAAACTCCAATATATGATTTCTCATTATTCCTTGTTGTTACATTGGGTAAATGCTCAAAATTAATGAGTAAACAAACCTTTTTTAATAGGGAATGGCAAATTACTAAAAAGTCGCAATCTTTTTATAAAACCCTTCTCGATATTTTTTACTAATAGGCAAACATTGTCCGCTGACAAATACGTCATCTTGTGCTACCTTATCAATACTACGTAAGTTAATTAAGTAAGACCTATGAATTCGACAGAAAGGTAAATCCGCCAACTTTTCTTCTACCTTTTTAAGCGTTGCAGACACTATAAATTTCTGTTGATTCGTATGGATTAAAGTATAATTATCATTGGCTTCTGCATATAAAATATCTGGGATTCGCACTTTCACTAATTCTCCTTTATGTCTAATAAAAAATTCGTTTTCTAACCAAAAAGGTTCTTCTTTTTCTTCGATATTTTTCTGCTGATAAATTTGAAAATTATACTGCGCTATTTCTAAAGTACTTTTTAAATTTTGCTCATCTATTGGTTTTACTAAATAGCCAAAAGGTTCCGTGATTTTCGCTTTAGTTAAAGTTTCTTTGTCTGAATAAGAAGTTAAAAAAATAAAAGGAAGCTGTAATTTTTGATTAATCCAATGGGCTAAATCAATACCTGTGAGACTGCCTGCTAGGTTAATGTCTAATAGCACTATGTTTATAGCCTCTTTTTGTAAAACTTCCATTGCATCACTCGCACTATGTGCAATCCCAACTACCTCATAGCCCAAATCTTCTACCATATAGGCTAAATCCCTTGCAATAATAGGTTCGTCTTCTACAATCAATAATCGTTGACTCATTCTTTTTTGGGGTTTATTATAAATGTAGGTCTAAAAATTTTATTTTTTATGCTGAAAAATTGGAAATGTTTAGTGTATGTATAAAAGGCTTTTTTTGTAAACAATCATCTTTTTAACGCCTTAAGAAATTTGTGAGTGATTGCTATAATTGTTTAATGGTTATACCTGACTACCGTCAAGCAGGTTGTAGTAAAACAAAATGTTACGAGAACAATAAAACAATCCTCATGAATGTATGTAATTAAAAATTAGAATTAATTTACATTTGATATTTTTCACACAACATCGTTACATAATCATAATTTTGCCAAATTTTTCATCCGCTTTTTTTTGGAACCTTCAATTCCAATAATGTTCCGCTATCTGTAGATTTTAGCTCAAATTTAGCTTTCAAACGAGTAGAGAAATCTTGGATTAGTTGTAAACCAAAAGTTGGACTCTTTCCTAGTTTAAAACCATTTGGCAGTCCTTTTCCATTATCTTTTATGACCAGTAATAAAGCATCTGATAAATTAGTAAACCTCAACTCAATCTTGCCTGTTTCCCCCTTGGTAAAAGCATGCTTGTAAGCATTTGTTACAGCTTCATTGATGACTAAGCCCAACTGGGTCATTACTTCTTCTTCCAAAAGCATTTCATCGACCACTACTTCTAAAGTAATGTCGTTATTTTTAAAAGTAGATTGAATATTACTCAATAAACTTTCTATATATTTCTCTGTCTGAATCTCCTTAAAATTCATCTCTTGATATAAATTCTGATGAATCAATGCAATCGAACGTACTCGGTTTCGCCCTTCAGCTAAGGCACTTTTGGCTTCTTCATTTTTAAGATGCCGCATCTGTAAATTCAATAAACTAGAAATGATTTGAAGATTATTCTTTACTCGATGGTGGATTTCTTTCAACAAGGTGTTTCGTTCTTCAACTGCAGTATTTAATAATTGATTTTTCTGTCTCAAGGTCGTATTTAGCTTGCGTCGTACTCGAAGAAAATAAATCGTAAATCCTAATATTGCTAATAAAAAACTCGCTAAAAATATTAATAAATTATTATTCGTATCCTTTTTAAGACTCTGATTTTCAAGTATTTGAATCTTTTCTTTTTGCTGATATTGTTCGACTAATTCATCTTGTCGTTTCAATAAATTGATGCGCTCAACTTTTGCTAATGAATCACTAGCATTTCTCCACTTTTTTCCTATAATATTTGCGTTTTCAAAATCTCCCCATTGTTCATAAAATGACCACAAACTATTCAATGCCTCTTTTTCTTGCATGTAAAAACCATATTTATTAGCTAATTCTGCTTGTTGCTGCAAATGAAAAAGTTGTTTTGTGGTATTATTTTTCTTTTCAAAAATAAGTGCTAATTGTTGGTGACTCGCTATCATTCCGCGCCTTCGGTCTAATTGCTGAGCGAATAATAAAGCTGTATCCGCAAAAGGAATGGCCGCCGCTAGATTCCCCTCTGCTATTCTTAAATCTGCCATCCGTTTATAACTAATTTCTCTATTCGTCGTGACTTTCTTTTGATTTGCTTCTTCAAAATAGTATTCTATATAATATCGAGCGCTATCAACTTCCCCGATTTGAAGATAAAACTTTCCTAAGGATTCTAAAATAGGATAGAGAAAAGGGCAAACTCCTGATACCTGCTCACAATTCTTGAGTACTAATCGTGCATAATAAAATGCCTTATCATAATCTTCTCTAGTGGCATAAATATTGGCAATCCGATTATATAAATTATTAATTCTCCTGACATCTTTGATTTCTTTAGCTAATGGCAGCGCTTTCAAATAAATCTTTAAGGCATCCGTCATGAAGAGCTGCCGATGTTCATTATACCCTTGAAGAATTAAGGTCGTAACTAATAACTTATTCGTGGGTAGACTTGCATAATATTCGTATGCTATATTTAATCTTTTATTGGCATCAGAATGAAATCCTTGATTAATTAAAGTCAAACTACTATGCAGATTTGCAAAAGCCATTAGTTCCTTACTCCCTACTTTTTGGGCTAAAGTCATAGCGGCTTTTGATATTTCTTCTCGATTGTTTAGTGGATTATTTATTGGGTCTAATACCATCTGATAAAGCCCTATCTTTTTTTCATCAGAAGCCCCTACTATCGCCTGAAGCAAACTATCCGCATAAACTTGCTTCTGTGTTTGTCCAGATAAATAACCTGAAACCACTATTAAAATCACCCATACCCTCAACCATCGCCATAGGACGAGTTTTAATGAGGATAATTTACTAGGTATTTTTAACATGTCGCTATCTTTCTTTTTTATAAACCAAATGACTAGTAGTATAAAGAGAAACTAAATGTACGTAAAAAAAAAATGTTGCTGATTCATTTTTAAGGTATTTTCCTGCTTGTTAGGTATCATTCACTAACAAAAAGTAGCCTTTGGCTAAGATTATATGGCCATTCACCCATTTTTGAAAATCCAAAATTAAATTCTCCTTAATTTTGAATCAGGAAGCAGCTTTGACGGGCTGTAATTTTTCACTATTCAACCAATGGGTGCTCCACATAGAAACAATGGATTTGTCTAGCGTTTCTATGTGGTGGATAGTTTTACCAATTTTCATTCACTCATTCTTCTACGCTTAATTCTCTATCTCTAATACTCAACGAAAGTCGCAATTGTCGTAATCATCAATTTGCTATCTCCCCCCTTTACGCTATACACCATCTTGGCTTTGTTAAATTTAGCATTTACCATATTAACCATCAAGCAATTTAGCTATCAAAAACCAAGGATTCTAAATTTCAAATAGCTTCCTATTGTAAAACAAACTAATTTAACATTATCAAACTGTATTATTTATATACTTATTTAAAAAATATTTTATTTCCACAACAATAATTACCTACCAATAATTTCTTTCCCTACCTTCGCATTATGAGACAGCTACAAATCAAAATTTCCTTGGCGAATAGTCATATTCCTATTTGGCGTAGACTCCAAATTACCGACGATTATCGACTAGACCGTTTCCACCAAGTTATCCAGATAGTTATGGGGTGGTGGAATTCGCATTTACATGAATTTGAAATTGGAGGTCGTAGATTTGGTATGTTGCTCAATGACAACTTAGACTTGCCGGGAACAGAAGATGAAACCCGCTTCTACTTAAAAAACTTTCCTCTAGAGATTGGCCAACAATTAAATTATCTCTACGATTTTGGAGATAATTGGCTACATCATTTAGTCCTTGAATCCATTACAGAAGGTAAAATAAGTACTGTCAAATGCCTAGAAGGTAGTGGTCGCTGCCCTTTTGAAGATGCTGGAGGTGTTGATGGCTATGAATTTGCATTGCAAGTAGAAAAAGACCCTAATCACCCACAACATGCCCAATATTTAGGCGATAGATGGATTAATGAATTACCTGATTACACCCTTTTTGATTTAAAAGAAGTCAATCGAGAAATTCGTAAATTTAGCCTTTGGCGAAATAAACATCCTCGCAAGAAATCTACGCCTTGGCATCAATTAATAGGATGAGCACCTATTTCTTCCTTTTAAATTTTTCGATTTTCCATACATTCAATAACCAGAAAGGGTAAGTGCTTACCAATTCTTTAGACTGCCTATTTTTTACTTAAAATGCTAATGTTATGAGGGATTTATTTAAAGATAGAAATCTTTAAATAATAGGTATTATGTTCTTGTGGGAAAGATGTGTGAATAGTGTATCAAGTGAAGCTTCTAAAACCAAAGTTAAGCTGTTGCCGCTTTCGTTTGATTTTCTTTGTTTGCTTGGAGTGGCATTAATTTCGCTTTTGGCGCCATGTCCTCCAATAATAATTCTCTCGGTCCGAAATCAGTGACTAAATTTGAAATGTCACCTTGTGATAGTACAATTGCCTTTTCTTCTAATTTTCTAGTAATTAACTTACCTTTGGCAACCGATTTTGTGGCTTGAAGTACCGCTAAGTACTCGGGCATTATTCCACTTAGCCCTGTTTTGTTGACGATTAGAGCAGCAACTATTTCCTCATTTTTTTCTGCTGTCAATATAAATCCGCCAAAAGATGGAATTTCCTTAGTGGCATATTCTACCGCTTTTAAAATTGCGGTATCTTCTACCCAAGAATTTTCCAAATGCTTTTGTAGGAATTTAACGATAGCATTTTTTTTGGAAAAGCTAATGCCCGAAAATGCATCATAAAGATGTTGTTGGAACATGATTAGCTTAAATTTATTAAAGTTTGGTTAAAACGTTGTCGTTAATATACGAAATATTTTAACATCAAATAAAAAATAATTAAAAAACTTTAAATTTATTGAAACAAAGTTCTCATAATCATACAATTACGTAAAATAATTTAAAAATATGCGAAAAATAACTGCAGATTACATTTTCCCAATTCATCAGAAACCAATTAAAAATGGCGTAGTTGTAATTGATAAAAATGGAACAATAGTCCAACTCGGAGAGCGATATGCTTTTGACGAGAAAAGCTTAGAAAGTCACAAAGGAATTATTACACCTGGATTTGTCAATACCCATTGTCACCTAGAACTGTCTCACATGAAAGGGAAAGTTGATACGGGTACTTCTTTGATTCCTTTTATTTCTAATGTCGTTCAATTTAGAGATATTGCTCAAAAAACGATTGATAAGGCTATTGAAAAGGGCGACCGTGAAATGTATGCGGAAGGAATCATGGCAGTAGGTGACATTTCCAATAAAACGGATACAGCTTTTCAAAAAGAAAAAAGTGCTATTAAATATTACACCTTTGTGGAAATGTTCGACTTCCTACAATCCGATTGGACAGAAGATACTTTCAAACAATATAAAGCTGTATTTGACGGTCAAGCACATACTAATGGTAATAAGAAAAGTATGGTGCCTCACGCTCCCTACTCCGTTTCTAGACCACTCTTCAAGAAATTAAGTACTGTTAATACCAAAGGCAGTACAGTTAGTATTCATAATCAAGAAACACCAGACGAAAACTTATTTTTCTTGGAAAAGAAAGGCGCTTTTTTAGATTTTTATAAAAACTTTGATATCAATATCGATGCTTTTAAACCTACTGGTAAAAATGCTATTGATTACGCATTGGAATATATGAATCCAGCTTGTAAAACCCTCTTTGTGCATAATACCATGTCTACTATAGTAGATATTGAAAAAGCACATCAATGGAGTAAAAATTGCTATTGGGCTACTTGTCCAAATGCTAATTTATATATTGAGAATAGATTGCCTAATTATCAATATTTTTTGGACACCAATGCCAAAATGACCATAGGTACAGATAGCTTGACTTCCAATTGGCAATTATCTATTGTCGAAGAATTGAAGGCTATCGCTAAATATCAATCTTATGTCCCGCTCGAAACTTTGCTAAAATGGGCAACGCTCAATGGTGCAGAAGCTTTAGGATATGAAAAAGAATTAGGTAGTTTGGAAGTCGGTAAAAAACCAGGCTTAGTGCTTTTGAATATGGGTAGAAATTTGACTTTTAAAGCTTCAACTAAGGCTAAGCGATTGGTCTAAAGCAAGAGAATAGCTATATCCTCTTATTTTTTAGTATGGAAATACTAATAAACTTTCATTTCTAGTCCTAGCGTAGTATATTTGATGAAATATTTACTGAAAAAATAACATGAAGAAGACTCAGCAAAAGATAGTTAAAACGGCTATTCAATTATTCAATAAAAACGGGGTGGCGAATGTCAGAGTTCAAGACATTGCCGTTGCGACTAATATCAGTCCCGGTAACTTGACTTATCATTATAAAACAAAGAAGGATTTGATGGTGGCGGTCTTACATTATATGAAGTCCCTCCAAAAGGAAATGTTTCCTTATCAATCCATCATTGAAGCTCCTAATTGGATAAAAGTGGTACAAACTTATCTGCGCTTTCAAATTCAATTTAGATTTTTCTATAGAGACATTTTAGAAATCTCTAACCTTGTCCCTGAAAGTAAAAAACAATATGGAAAACAAATTGAAAGAGTTATTGAGTATAGCAAAAATGGTATTTACCTTTCTGTCGATAAAGGATTTATGGTACCTGAACCACACGAACACCATTATAAAATTTTAGCGACTAACTCTTGGGCTATTCTGAATTCTTGGTTAACTGTCAGAGAGGTGCTTGGAAAAGAAGTAGCCAATATTCATCGAGGTATCAACGGCTTATTAGAATTAAACTACCCTTATTTCACCGAAAAGGGCAAAGAATTTTATCATAAAATCAAAGCACAAATTCCTGAATTAGTAGAGTCTGAAATTAATTTGGTGGAGGAGATGATGGACTGAAACAATTAATAACTATCCTTGTTCTTTTCCTATGAAGCCTACACCCACACTCGAAGAAATACTTCAACAAACATGGCGCCTGTTAATAAGAGGAGCCAACGACAAAAAAGACCCACTACACTTAGCCACTATCGGTACAACTAATCAGCAAACCGCGGAAATCAGAACCGTTGTCTTAAGAAAAACGGATGCAGCCAAACGATTGCTCTATTTCTATACTGATTTTCGTAGCGAGAAAATTCAACAACTCACAACTCATCCAACCTTAAGCTGGCTTTTTTACCATCCAAAAAAAAATATTCAACTTAGAGCATATGGTCAAGCTGTCATTCATCATCAAAATGACTTGACAAAGGAAAGATGGCAAACCCTTCCGTCATATGGACGCAAAACGTATGGCACGCAGCAGGCACCCAGTACGCCCCTACCCTATGCGGATGATGATTTGCCCAGCCTTTGGAAAGTTCCTGAAATTGATTTAGCCAAAACGGAATATGCTTACGCTAATTTTGCTGTGGTCACTTGTGAAATTACTCGCTTAGAATGGTTGAATTTGCAGCGGTCAGGACATCGACGGGCGTTGTTTGATTTTGTTGACGGAGTATGGAAAGGGGAATGGTTGGTGCCTTGAAGGGCTACACTAAAACGGAATCGCCATTTTTCCTATCCCATTCTCATACAAAGACCCTATATAAATATCCTGACCGACTTGTTGAACACTTGTATTCTCAGAAAATTTTCCCGTAGGGTCTTGTAGATTATATACAATACTTCCATTGCTTCCGACGCCTAAAACAAACCCATAATGCGTCGGTTTAGGTTGAATGGCTTTCGGCATTTTTGCTACTACATTTTTCATAAAAACACTATTCGACATCTCGTCTAAATCTTTGTTTCGAGGAGAAACTATCGCCAACCAAAATAGACCATCTTCGCCTTGTGAAATACCATCGGGAAAACCTGGTAAATTGTCTATAAAAATATCGGAGGTCCCTGCTTTGGGCCCATTTAACCAATACCGATGGGTTCTGTATTTTCCCGTTTCATTGACCAATACATAAGATTGGTCATGCGCCACTGCGATGCCATTGGCAAAGCGCAAATCATCTAATAACATTTTGGTGGATTTTGTCTCTGGAGTATAGCTATACAAATACCCATTGCCTTGCCCTTCTAAAATATCCAATGCATTATCATGAAATCCCCATTTATCAGATGCATCGGAAAAATACATGGTATTGTCATCCGCGACTTCTACATCATCCACAAAAATTAGTTTTTTTCCTTTAAATTCTTCTACCAATACCGTTACTTTTCCACTTGTCCTATCAATGGATAATAAGCCTGCCCCTGCATCTGCTACAATTAAATTGCCCAAGGTATCAAAATCTAAACCTAAAGGTCTTCCCCCTGTATTGGCTAACACGCGTCTGGTGTTCTTATCAAACTCTACAATATCTCCATTCAATTGCCCTCCATATATTTTGCCGTCCGCAGCGACTGCTACGTCTTCACATTTATTGCATTCCCCTTTGAATAAGATTTCTAACGCACCTAGTTTATCATTCTTTTCGTATTGTCCTGTTAATTCTGGAGCTTGAGGGGCATCCCAAGTAGCGGGTTCAATGGGGCTAGGCCACAAGATAAAATAAGCGATAATCAATACAAGTAAAGTCAATATGGAAAGACCAATTTTTTTAAACATCATTTTTCGTTTTGTGTAATTTTTTGGTGAAGCTAAGAAATACTCTAAATTTTATAATAATTTCGATTAAGAAACTCGCCAACTAAATAGTACTTTTGTCAGAATAAACGAATTTATTTGCCAGCTTATTCAAAAATATAATCATGCAGAAGTTATTTTATTCCCTTTTTGTCCTCCTTTTATTATTTTCTTGTAAAACAGTAAAAGATGTTACCCTGCCAATTGCTCCGCCAACCGACCAAGACTTGACAGAAAAAACGGTTGATGTCAGTACCATCAAAGGACATATTTATTACTTGGCTTCTGATGAAATGGCAGGAAGGAATACCCCTTCTCCTGAATTGAATATTGCTGCTAGATATTTATCTACCTCGCTGATGCGTTACGGGGTTAAACCTGTTCCTGGGTTGGACGAGTATTTTCAGACAGTGCCTATGAAAAAAATAACCCCTCCTCAATCAGGCACTATTTCTTTTGCTAGTGAGCAAATGGAATATGAAAAAGACTTTATTCTCTTGAAAGGAGCCGATATTGACACAGAAGCGGAAGTACTATTTTTGAATAGAGGTACTCCTGATGATTTTGCAAATGCAGATGTGAAAGGAAAAATTGTAGTCGTTATCGCTGGCTATGAAGGCCAAAACAATCCTCAAGAATGGTTCTTTTCTGGAGACGAAAAACAAAAATTAGCTAAAGAAAAAGGCGCTACTGCTTTGATAGAAATTTATAGCTCTGCTCAATTACCTTGGAACTTTTTAACTGGCTACTTCACCCAACCACAAACCGTAGTGGATGATAGCAAAGGGGAAGCTTTCCCCTATATTTGGTTGAACGCTGCCAATCCTAATGCAATCGCTAAATTAAAAGCTGGAAATGGTTTGAAAGCCAATCTAAAAGTAGAAGGTATCAAAGAAGAAGTCCTCAAAACATATAATGTGGTGGGCATGGTCGAAGGTACTGACCCTGTTTTGAAAAAGGAATATGTCATTTATTCTGCGCATTATGACCATGTGGGTATCGGACGAGCGGATGCCACAGGAGATACTATTTATAATGGTGCTAGAGATAATGCGGTCGGTAGTGTAACCGTCTTATCGGCTGCCGAAAACTTAGCTAAATATCCTACCAAACGTTCTGCTATTTTCATCTTCTTCACAGGAGAAGAAAAAGGGCTTTTAGGTTCTGCATATTATGCCAACAACCCTGCTATTCCATTAGAGAAAGTGGTGTATTGTTTTAATAGTGATAATGGAGGATATAATGATACCAGTCGAGCAACGATTATTGGCTTGACAAGAACAGGCGCACAACCTTTAATAGAAAAAGCTTGTACTGCTTTTGGTTTAGATGCGGCTGAAGATGCGGCTCCCGAAGAAGGCTTATTCGACCGTTCAGACAATGTCAATTTTGCAAAAAAAGGCGTTCCTGCTCCGACTTTCAGTTTAGGTTTTACTGCTTTTGATGATGAAATTAATAAATATTACCACCAACCTGGCGATGAGCCTGCTACTTTAGATTATGTCTATTTGACGAAGTTCTTTAAGGCCTATGTCTATTCTTGCCGCTTGATTGGGAATACTAATACTTCTGTTTTCTGGAATGAAGGGGATAAATATTATGAGGCAGGGAAAGGACTTTATGGGGAGATGAAAAACTAATATTCCTTTTCATGAAAGCCTTTTTATCACAAATACACCCAGTCGATGAGGATATTTTGGATGCGTATATTGCTCAATGGACAGTATATACGCTTCCAAAAAAAACGATTATGACTGCACAGGGAGATACCCAACGGTATTGGTATTATGTCTTGGATGGTATTCAAAAATCCTACTATCTTTCAGGTAATAAACAACATGTTATTGCTTTTACTTACACGCCGTCTTTCACCGGAATTCCTGAATCCTTTTTCACCCAAGTACCTTCTAAATACTATTTAGAAACGATTACTGCTAGCAAATTCCTACGGATTTCTTTTGAACAACATCAACAGTTTATGCAAAAACATAGGGAAATAGAAACCCTATTTAGGAAAGCAACAGAATATCTTTTAATTGGTGTGCTAGAACGCTATTATGAATTAATGGCTTTTGATATAGAAACTCGCTTTAAAACTTTTGCCAAAAGAAGTCCGCATTTATTGAGTATGATTGCACAAAAAGACCTCGCCTCTTATTTAAGAATTGATGCTACTAACTTTAGTAAACTCATCAATAGTATTCGGATTTAGACTATTTTAAAATCTTGGTCTATACCAATATTAATTTACTTTAATCAACCGACCTTTGTGTTGTAAATAATCTTAAAAGCTATTTGAATTTAATAATTAGAATTTATTATGTCCCTTTTTCTGTCACTCTTCGTTGGTGAAAATTGAGGTATAATGGTTTTCAAAAACTAAATTCCAATAGCTTTTTATAAACCAAACTCCTTAAAAATGAAGCATTGGATTCATCAAATAGATAAAACGACTACAGCTTTTCAAGCGACTTTTGGTGATTTAACAACTGAACAACTCAACTGGAAACCCAATCCTTCCACTTGGAGTATCGCTCAGAATATCGACCACCTAATCGTTATCAATCAAAGCTATTTCCCCCTTTTCGCAGATTTGAAAGCTGGCAAATTTAAACAACCTTTTATAGCTAGATTTGGTTTTATTGTCTCCTTTATTGGAAAAACTATTCTCAAGGCAGTCCAACCAGACAATAGGAAGAAAATAACAACTTTTGCTATTTGGGAACCTACAGAAAGTAAAATAGCTAATGATATTCTATTGCGTTTTTCACAACATCAAGACCAATTAAAACAGGAAATTGATGCTGCTAAAGATTTCATTCAACAAGGCGCTGTTATCTACTCTCCCGCTAATAAAAATATTGCCTATACCCTAGAAACGGCATTTGATGTAATAACGACGCACGAAGTAAGACATTTGGAACAAGCTAAAGAAGTACTCGCATTATTACAAAAGGAGGCTATGGCTTAAATATCAACTTGGACACCGTATTTTTTCCTTGACAAAAGGGCTGTTCATTTCCGTTGTATTAGGCTTGATGACTTCTTTAGTGCAATAGCGATGATAATCCTTCTTAACCATCATATGATACCACACGCCGATACTCATAGGTATTATTAGCAAAAAAATAAAAAAATAAACACCGCCTAATTCATCTAAAAAAGGAATTTTATCTTCCCAAACACTGGCTAAAAATAAAAACAACACATAAGCCAGTGCTTTCGGTAAATAAGCTTTTCTAGCTAGTTTTTTATAAAAAATAGCGGTAATTAATCCACTTAATAATTGCCAACCTCCAAATCCTAATAATAGTAGAAGTGGTACAAAAATTAATGGAATAGTTATGCCCATTAAGCATAATAATATCGTTTGCATCCAATAATCAATTTTCAGAAAGGTTTTCATGGCTATAAAGTTTTAATGAAGAACTATTTTGTAGCAAGTTAAACCATTTTTGATAAACTTTCAATTTTTTCTGAAAATATTGAATTTAAATTATCCCCCTAAATAACAACAGCCCGTTCCTTGAATCAAACAAGGAACGGGCTGCTTTATAGTTACCAACACTTTCCACATTCAGTATGTGGAAAACTTTTATTTATGCTTTTAAGAACGTTTTAAGAGATTTTTTCTCGTTCTACAACGATTCCTCTATCTTGAAAAATTCGCTTAATTCGTAAGATTAATTCGGTAGGCTTGAAAGGTTTAGTTACAAAATCATTGGCACCTAACTTAAACCCTTCCAAAATTGCTTCATCTGCGTGGTCTAGGTCTGTAATCATGATAATTGGCACATCACTATTTTGTACAGCTCTCACTTCATTAATCAATCCTAAAACATCCGTTTCAGGGAGGACTAAATCAGTTACAATAAACCCAGGTTTATCTTCTGCTATTCTTACAAGTGCCTCTGCTCCATTTTTGGCTCTACTGACTTTAAATCCCGCTTTTCTCATTCTAAACTCTATCGCGGTTAGCATTATCTCTTCATGTTCGCAAATCAAAATTGTCATAAATGTTGTATCGCTTTATAAGAGGCTGCATATTGAATATATAAAAATCTATTTTAGGAATAAATCCGATTTAATAGACCACTTACAAATTCTTTAATCGGTTTGGATATTTGCACCTCTTGCTTTCAAAGATTGTCAGTTGCTAAATAGGTTTTATTCAGGTTCTAACAGTGTATGTATCAATGACAAAGATATAACAAAAAAAGGAAAGGTTTACTTCAAGGTGGGGCTTATCACACATTAATAATTAAATTAATATATATTCAGCTATTTTTAGTCGATTTTTTCTAGCCCAATCACCTACAGAAATCGGTAGTCGTAAGATTGGCGTTTTAACGGCAGCTATTTTTATAGGACGTTGACGTTCAAACTAATCCGCTTTATGATAAAGCGGATTAATTTAAAACACGGTTGCTTCTTTTCGATTAAATCATAGCCCCTACTACCTTTAATTCATCTAATGCTTTAGGATAAATATCAAATAAGGTCGCTAATAAAGCGGGTAATGCCTCCGTTCCTTCACCAACTTTAGCAATATCTTCTACCTGCTGATTCGCTGCAGTCATTTCTTTATTTCCAACAAAAGATAGAGTGGACTTCATTTTATGACTGACTTCTCGAAGTTCTTTCCAGTTTCCTTCTTCATTCAAAACCCGCATTTGCTCCATTTCCTCAGGGATTTCTTCGAGTAACATTTCTATCATTGTTTGTTTCATGTCTTCATCTCCATCAGACATTAAATCTAGGTAATCTAAATTGATGAACTGAAAATTAGTGCTCATGTTAGTAGTTTTATTGAGAATTTATTAAAATAGTTTCTATGAAGTTGTTTAAGGTTTTGTTAGGAGATTGATTGTAAGTGCTTGTAATTCAAGACGAAGCTCATTTATTTTTTCGTAGCCTAAGTTACGGAAAACATAAATAGCTAAAGTATTTAATTTCAATGACTTGCAAGCAATCTATTAGAATAATCCTAAACAACTTCTACGTTAAAACCCTATATTTAAAAGTATATTCTGTGATTTTTTCAAATAATTCTTTAGGTTCAAATGGTTTGAGAATACAGTCATCCATACCATGGTCTCTAAACTTTTCATTTTTGGCTACATGGGCATGTGCTGTCATAGCTAAAATAGGTATTTCTGCCTTTTTGGGCGGCATTTTATGGCGTATATGAGCGGTTGCTTCATATCCATTCATATTTGGCATTTGGATATCCATTAGTATAATATCAAAATCATTTTTTGCCAAAATATTGATTGCTTCCCTACCGTCATTAGCCACCGTTATCTCAATTGCGCTAGTCGACCAATATTTTTCTAAGGATTTGATAGCAACCAATTGATTCATTTTATGGTCTTCTACCAATAGAACCCGAATGGCCCCTTTGTCCAACGTTGCTGCTGATTTGGCTTGTATTGGTTCAGGGAATACTTCTTCTCCTATTTCAAAAAGTAAATCAAAAAAGAATTCAGAACCTTTTCCTACCTCACTTTTGACACCGATTTTTCCACCTTGTTGTTCGACTAAGTTCTTCGCTATTGGTAAGCCTAAACCCTTTCCTTCTTGCTCTATTCCTTGCTCTCTTATCAAGGTAAATGTTTCAAAAATAGCATCTATCTTATCCGAAGGTATGCCGATTCCCGTATCCTTGACCGTAAACTTTAACTGAACAAAATCATTGCTTTCATTCAGGTTTTCAATATCTATAGTAATACCACCCGATTCTGTAAATTTAATTCCATTTAGCGCTAGATTATATAATATTTGATTTAAGCGCTGTTTGTCACCATGGACTATTCTTGGTACGCCCTCTTTTATTTGAAGTAATAATTGTAAGTTTTTTTCTCCTGCCTTGAATTGGATTACATTTAATAAACTATGTAATAATTCATACAGGTCAAAGAATTTATAATCAAATTTTAATTGGCTATTTTGGATTTCTGAAATCGCTAATATATCATTCACCACTCCTAACAATAGCTCCGATGATTGTTGAATAGTGCTTACATAATTTCGCTGTTCTGAAGATAATTTAGTTTGCATCACCAAATTACTCATTCCCCAAATCGCATTCATCGGCGTCCGCATCTCATGGCTAATATTCGCAATGAATTGCTCCTTCATTTTGGCGGATTGTCTAGCTATGTCTCTTGCTTTTCTTAAATCATTCGCTTTTTGTTGCTCTGTTATATCTCTGACAACCCCTGAATAACCAGTAAACTCCGGTGTATTAATCATTTTAGCAGAAATTAAACATTGCCTTGTTTTTCCATTCTTTTGTTCAATCCCTATTGGAAAATCAGAAACCGACTCATTGGCAACCAAGGCATACAAAAATTCTCGCTTCTTTTCTTTGGATTGGAATAAATCATGTACTTCTATTTCTAATAACTCCTCTTCAGAAAATGCAAACAATTCAAACGTAGCTTGATTAAAATCTACTAATCGTCCTTCTAAATTACAGATATAAATTGCGTCTTTTGAATTATTGAAAATATCCTGATATAGTTGTTGACTATTTATTCTGACTTTATTCGTTTTTTCTGATAACGATGCCTGAAAATGCTGTGCACGCTCTACCGCAAATCGAATATTTGGATAAATACTACTGACCTCTAATAAATCCTTAAATAAAAAATCTTGTGCCCCTGCCTTTATACAGGCAACCCCTAAGTGCTGAAGTTCCTTCTCTGCTAGTATAATGATAATTTTATTGGGAAATTCGGCTAATATCTTTTGTAATCCTTCCAAACCATTTCCATCAGGAACGGCTATACTCAATAGGATAGTAGAAAATTCTGGATATTCTCTCAAAAAATATATTGCTTGGCTAATGGATTGACAAGCTGATAAATGGTTGCGCAACACCCCCGATTGAGCCAAATTGTTTTTGACTAAATTTATATCCGATTTGTTATCCTCGATTAAAAGGATAAACGGACTTATAAATTGGCTCTGCGAGTTAGATGGCATTAATATTTTGCTTAAGTTATGACAAAAATTAGAGGTTAGTTTTAGTCATTTCCAATGATTTAATTATGGGGAATTTTTTTAGTGGTAGGAAAACTAGACATGGTCTACAACTTACATTGAGTGCCTATTCTCTACTAAAATTTTTACTCGACTTATGGGGGGAAAATAATATTTCTATCGAGTGCTTCCGCTATTAAATTAAAACAAAAAATATGCCATTGTATACTAGATGAATGAATTGAATAATGGGCTGCTCCTATTAATCAAATTCATACCTAAAAAAAATGGAACTTACGCAGAGATATTACTTTTTAATCTCCTATTTAATTAGGTAATATTGAACTACCTAAAAGAAACTCAATCCCTAAAACCAAGCCTTTTTCTATCCGCTCTAACCTTTATTTTAAAATATTACACAAAATATTATCTTAAATAATTGCATAAGTGCAAAATATTAAACTATATTATAATCCTATTAAACAAATATAAATCATCAATCTATGAAAGACCTCAAAATTATTCGATATCCAGAATCGGACTTACTCGCCTTTAAAAAGATTATCGATACTAAATTAACGAAAGTCCAAAAGCAACTTGATTCTTTAGATGCTCAATTGACAGAAACTTCTGCCAATAAAGGGAATCAAAGTGATTGGGTGGACGATTCTTCTAGCAGTTCTAATTTGCAACTTTTGGATACGATGGCACATCGGCTTAGAAAACATCATCGAGACCTAAAAAATGCGCTTCTCAGAATCCAAAATAAATCTTATGGGATTTGCTCGGTAACGGGAAAGTTAATTAATAAAAAACGATTGATGGCTGTTCCTACAACTACTAAAAGTGTGGCTGTAAAAACAGCTAAAAAAGACATCCCTCCAAGAAGCCGAAGCCGTAGACCTAATTTAGTCGCTAAGACTACTAGCCCTAAAATAATTAGTAGGATTATTTCGAAGCAGGAAGCTCCTAAAAAAAATGAAAAATCAGTAGCAGATGATTGGACAGAAACAGATAATTTATTAGAAAATATTGAAACTTTGGATTTAAACAAAGAAATGGAAGAGTAAAATAATTGTCGGTTGAGTCCCTCAACCGATAAAGGCTTAAACCTCCAGCAAAACTTCCATAATTTTCACCATTGCTAAAGTATCTAGTTTACAATACTTTAGTAAATTTTCAAAGGTTTCTGCTTGTGTTTTTTCATCCATTCTCCCATCTGTTGCATGGTGCCATTTGATGGTTGCTACCATTCCATTTTGGATGATTAAATCATCATAACTCACTTCTGTCGCTAAAACAGGTAGCACACTTTTGAGGGATGTTTTTCCTTTAAAATCAGGATGCTGATAATATCCTTTTTGGAAAGGAACTCGCAAATCGAATAATCGCTCATTGACAGCATCTAAAAACGGTCCATAAGCTGGAAATAAATTTCCCATCTCTGTATTTCTCCCTTTTTCAAAACTTTTATTCCAAACGATTACTGAACCAGATTCGCCTATCTTTAGCTGCATATCTTTGAGTAGCTGTTCGACGGATTCTGTTTTACTTTTTAATAAATATTCATGATGCTTCACCTTTCCTCCTGGCTTTGCTTGTACATGGAGCGAATATTGAAAAACCATTTGCTGATAGGTCCTATACCCTGCTTGTGGAGGGACCACAAAGGAAAAACTCTCGTAATCCAAATAATATAGAGGATACACCAACTTCTTCATGGCCCTTCTAATACTTCCTCTTTTTAATACTATCTCATCTTCTTGAGCAATTGCTACTTGTTGTCGTTGATTGGCGGATAAAGGGAAATCTGTAGGGACCTCCTGAATATCTAAAATATTTGCCCCTACTAATTTCTTGATTTTAGCTTTGCTTATTCTGGCAATATTAAAAATAGAATACTTCGGTAATTCGGGATAGTTCATTTGAACAAAAGGGCAGTTCTGCTTTTTACTACAACCAATCGTGATGCGCTTTTTAGGTACTTTTCCATTAATCCATTCCAATACGATAGGAGCGGTAGCTCTGGTATCCTCCATTAACTGTTCGACCTCCTTCGTTATATCTTCTATCGCCATCAGGCTGCAATGGTCTACTTCTTTGCTCGTGATATATTCCTTGCTTACATGGACTAAATAAGTCGCAGTCACTTTATAACCACTATCTTCAAAAACCATTCTTTGGAAAGCTAAATCATGATAATGTTCTTTTTTTACACTCGTAGCTGCTTTGACTTCAAATAGTGCTATCGTCTTAGCATCTCCTTGACGAACTGCTATATCGGTAATGGCTAGCATATTCCCATTTTGGGCTTTTAATTGGAATTCCACATCAGCTGGATTGATTGCCCAATCTTCTATTACGCAGCCATCCGAAAACCACTGTTGAGCGAAATCATCAATTAGATTCCCCTGGTCCAACTTATATTGACGGTCCAAATCCACAGGAGGCAATGCAGCTGGTTTGTTCTTTCTCAACCATAATTCCTCTGGACAATCTAAGTACTGGATGTAATCTGTCTTAGATAATGTCTTTTGCTTATTCTTCATGTTTGTTTATCTTTTTATTTAAACCATTGGTAAAACGTAGGACATCACTAAGGCTTGAATACCGCCGACAATCCCAATGACTGCCAAAAGTGCTGTCCATGTTTGCAAGGTTTCTTTTTCGGTCATCCCGCTTAATTTTCCAACAATCCAAAACCCACTATCGTTCATCCAAGAACCAACCATTGCTCCATATCCAATCGCTAAAAATAGATAAATTGGATGATAGGCTAAAGTGGTGGTACTGATAATTGCCGACATGATGCCAGCTGTCGTAATAATCGCCACCGTACTTGACCCTTGGGCAAATTTTATCACTGCCGCCATCAACCAAGCTATAATCACTAAATTGACACTAAATCCATTTGCCGATAACTCCTGAATCATCGAACCAATCCCTGAATTTCGAATCATGGCACCAAATGCACCACCTGCTGAAGTGATTAATATAATTAAACCTGCAATCTCTAATGGCCTTTCCATTTGTGCGCCTAAGCCCTTTAAATCCAACCCTTTATGTTTGGCCCACAAATATAAGGAAACTAATAAACCCAGAAACATAGCTATATTTTTATTCCCCAAAAATTGAATAGCTTGTGTAAAATTATCATTTCGTCCTCCGTATAAAATATTGACTAAAGAAGCAGCAATAATTAGCACTAAAGGTAATAAAATGGGTAAAATAGATGCACCAAAAGAAGGTAGGCTTTTCTCTGCTACTACTGCTTTATCGTCCATGAAATCAGGTGGCAATATATTCATTTTTGCATTTTGTATTTGGCTGTATTTATACCCAATAAAAGCAGGTAATATTCCTGAAAGAATGCCAACGCCAATCACAAAACCAATATCTAGTTTTAAATCCTCTGTCATTAATAAAGGTCCTGGTGTCGGCGGTACTACTGAATGGGTAATGACCGCACCACAACCAATCGCCATTACAAAAAGAGCAAAATTCTTTCCTGTCTTTTGGGCTAAGGCGATGGCTAAAGGCACTAATAAAAAGAAGACCGTATCAAAAAAAACAGGAATGGATAAAATAAAACCTGCTACCAAAAGGGCTATCCCCGCCCGAGCTTCTCCAAAAATTTGGACCAATTGATTGACAATTCGTTCTGCGGCGCCACTCTCGGTTAAGGCGATTCCTAATACCGAAGCTATCGCTATGACAAAAGATACTTTTCCTGCAGTCACCCCAAATTCCCTCATTGCATTCTCCACCGCAAATATCCAAGCATTGGCATCTTCTGGTGCTGCTTGCCCTAAAATACCAACTAAAATAGCTGCCAACATCAAGGAAATAAAAGCATGCAACCGAAAAACGACAATAAATAAAACGACCGATAAAGTACCTATTAATAAGACCATTAGTGGCCAATAGGAAATGGTTGATTCCATAGTTTTGTTTTGATAGTTATATTAGATGACTCCGATTGAGCCTCTATCTTGGTTATTTTTTATTTGTAAGTAGTATCCGTTGCTTTCAGACCTAGTTTTGACAACTGCTATTCGTTAATTTTTAATCTAACTGTCTAAATAGATAGTCCGATAAAAAACTAATATTTCTAAGAACTACAATGTAATTTTTATGTAGTACCTCGTGGTTGGGAGGCTTTGCCAGTGGATGCTTATTAAGTTTTAAACTGACGGTCTAAAGTTAGTTACTTGACCTAAAGCTAAGGAATTATGTATAAATTAAAATGAAAATAAGTAGGAAAATGAAAAGAATCAGCTGTACCTAGTATTCGTGTTTCTAAAAATTTTAAGTACATTCACTTTATTATTTGATGGACTTTTTCCAAATTACTGGTGACAATACTGAATTTATTGCTGCTAATCTATTAAAACCACCACCAAATTGACACCCAAATACTCTAATAACTCTAAAATGAATGCCGAAGGCTTTGCTGATGCGCAAATAATTGCTGCTATTCAGGATGACTCTGGTAATCCATTGGCTATAAAGTGGTTTTTTGAAGATGTAAAGCATTATTCTTTAGGGGTTTGGCGAAAAAAATATCGTAATGTCTCTGAGGAAGCTTGGGAAGATATTTTTACCGATTCTTCGATTAAACTAATTACTCGAGTAAAAAAAGGATTGACGCTGAAAGAAGGGACTCGTTTAAAAAGTTATTTTACAACGGTTGTAGAATATAGTGTTTTAGACCATTTTGCTAAAACCAAAAAAGAACAAACACTTCCGCTACTCCCCAACCAACGCATAGGTGCTTCAAATGATACTTATGCTTTTGAGGAAGTACAAATAGCGAACCTTATTAAAGAAAAGCTACAGGAAATAACCGAAAACTCAGAACAAGTCAAGGTTATCCTATTATTTGCTAAAGGCTATAAATACAAAGAAATCGTCGAAAAAACGACTTATAAAAGTGAAGGGGCTTGTAGGAATGCTTATTTAAAAGGCAAAAAGAAAATAGTCAGTTATATCCTGCAATATCCAGAAGAAGGGCTGGCGCTAAAGCAAATGCTAATCAGGGCAAATAAAAAGAATTAGACTAAAAAGAATTATGATATATTTTGAAAAAATAGAAGCTTATTTTAGTGGAACAATGAACGAAATGGAACAATCCATTTTTGAGCAAGCATTGGAAGAAAATACGGTTTTGCAAAAAGAATACGAAGCTTATCAGTCAGCTCAATCTTTATTTAATTTTACAGCTGAGACCCTTTCTGAAAAAGAAATCACTACTTCTAATAATGCGACAGAGACCGTCGAGCAATTAATTAATTTTACGGCAAATAATCTGTCTGAACAAGAGATTCTAGGCAGTGCAGAGACTGTTGATGCTCAACGACAAGCAATAGTTAGAAGACTGAAAACTAGAAAAAATAGAACAGAATGGTTAGTTGCTGCTTCTATGCTTCTCATCCTAAGTTTGATCGGTTCTCGTTTTTATAATAATAATTCTATAGAGCCACTCCACACACCTACGGAAGTGGTCGTAGAAAAAACCACCGAACCTAAAATTGAAACGCCAATCGAGCAAGAAAAAACTATTCCTACAGCAATTATAGCAGAGCCAGCAGCAAAAGTTGTTAAAAAGGTCGCTAAAAAAAGACCTGTTCCTAAATATGAACCTGCAAAAGTTCGAATTAGGACTAAGACGAATCCTGTTGTGGAGCCAAACCAAATTGCGGCGACTGAAAAAATGAGCCCAACAGAAATAACGGCTACTATCGCTAATCCAATAGCTGCCGTGTTAACGTCTGCAGAAAAAATAGTTACAGGGAAAGTTATTAATAAGGGAGAAGCTTTTGTTTATGAAGCAGGAAATTCAATTACCTTAAAACCAGGTTTCCATGCTAAAGCAGGAGCTAGTTTTGTGGCAACTTCTAATAAGTCAGCAACAACCGTAATAGATTTAACAAAATCAGAAGTAATTGATAATCAAGAAGCTACTATATATAATGCCTCAAATAGTATTACCTTAAAACCTGGATTTCATGCCAAAGCTGG
The DNA here is from genome assembly GCA_937974625.1 of uncultured Saprospiraceae bacterium. Classification (GTDB taxonomy): domain Bacteria; phylum Bacteroidota; class Bacteroidia; order Chitinophagales; family Saprospiraceae; genus JAFMDF01. Next base: position 45,746 of record CALJVJ010000029.1, read on the forward strand.
TAGCGATTTTGTGGCATCAACTACTAATTCCTCCGCGGCTAAATTTGTGTCTACTAATGCTGTAATCTCTGAAAAAGAAGCCGTTGTCGTTAAAGCAGATGAAGGAATAACCTTAAAGGCTGGATTTCACGCAAAAGCTGGTGCGGACTTTGTCGCTAAAGTGAAAAAGTAGAATTGTTCCTTGATTTATACTAAAAAAGCGCTTCCTAGACTAAAGGTTTAGGAAGCGCTTTTTTAGTTTACGCTACCCTATCAGTGGCTTAAAGTCCATCTTATTCATATACAAATAATAAGAGGTAAACAACAAACCCATACCTACTAATTGTAAAGTTATACTATCTCCAAGGGCTTGGTGCGCTAAAATGGCTAATAATAAATCAAATGCTAAGCCTGAATACACCCAATGCTTTAAAAATGAAGTACGAGGTATTAATAAACCAATTACCGCTAATACTTTTAAAGGACCTAATAATTTAGGTAGATAATCTGGGTAGCCAAAACCTCTCCACATTTCCATATATTGCTCCCCTCCTGTCAAAGCCATATAAGCAGAAAAAGAAAATAATAAAGCTAATAATACGGTGGTCAACCAATAGAGTATTTTAGAAATATTCATATCTAATCTTTTTTGATGAGGTATTAAAGGTAGTTAATTAACCCAAGTTGCGGACAATGAAAGGAAATAAGGCGAATTTTAAGAAAAATCTTTGATTTTGAATTGAAATTCAACGCATTTCCTTTCTTTAGGAATTGTCCGCAACTTGAATTAATTAATTGACATTCTTAAAGCGTAAACAGTCCCTCTTGCAACAATTAAAATAATTAGCTGTTTCCCTTACAAAAGTCTATAAACCTATGGTTCTAGCTACTCCATATTTAAATTTCACGATAGATGTTCAACAGAATATCATGCAACAGTTTGCGGAACAACTAGGTATTGAGGTCTATGATAATCAGATGTTACTAGATACTTCTTTGGGAAAAGGTTTTATTCGATTTCACTCCTTTTTAGGCCAATTAGAACTTTATTATTTTAACTGTTTTATAAATCCTGCTATAAAAGTAAATTCTTTTAATCCTCCTGATAGCGATTGGTTATTACTCAACATTAATTTAGCAGCCAATGCCAATATAAAAACGGTCAATAATCTACCTATAAAGCTTCAAAAACATCTACCTTCCGGTATTCTTTTTTATACCCCTCAAACTAGCGTTGAAAATGTTAATCCAGCAGGCAATATCATTGAAATGGTGCTTATTAGATTTCCAAAATCGTTTTTAACAACCTATTTATCAAAGGAGTTATCTATTATTCCTAAAACCAAAAATGCCTTAATTTACGAGGATTTAGATAGTCAATCAGAGTACCTTCTTTCAAATGCACTCCATCAAGAACATAATCTTTTGAAAAGACATGGTGCGCTACTCGGTTTTTTATCCATTTTTATAGAAAAACTAAAACAACGAGAACCCAGAAAAAAATATGCGCAATTGCATCCTGATGATGTGCAAGGCTTATTTATAGCAGCTGCCCAATTGAGAAATCCGACTGCTCAAAATGTACCGAATATTGAACAACTAGCTCAATTGGCCAATATGAGTATGACCAAATTCAAGACCTGTTTTAAACAAATGTTTGGAAGTCCTCCTATGAAGTATCATCAAAAAATAAAAATGAACTATGCTCAATTAGAACTTCAAAAAGGTATTAAATCAATTAGTGAAGTAAGTTACGAATTGGGCTATTCCCATCCTTCAAAATTTACTAATGCCTATAAAAACGCTTTTAACATCCTGCCTTCTGCCAGCCTACATTCTGCCTTTTAGGGACAACCATTTGACTTTTACGGCTAATAACTACCCCTCCTTTTCATTGATATTTGCAAGAAAAACATCAAACAATGAAAGTATTTATCACAGGCGGTTCTGGTTTTGTCGGACAGAATATAATTCCCGAATTAATCAAGGTTGGACATGAAGTATTGGCACTAACTCGTTCCAATTCCGCTGCACAAAAAGTAAAAAAAATAGGGGCCACTCCTGTCATGGATGACCTTGTTCATTTATCGGATACAACGGCGAATGCTTTAAAAGTATGTGAGGTAGTGATTCATTCTGCTGCTTACATGGACTTTAACTATGAAAAGGAAAAATTTTATACCATTAATGTAGCCGCCACAGAAAAACTATTACAATTAGCAGAAGCAAATGGTATAAAACGGTTTATTTATATTAGTGCAGCCCCAGTTATTGGAGGTAGTCCTGTCCTAAATGTCACGGAAGCTACCGCTGATAAAACAATGCCAAAGGAATTATACCCAAAAACAAAAGCGATTGCTGAAAAAGCAGTTTTAGCTGCTAATCATGCTAATTTTACAACTATCTCGCTTCGCCCGCCTGCTATTTGGGGACCTAATAATCATCACTATTCGGAAATACTAGACCGTGTTAAAGCTGGGCAGTGGGCTTGGATTGGTGGAGGACACCAAATTTTAAGTACCGTTCACATCAAAAATTTATCTGCCGCAGTCTTAACGGCCTTTAACAAAGGGAAAGGAGGAGAAGCTTACTTCATCACTGACGGTGACCGTAGAAGTATGAGAACTACTTTTTCAGCCATTATCAAAGCATTTGGACTTGAACCTGGAGAACGAGAAATACCGCTTGGGATAGCAAGTGTTTTAGCAAATGTAGGTGCATTCATTTGGAAATTATTGGGTTTAAAATCTCGACCGCCTGTTCCTCCCCTTATGATAAGATTAATGGCAAAAGAATTTTCTGTATCTGACAGTAAGGCTAGGAAAGAATTAGGCTACAAAAATGTGATTTCATTTGAAGAAGGCATCAAGACATTGGTCTAATTGAAAAGCTGTTGGAATTTTAAACAACATAATTTCCAACAGCTTTCAAAGTATAATTCGAAAATAATTATATACCCAAATAATAAAGTAAGGAACGAGGGATTAATTTGTCCAATTACATCAACACCCCATTTTGAGCCTCAATCGGAGGCGGAATATCCGTTTCACCTAACATCTGCTTTAAATCAATTTCGATGACTCGACAAAGCGAATGCATCGGTATATCATTGCCCAAACCTTCAAAAGGATTCTCTGAGTAATCTCCTACCAATTCCATCATTAA
>CALJVJ010000030.1 GCA_937974625.1 uncultured Saprospiraceae bacterium
TTACTAACCGAAGCCACACCAAATAAAAAATTATCTATAACAATATTTTTTAAAGTAGCTTCAGAAACATCTCCGACAAAACGCGAATGTTGCCAAGTGGGGGAAGTCGTATCCCTCCAATAGACTTTATAACCTGCAATATTAGGATTGTCTATTTTGTCCCATCTTAATTTAGTCGAAGGTTGTACCGCACCACCAATCATGACATTAGTTGGGGTAGGAGGCGCCCAAGCCAAGCCTGCTAAAGTGATAGCATTGACGCCTGTTAATTTCGCAGCATATTCAAAATTGACGCCTTCGATGACGTCACCATATTTAATTCCATTTTCTTCTCTGATATCTTGGTGTTGGCGATTATAATTTTCGTGGGTCTCCATGATTCTCACCCCGGGGAAGCCTTCATCATTAAAGGGTTTATGGTGACCACCACGACCAAAACGGTCTAGTCGATAAATCATAATCGCATCTAAATTGGTCATATAAGTATCGGTCAGCCTGTCCACATAACGGGCAATTTGCCGAGATGGGCCATCCACTTCTCCACCATAAAATCGATGCCAAATACGCATCCGTTCATCATCTGTAATAGGAGTAGGTTCAGAGAAAACCCGAAAGGTCGTATTATCAATGACGCCATCAATTCCATGAATATTGCCAATCATATCGTTATTCAAAATACCGATAATCTCCCAACCGTCTGCTTTTGCTTTAGCAGCCATTCCTTTGCCACCAAACAATCCTTGTTCCTCACCAGAAAGACCAACGTAAACAATACTATTCGGGAAAGAATATTTAGTTAAAACTCTTGCCGCTTCAATGGTTCCTGCCAGTCCAGAGGCATTATCATTAGCACCAGGAGAATCACCCGTTGCATCTGTGGAATTAGAGATTCTAGAGTCAATATCCCCAGACATAATCACGTATCGATTAGGGTTTTGAGTGCCCTTTTGAATAGCAACCACATTGACAATATAAGTATCTTCTGGAATTCGCCGATTCCCTTCTGCGGGAACAAGATGATATTGATAAGATACTTCTAAACAACCTCCACAAGCAGCAGAAATTTTTTCAAACTCTGCGTGCATCCATCTTCTAGCTGCCCCAATACCTTGGGTAGCAGAAGAAGTATCTGATAAGGTATTTCTAGTACCAAATCCAACTAAGGTTCGAATATCTTGCTCGATTCTAGCAGGAGAAGGGGCTTCCGCTATATCATATAATCTAACATCCGTTTCTGGTGGGATGGTTAATTGGTTTTGAGCAGATATGTTTGCTGCAAAGCAGAGGAAGAGTAGGAGATAGAATGGTTTCATAAAATATAAGTTGTTATTAGTTATAAGTGGTAAGTTGTGAATGGTAAGTCATACTTGACAACTCACAACTTACCACTTACCACTTATTTCAGCTCTTTCTTAATATCTTTTACTACTAAATCAAATCGAGGCATAATGACAAAGTCAATTCTTCGATTAGTAGCCTGACCTTCCTTCGTTTGATTAGAAGCTTTAGGTGCAAATTCGCCCTTCCCAGCTGCTAATACACGACTAGGAGGTAGTTCATATTCTTTAGTTAAGACCTTGACGACATTAGCGGCTCTGATGACACTATAGTCCCAATTATCTTTAAAATTTTTTGCTTTTTTATTATCGGTATTTCCAATAACATTCAGTTTTAAAGTAGGATATTTTGTAATTAATTCGGCTATCTTTTGCAAATTTTGGATACCTGCTGTCCGCACTCTAGCACTACCTGGTCTAAATAGTAAAGATTCATCCATCGTAATCCGAATTTCATTGTTTACATAATCGACAGATTGTTTATCGGCAAATAATTGTTCTAATTCCCAACTCAAATCTCCTAATACTTTTTGCTGGTCTTCTTCAAATTTGGTGATTGCTCCTTGAATTCTACTAATTTGCTGGTCTTTTTCTAGGATGATACCTTCTTTCTCTTTTACAGTCGAACTCAAACTTTGAGAAGTGTTACTAGCGCCCTTTTTTTCATTATCCAATTGTGCTTGGACTTCATCAATACGGTCTAATAATTTATCTTGAGTCGATAATAGTACCGTGTTAGCTCCAGTTTGAGCAGCCAATCGTAATTGGAGGGTGTCTATGGTATGGTTTCGAGTATTTAATTGCCTATCAAGGATAGAAATTCTATTTTCAAAACCTTGTTTATCTATTTCATGTTGAGCAAGGCTCGCTTCAAATTTCTTTTTAGAAATACAAGAAGTACTTAATAAGGCCATGATTAATAGCCCGATAAATGTGTGTAATTTCATAGGTAAAGAATATAGTATTTTCTGAATGAGATACGTATAAACAAAAATGTCTCAAGAACAAACGAGTCCTTGAGACATTTAAAGCGTCAAAAATTGATTAACGCATTAGGAAACTAGCAGAACCTAGTAAACCTAAATCAGTATAGATAGAAGACCGGTAGTAACCTGGCTTCAACTTTTCTTCTAAATCGTGGTTGAAAGACAATCTTTGACTTTCTTGAATTTCCACGTTTTGCTCGCTTACTGCGATAATATCTTGCTCCTGACCGTTTACAGAAATCTTAGCACTTACTGGCGTAGACTTCTTAATTGGCACCCCTTGGTCATCTGTAATCACCATGTAAATCTTTCTTACACCTTGGTATTCTTCAGGAACATCTACTAAGTCAAAACTTACGTTTACTTTCTTAGCAAAAACTTTTCTTCTGGTTGGCTTACCATCTTTTCTCAAAACGTCAGTAGTGAAACCATTAGCTTTGAAATTCTTCAAAGTCAAATCAGAAATATCTTTTTCCATTGTTTCATTCAAACGAGCCAAGGCAGCTTTCTCTTCTCTAGAAGTAGCTAAGTCTCCTTTAAGCTTGGCATTCTCCTGTTTTAAGGCAGCGTTTTCAGCTTGAAGATTTGAAATATCTCCTTCCAAAGCAGTTCTAGCAGAGATTAATCCATCTAATTGAGCTCTCAAAGAAGCCATTTGTCCATCTTTGTCCGCTGACTCTTGCGTCAAACGGTAAATAGCAGAACGTCTTCTTTTAATTTCTTTTTGAGCATCAGTAACAGAACCTTCAAGTGCTTCATTTTCTGCTGCTAAAGAAGAGTACTTTGCTTGAAGCGCATCTAAATCACCTTGTAATTTAGCCTTCAGGCCAGATACGTCTTGTAACTCATTGCCTAGTGCTGTATTCTTTTCAGATAGTGCAGCGATTTCAGCCATCCGTGCTTTGTTTTCTGTGCAGCCCTTCCACCCAAAAATTAGCATGGCTATAGCCAATAGGGCAAATATTATCCAAGAAGTAGTGGTTTTCATAAATTTTAGTTTAAGTTCTTATAATTTTTTTTCGACCTTTTTTTCCAAATAGCTGGAATTCAACGGCAATTATAAGTTTTTCTCTTTATATCTCCGTATTTTTCAGCAATTTCTTTAGAAAAAATGTTGATTTTTTACATTTTAAGCAACTATTGGCATTAATATCCGTCGATTGTCAAGATTTCAACTGTTCTAAAGTTTTAAATAAATAACCATCTTTTGAAATCAAACAACCACTTTCCATCATCTGAAAAAGTTCTTTTTCTCGGTTGTCATTATAATTTTTTTCTGCGGTGTAAATTTGAATTTCTTGACTAGATTTTTTTAAGATAGCCATCATATCTTTAGCCGTCAAATCTTTTGTGAAATCCACCCCTGCACTCTTAGAAATAGCTATTCCCATCAAGACCATCTTATCTGGTTGACAGTGAAATGTTTTAATGTCATGGGGTGTTTTAAATTCCAGATATTCCAGATTACCGATTACCTTATCAAAAACAATATCACTATAAATACTTATTAAATCCTCCACTTTATCTGGGTCATTTTTTTTCAATTTGACCCAATCATCGGCAGTCACATGATTGCTTGCTAAAAACTTAACAAAATCCTGTTCTAATTCTTTTAATTCTTCGTTACGAAGTCGTCTATATTTCATAATTTTTTTAATTGCCTTTTTTGACTATTCGAACATCAATTGAGGAGACAACTCTTTTGTGAGCAAATAATTTAAGGCAAGCCATAAAAGAGGTGTTTGTTTGCTCAGTTGGAGTTGGCATCAACTGTTCAATGAAAATAAGATTTTTTATAATTTACTACATTGTGCTTTTAACCATTGCACCTCTGATTTTTCTAAAAGTGGGGCTAGGCTATTAAACACTTTTTGGTGGTAATTATTCAACCAATTAATTTCATGTTTGGTTAATAATTTACTGTCTATCAACTGTTTATCGATAGGGAATAGCGTCAAGTCTTCGAATCGGTAGAAGGTGCCAAATTCATTAATTTCATCTTCCACACAAAGAATTAAGTTTTCAATACGGATACCATAAGCTCCATTTTTATAAAACCCAGGCTCGTTGGAAGTGACCATACCAGGTGCAAAAGGCATACTACCTCTTGCTACACTAGTCGCAAACCCCTGAGGCGGTTCATGGACATTTAAGAAGAAGCCAACTCCATGTCCTGTTCCATGTCCGTAATTAAGCCGGTATTGCCAAAGTGGTTGCCTTGCAAATGCATCCAATTGCACCCCTTTTGTTCCTTTGGGGAATACCATACGTGCAATAGCGATATGTCCCTTTAGGACTAGGGTAAAGTTTCTTTTTTGTTCTTTAGTGGGTTTGCCCAAAGCAAAAGTTCGGGTAATATCTGTCGTTCCATCTTCGTATTGACCACCAGAATCTAATAATAGGATACCTTTCTTTTTTATATTTGCGGAAGTTTCGGGCATCGGTCTATAATGGACGATGGCCCCATTTCCTTGATAGCCAACAATCGCTGCGAAACTTTCTCCGTGATAAAGCCCTTGTTGAGACCGAAATTTGGCCAATTTTTGACCTAACTCAAATTCAGAAACTGTCCTTTTATCTAATTGGGCTTGTAGCCAAAGGTACATTCGTAGTAAAGCGACGCCGTCCTTAGTCATTGCTTGGCGGATATGCTTAATTTCCGTAGGGTTTTTAATGGCTTTTAAATAGGTAGAAATCGTTTGCCCTTTTTTGATTTGCCCAGAGGTTAACAAATCTGCCAGACAAACACTAATCGTCGCTGGATTAATAAGTATTAGTTCGTTTTTAGGCAAAGACAAAAGAAATTTTCCAATATAATTATAGGAATAAACAGTAATGCCTTCTGTTTTAAACTTCGTAGCTATTTTACTAGGTACTTTTGCTGGATTGATAAATAAGTATGCATTTTCTAGTCCTATAACTGCATAAGCAATCGCCAAAGGATTAAAATCAATATCGTCACAACGAATATTAAAAGTCCAAGCAATATCATCTAGCGTAGTTACCAAATGATAAGCAACCCCTTGAGCTTTCATTGCTTTTCGAATAGCTGTCAATTTAGTTTTCCTGTTTTGTCCCGTATATTTTACCTTGTGTTCAAAGATTTTATTATTGGGCAGTGCGGGACGGTCTTTCCAAACTGATTGAATTAAATCTAGGTCTGTTACTATTTGTAGGTCTTTTGAGTTAAGCACCCGTTGCATGATTTGGATTTGACCAATCGAGAATAATTTCCCATCAAGCCCTACTTTACTTCCTTTTGGCAAGGTGTCTCGTAGCCATGCATTATGTTCTGGTGCATGAGGAACCCCTTGTTTATGCAAAACCATTTGGCTATTTGCTAATTCTGTTTCCGCTTGTAAAAAATACCGAGAATCTGTCCAAAGACCTGCATGATTTTGAGTAATGATGACCAAACCAGCAGACCCTGTAAACCCAGAAACCCACTCTCTTGATTTCCAATGGTCATTTACATATTCACTTTGATGCGCATCACTACTGGGAATGACATAGGCATCAATATGGTGTTTTTGCATTTCTACTCTCAAAGCTTCAATTCTATTATCTATAGGGACATTCATATTCATATGTTATAAGGAATCAATAGTTATATTTTTACTATCATTTTGTCAGATTCAATTTAATTGCCACAAAGATATTTGATTGAAACCAATTGAAACTATAAAATTTCCCTACTTTTGCTTTATCATAGTGATTTATAAATTCACCACACTACATGAAGATATTTCCATTTAAGGCATGGTATCCAGATTTTGATTTAATAGCTTCAGCAGATTCCTTTTTTGGGTCGGTAAGAGAAGAGTATGTTACGTACAAAAAAGCGGGCTTTTTCAATCAATCTAAAGAGCCAGCATTGTTTTTTTACCAAATAAAGTCAGCCACACGTACCTATACAGGTTTGATGTGTTGCACGGATTTGAGTGAATATGAGAAAGGAAATATCTTAAAGCATGAAAAAACCTTAGCTGCCAAAGAACAGAAAATGATTCAGTTGTTGGTGCAAAGGAAAGCATTGGTAAAGCCAGTTTTATTAGTTTATAAAAAAATAAAAACAATTAATAGGCTAATAATCAATCATATACAAAATAACCCGCCGTTTTACTCCACCTATTTTGACCAAGACCGACAAGAACATATTTTGTGGAAAATATCGGATAAAACCATTATCGAAAAGGTACAAAAGTTATTTGATAAAAAAGTCCAATCAACCTATATTGCCGATGGTCATCATCGGACCACAACGATGGCACTACTAAACGAGCGCTTAAAAAATAAAGAAACCGCAGGAAAGTACGAACAATTAATGGTGGTGCTATTCGGGTCTGACCAGTTGGACTTATTAGAATATAATAGGGTTGTTGAAGGACTAAACGAAACTACCTCTACCTCTTTTATGGCTAAGTTGTCTAGTCTTTTTGAAATAGCAGCGCTGGACCAAGCCGCAAAACCTAATAAAAAGCACGAAATCACGCTTTTTATCAACCGAGAATGGTATCGATTAACTTGGAAGAAAAGTGTTTTAAAAGAATTTGTTGCAAAGAAAATTATTCTGGACGTTCATCTACTAAATGAAAAAGTTTTAAAAGGCATTTTGAATATCAAAGACGTCCGATTTGACCAGCGGATTGATTATGTTGCTGGAACAAAAGGATTGAGAGGATTAGAAAAAGCTACGGTTAGTAATAAAAATAGAATTGGGTTTTATCTTTATCCAGTTCAAGTAGAAGAATTAATGGCTTTGGCGGATAAACATCAATTATTACCACCCAAGTCCACTTATTTTGAGCCTCGGATAAAAAATGGATTATTGGTGAAGAGTTTGGAGAAGTGAGTTTTTAAATGGTAAATGATGAATGTAAAATGGTAAATAAGGGGCGTATGAAGTCCTAAAATGAGAAGATATTTCTATAGGAGGTGTCTCCTCATTTTTTGCAGAAAGATAGGAAGAGGTATTTTTGAGAAAACCTTTAATTTTTCTACCAAAAAATAAAATATCAATCCCTTTTTTCAAAATACAAAGCTCGATTAGTCAAATCGACTGCGCATAAATGCCCCAATCCTTCATAATCAAAACAACAGCCTGCATCAATATCTAAGACCTGTAAATGGTCTATTTTACTAAACATTTCTTCAATACTAGTTTTCTTAAAAGGAGTATGTCCGTGCACAATAATTCGTTTGCCTAACCAATTAAAATTTACATCAGAATACCAATTTCTAATCCAAAGCATAGAATTTTTGTCCTCCATGGGGTTGGGCATATCAAAGTTTAAACCTGCATGGACAAAAATATAGTCCTCTTCTATTGCAAAATGCGGTAAGGTCTGCATCCAGCGAATATACTTTTTGGTAACTTCTTTCAAATGGTCTACGCCAAAACTATCTAAGGTCTGAGAACCGCCATGATGAAGCCATCTTCTTGCTTGTTGCAAATCAACTAGACTATCCAGCATCATTTGTTCGTGATTCCCTTTGATACAGGTGATGTTATGTCCAGTTGTTTGTAATTCCCAGATATAATCAATAACCCCTTTGCTATTGGGGCCTCTATCTATAAAATCACCTACTAGAAATAAATGGTCTGATTTGGAAAATTTAATTTGACGGAGTAAGGCTTTAAAAGTATTTAAACAGCCATGAATGTCGGAGATTGCTAATATTCTCAAATAGTAATTTTTGGTTTAAAATATATCTATTTAACAGTAAACTTCAGGAAAAAGTTCCTTGTATTAGGATACATTACCATCTTAAGTTCCTTTTTAAGAAAGCTTAGGACTGGAAAAATAGATATGCTAATTTACCATCGAATAGGTCTATATTTTCCATTAACTTTATATAGCTTATCCGTTTTAGTTAAGATAGGAGGAGTAACACTATAGTTAAATTCGGACTTACTAGTTACTATATAATTTTGTTGTCCAATTGCTTTTATATAAAAGTAATCTTCCCCATTGTCAAATAGCACCTTATTGTCTTCATTGATTATTTTATAATTAGATTTTCCATTCGCTTGAACAGCTTGTATAACAAATTCAAACTTATCATCCGTATCAAAGAATTCTTTGCTCACATAGCTAATTTGAATGGTATTAAATTTGGTAGTTGGTTCATAGATTAGCTGACGAATCAATTTAAATCGAGTATCATAAATACTTATCTGATTATTTATGGAATTAAAAGTAGTGAAGAATTGACTATCTTCAAACTCATGGCCAGGACAAATATATTCCCCGTGAGCCAATGCTAATGCTAGCTCACTTTGACTTTGGCAAACAGGTGTAAAACCACCTATTAAGACCATTATAATTAATAGCTTAAGTTTGTTCATTTTTGTGTTTGTGTTTGTGTTTATATTATACTTTATTCCTCCAATACCAAAGAAGGGTCTATCATATACCGACCAAAATTACTACCATAAACCGCAATACCGCCTTCTCCTTCCGTTTCCAATCGAATGGTTAAGGGCGTTCCATTATTTTTAGAACTGGATAATTGAGCCGCTGGAACAGGCACTTTCAACAAATAACCATAAGAACCTGCTTCTCTTAATTTTCTGTCCTTCAATTGGTGGTGCCAAGATAAAACACCTCGATGGTCAGCAGGGTCATCCGCTAAAGTAGTGGAGAAAACAGCCTGTCCATTCATCATTACATTAATTTTTGAAGGGAATTTTGTTTCATCCGTCATTGGATAGGAATTAGGATTTGCACTTGGTGAAACCCTTGACCCTTTCATGAAATCCTGATTTTTATTATAGTCCTCAATATCCTTGGTAAATAATTCTTTAGCAGAGACTTCTATCAAAAAATAAGCATCTTTGGAAGGGGTATTAGGCACATCAAAGGTATATTCAAAGAATCCTTTTCCTGCTCCATTTATTTTTTTACCATCTAAAACGGCCCATTGTTTTTTACTCCATTGTGCATTAGAAAAATCTTTTGCAGCAATGCTAATAATCTCTTTAGTCTCCAATTTTTCATCAGATTCGACTTCAAAATGCATGAAATTTCGATGCAATACTTTACCTCTTTTGGTTTCAACCTTTAATTTCAAAGTTGCTACGCCAGCTATTTTTGGCATCGTTAATCTTATCGGATTCAATTCCTTTTGCATGAAGGGGGTATAAGGAATATCTACCTGATATTGTGCAATTTTTTCGGTTTCTCCAATAGAATTAGTATGCCATAATTCACTTTTAATGACCACTTCTCCTCCGTGCAACCAATTGGTCATACTTGATAAGTATAGCGGGATTTCTATCCTCTCTCCGCCAGCTACTGTTTGACAGATGTCATTACCCGTTGAAAGATAAACTGGGGAATGTAAGTCGTTTAAGGTCATGTCTTCCATGATGTGCCCCAAACCAGTATGTTTTTCAGAACGGTCAAAACGCCAATAGCCATTCCATTCATTAACGACGTCGTGATGTTCGGTATACAACCAGCCACCGACTTTAGGATATTGTCTAAAAGTATTAATCATTCTATGGTAGTCCCAACTCCAATCAACATCACCTGTACTACCCGAATAGCCCCAAACATTGCCACATTCAGAGTTGATGTTGGGTTGCTTGCCTTGTACAAAACCATCTTCAAAGTCAAAAGAACTGCCTTCGTAGGTATTGTCCGTAAGGTTTTTTAAATAATCATCCCATTCCCAACCAGGTAAATAAACATGCCATGAATTGATATCCGTTTCAGTATGTCCTCTTCCACAGCAAATCGAATTGTCTTCTACCAATCTAGTTGGGTCTAAGGATTTGGCTAAATAATACATAGAAGCCACCCAGTTTTGAGTACTGGGTAAGTATTCATATTTTGGTTTGCCAGACTTTTCTTTTCCAGTTTTGGTAAATAGGCCCCAAGTTTCATTAAACACCACCCAAGAAAAGATAGAAGGATGGTTGTAGTCCCGCTTAATCATTTCTTTCAGCGTGTAAGTTGACTCATCTTGCATCCGTTTATCTGGTTCGCCCCAACTATTGGGTAAATCTTCCATAACAAGCAAGCCTAATTTATCTGCCCAATACAGTTTTCTTGGCACTTCTACTTTAATATGGGTACGAATACCATTTAAGCCAATTGACTTACTTCTAAGTATTTCTTCTTTTATAAATTGGTCACTAGGAAAGGTATAAAATCCTTCAGGATGGTAAGATTGGTCTAATGCCAATTGCAAATAAATGGGAACGTTATTAAGAGCAATATAAGGGATTTTAGTATTCGGTAAATTCATGACAGAAATTTTCCGCATACCAAAATAACTTTTCACTTCGTCAGTTCCAATTTTGATTTTTGTCTCATGTAAAAAAGGGTCTTTGAGGGACCAAAGTCGTGGTTTAGCAATATCAATAATAAAGGTGTATTTTCGTCTGCCTTTCGGAAAAGTCATCTGATAATCAATAGGTTGACTATTGGCTTTGATGAAAATGTTGAGAGGTAAATCTGTCAGCGCATCCGTCTCCAAATAGGCGGTAATCGCTACATAATTGCTATCAATATTTGGACTAAAATGTACTGCATCAATATAATTTTCGCCTCTAGCTTCCAGATAAATAGTCTGCCAAATGCCTCTAGCATTCCCATAGCCTTGTTTGCCATAAAGCGTAAAATCTCTTCTAGCATCATCTACTCGAATGACTAATTGTTGAGCTTGGCCGTATTTAACAAAATCAGTCAATTCAAAAGAAAATGGCACATAACCACCCTCGTGGGTGCCCAATAATTGACCATCTAACCACACAGTCGTATGCCAATCGGAAGCACCAATGGTGATAAAGGTCCGTTTATGTTTCCAGTTTTTGCTGACCCTTATAGGACGTTGATACCAACCAATATCTGCATCATCAGATACACCAGAGAGTTCAGAACCCCAAGGGAACGGAACGGTTATTTTTTGGTCAAAAGTATCTTGTCCGTTCTGCCAAGCATTTTTCAGACCAATATCCTTGGGGTCAAAGGCAAAAGCCCAATCACCGTTAAGGTTTTCCCATTGAGACCGTTCAAAATCAGGTCTAGGATGCTCCGGTAAAGGAATTTCTTGTGCTGAAAGCGTAATATAGGAAAAGCACAAATAGAATAAAAAGAGGTACTTTAATTGGTTCATTCACAGAGATTTTGAACCAAATTTAATGGTTTACCTTAATCTATCCATACTTTTTACCAACTTTTCGTCTTTATTGATAAATCGCATAGCAAAAGCGGCAAAGAGGATAGATAAAACAGGCAATCCTAGCCCCAATTCTTCGTTTGGCGTAGCTGCGCCCATTGCGTTGCTATCTTGCATAAAAAGGACCACCGCGAAAATAATTCCAATGATATTCGCAATGATAGAAATTCGACTTAAAGTCAACTGAGTCTTTCGATTATTAAATAAAAAGATAGCGACAAAAGCAAGTGCACCTGCACCACAAAAAAGGCCTAAAAGACCAACGTGGTCTTGAATAGTAAAAACACCATCATTAAATAAGGTAGAGGCCGCAATTGCAGTATCAGATGAACCAAAAGGCAGTTTGAATAATGCAAAAACAGCCGCAGCAGCTAATAATAATAAGACGGATTGGATTCTTTGAATCATGATATTTTTTTTGTGCAGAAGGCTAAAACTTAAGAAGGTTCTTCTGATGCCTACCTTAAGTGCTAATTTCTGCAATTTGAGTTATTTAGCTAATTTAAAATTAATTACTATTTTCGCCACAAATATAAATTTTTTTACCCAAGGAAATATAGCTATTCAAATTTCAGCCCAAAGTGTCTACTTTTGATAAAGTATTAACTTTTTTTAAGGGTATTTTTAAATTTTTCATTTCTGAAGAAGGAGACAGCTATTTCAATAATTTTTTTATGCTAAGAAACCTAAGTTTTTGGGAAAAGTCGACTTATTTGGAAGGGCTAGACTTTGCGGTCATAGGAAGCGGAATTGTAGGTTTAAATGCAGCAATTACCTTTAAAGAAAAGTACCCATCCGCTAAAGTGGTCGTATTGGAACGAGGCGTCTTTCCATCAGGCGCAAGTACTAAGAATGCAGGTTTTGCATGTTTCGGTAGTGTATCCGAATTATTGGAAGATTTAGAAACGATGGGGGAGTCCCCAGTTTTATCATTAGTAGCAAAAAGATGGGAAGGATTAGAACGATTAAGAGCAAGGTGTGGAGATGAAGCCATTGATTATCAGTCATTTGGAGGGTATGAGTTGTTTTTAGACAATAGCAAAGAGGTTGAAAAATGCAGTGCTGCTATTCCATATTTAAATAAAAAATTAGCCAAAATTATAGGGCAACCACAGACGTTTAGGGTAGAAAAGAATATAGGACGGTTTGGATTTGGAAAAGTAAAAAACGTCTTATTTAACCAAGCGGAAGGTCAAATTAATCCAGCAAAAATGATGGAACGTTTGCGTTATATCGCCAACGAAAAAGGGATTCAAATATTAACGGGGGTAACCGTTCAAGCAATAGCAGAAACAAAAGATGAAGTGAACTTACAAATAGCGCAAGGCGGAACCATCACAGCAGCAAAAGTATTGGTCGCAACCAACGGCTTAACCAAACGATTATTAGCGGATACCGCTTTACAACCTGCGCGTAACCAAGTATTGATTACGGAACCAATACCCAATTTGCATTTAAAAGGGACGTTCCATTTTGAGCAAGGCTATTATTATTTTAGAAATTATGAAAATCGAATTTTGTTAGGTGGGGCAAGAAATAGGGCAAAAGAAGCGGAAACTACCGATGAATTTGGGTTAACTCCATTAATTCAAAATACCTTAGAAACATTTTTAAGAGAAGTAATTTTGCCGAATCAAAGGATTTCCATTGCTCATCGCTGGAGTGGTATTTTGGGAGTAGGCAATCAGAAATCCCCAATTGTACAAAAACATGGAGCGCATATTGGCATAGCGGTTCGATTAGGAGGAATGGGCGTTGCAATAGGTAGCTTGGTTGGGGAAGAAGGCGCTTCCTTGTTTTAATCAGTCCTAGAAAAAGAGCATTCGAATTCACTAAGAGTACAAAGTTGGTTAAAACCATATAATTGGCTATAAAAGCTAGAAAAACGAACCTCAATCAATCATTCTTAAACAAGGTCTATTTAATTTTTTACAAAAAAAAGCAGTATGAAGAAATCACTTTTGTTATTTACTTTATTCATTTTTTTAAGTAGCACAGTAGGAAATACGATGCCTACAAAGCCAGTTCAGCAAGAAGCGGTTGTTTCTATTAAGGCGACTAAAAAGGCACAGAAAGCACAAGAGAAGCTAGAGCGTAAAGAAGCCAAGTTGGATAAGAAGATAAAGAAAATTAAACGAAAATTGGCCAAGAAAGGCATTCAAAAAGCAGAAGCAGGAAGAAGTGTATGGGAAGATGAAACGTTTAAGTTAGGAGCTTTAATCGCTTTGGGTGGCTTACTACTGACCATTTTAGGGGTGTTGCCAATATTAGGAGGTATCTTTTCGCTGATTGGGGGCTTAATGGCCCTTATCGGAGTTGCGCTAATGATTTGGGTATTAATAGATGCTTATTAAATCTATAAGAAAGGGAAATAGTTATTGGTTATCTTAAGATAACCAATAACTATTTAATAAAAGCAGTGGAAATTGAATTATCCACCAGTTTCTTGCTTCAATTGCTTCATCTGTGCTTCCCAAAGTTGGCGCGTATCGCTAACTTCATCTTCGTCACAGTAATCAGTAATTTCTAAAACGGTTTCTCCTGTTACAGGAGATTTACGCATTCTATATTCAAGATACTCTTCTTCAGATTCAGCATCAACCCATTTAAATCGAAGGCGTTCGTCTTCAATGTCATCGATTAAGTTAGCCACTTCTTCGGAGCCCTCCCAAACAAAAGTATAAACGTCTGCAGTAATATCAACTTCATCACAAAACCACCGAATTAAAGTGGAAGGTGAAGTCATAAATCGATAAAGTATAGTCGGCGAAGCACGAAAAATAAATTCTAAATTTATTTGCACTCTTTTCATGATAGGAAAAGATTTTGGAATGATAAAATTAAATCAAATCCTATTGCCCTACTTATTATAGGTAGGAAAACAAGTTAGATTGATTGCGATTAAATTTCAAAATGTATTTATTTTGAACTATTTTTTTGTTCTATTTAAGCTTTTGTCTTTGGATATATATAAGTATCTTTTAAGTCGGTGATTCGATATTTTAATTCGGGGAGCGCTTCATTCTATCAATTATAGGAGTTGTCGATTTGCCGCAATAAAAACTAAAAATACCGCAATTCCAAATATATAGCTAAAATTTGTAAAAAAAGCAATTATTAAGAAGAGACTTTTTAAAATAGACTTGTTGCTCGATAAGATGTGCTACTAAGAAATTTGATTTTTTCCGCTATTTTGGCTTAAAAAATCAATGCATAGCCAAGCTATGGACTTATTTTTCAAGCAAAAATAGCGAGAAAAGGCATTTTCAAAGGAGTATTTATTATCGGGTAAAAAGTCTAATAATAAAAGGGATTATTATCAGTATAATAATCCCTTTTATTATATAACCTCATTTCTAAGGAAATTTGAAAGAATAGATTTACCTTTTTCCATTAGTAAATTTATTTTTCCACCGACTTAAGATTAGGAGCCTACTCCGTAAAATCTACTAAAGTGATATCAAAAATTATCATTGTATTGGAAGGAATACTACCAGAACCCGCAGCACCATAAGCTAAATTAGAAGGAATCAGAAAAGTACCCGAACCATCTTTTTTAAGCAACGGAAGCGCTTCTTGCCAGCCTTGAATTACCGCATTTAAGCCAAAAGAAATAGGTACTTCAGATTGGTCGAAAGTACTACCGTCCGTAAAATAACCTTTGTACGCGACTGTAACCGTTGCATTTTCTGAGGGATGTTCTCCAGTACCACCTTCAGAAATAGTATAATAAATACCAGAAAGTGTGGAATCTATTTTAGTCAAATTATTTTCAGCGATGTAGTTTTTAATTTTTGTATTGTCAAATTCCTTTTGTTCCACAATCTCGATATCAAAAGCCAAGACGGTATTAGCAGGGATATTAGCCGTGCCACTTTGTCCAAATGCTAGAGCAGAAGGCATAAATATTTTGCCCTTTCCCCAAGTATTAAACTGTTGAATCCCTTCACTAAATCCTGGAATAACATCTGGTAGAAATACCGTAATTGGACTACATTCGGCTGTTTGGTCAAAGGTCGTTCCGTCTAAAAAATAGCCTTTAAGTAGTACATTAATCGAAGCGGTTTCATTAATAGGCATACCTCTACCAACATCTTCAACAACATAACGTAATCCTGAAGCTGTTGTCTGAGCAGAGAGGTTGTTGGCCGCTAGATATTCATCAATATTTTTGACGTCTTCTGCCAATTGCTCAACTGGGTCGACGGTAGGATTTGCAATGTCACTTTTACAATTGACGAATAAAAGGCACAAGGCCAGAATAGGAAAAATATACTTCATTTTAAAATAGCTGTTTGTTCAAAGTTTTTAATTAGAGACATTTTTCGACTGAGGGAAAGATGGCTAAAAATGAATCTATAAAAAATTTATTAATTCAATATCGAAAATAAGAATTTGGTTGGGGCCGATAGTTGCACCTGTTCCAAACTCCCCATAGCCTAAACTAGATGGAAGAAAAATAGTACCTTTTCCTCCTTTTTTAAATAAAGGAATACCAATTCTCCAACCACTAATAAGGGACGTTCCATTTAAAGAGGTTTGAAAAGCTTCTGATTCATCGAAAACCGTTCCGTCAGGAAGATACCCTTTGTATTTTACGATTACCGTAGAGGTAGATGTAGGGTTGGGGCCTTCACCAGGTTCTTCAATGATATAGCGCAAGCCAAAATCTCCAATTTCAGCAGTTAAATTATTTTCAGCAAGATAATCCTCAATTACTTTTTCATCTATATCTAATTGCTCTTGGTAAGTAAGGTTTTGGTCTTCTTTTTTACAATTAACGAAGAAGATTCCTAGGAATAGGATAGGCAGTAAATATCTCATGTTTATAGGTTTTTAATAGTATAACGGCTTTAGAGTTTGTCTAAATTGCTTGATAAAAAAAGCGAAAGTAAGGACTTTTTAAACCAACGACCAATTTTATTTATTTGCTGCTTAGCATTTTGTATAAAAGTAGCTAATTACTTAACCCAAGTTGCGGATAACTAAAGGAAATAAAGATGATTTTAGGAAAATCTTAGATTTTGAAATAAAATACGATGCACTGCCCGGCATAGGCAGGTTTTCTTTTTTTAAGAATTGTCCGCCCCTTAAATTAATTTTTGTTTTTTATAATTTTTAAGGGATAACTTAATGCCTGGTCAGTCCTAATTTGCACAAAATAAATTCCTGCTTCCCAATTATGCCCCAATTCTAAATAGCCTTTTGGTTGAGTCACAGATTGCTGATAAACCTCACGTCCAAGTATATCTTTAACGACAAGGGAAGTCGACGGCAATAAATTCAACAATTCAAACTGAATAGTTGTATTTTCATTAAAAGGGTTTGGATAAGCGGTAAATTGCTCGACTCCTTCCAAAATGGGAATGCTCGTAGACATACTATCTATAACATCTGCAACAGGTGCTAAAATCACATTCACAATCGTTACTACCCCATTTGTTAAGGATGCCGAAATTGTTTGTGAAGTATATCCTGGTTTTGAAAAGTTAACTTCAAAATCACCAGGAGTTACTTGACCAGTTTTGTATTCGCCAGTAATGGCACTTATCGCATTATTGGCATCTTCAGAAACAATGGTAACTGTAACGCCGTCCAAAGCTAAACCCGTTAGGGAATCTTTCACCTCACCTTCTAAATAACAAGCACGCGTATAATTGGGTTTAAATACATAAAGTCCTGTTCCACTATCTGAGCCAAGGATGGTTCCTGATTCGAAAAAAGGGTAAGCGCCCCAAACACCTCCATAACTGCCATTGCCACCATCAAAGGTGTCATAATTACCAACTTCTATCAAATTTTGAGGTCGATTAGCATCCGTAATTACGATGCCTTCTGTATAAAAAGAAGTAATTAAATAGTCATTTTTAACATGCACATTATGAGGAATCAATCCAGTGTTGACAGAGCTAATTGGTCTAAATTCGTCTAGATATTTAATATTGTTCATATCCGAAATGTCATAAGCTCCAACGGGTGCATTATTTCGTTCATCTGTTGTGAAAATAGTATTCCCATCATCAGACAACCAAGCATTATGTGTAAAGGTAAATGGCGTTGTTTGACTACTTATCGTAAAAATACTATCCTTATTGGCGATATTCTGAATCGCAAAAGCACCATCATAAATATCTGAGGTGTATATAAAATCACCCCTTGCATACACATCATGGGCATAGACAGCAGCAGCAGCAGCTACAAACGTAGGATTACCTGGGTTGGTAAATAAGTCGATGATGATAACTCCGCCATTATTGACGTTACATCCTGCTAAAAAACCATAACCAGTTTCGGTATCGATATAAATATTATGACAGGTACTTAATTGACCTATTCCTGGAATGATAGGTGTCCAAAAATAGCTATCCGTAGAATCTGGTGCATTGGGCAAGTTTTTTAAATTGATAACTTGCAAACCACCAGAAGATTCATTGATATAATAAGAAAAATGACCAATCGTTTTAGCATCTCGCCAAGTCGAAGCAGGCCCTGGAATAATCGCCACATTTTGTGGATTAGTAGGGTCTGTAATATTTTCAATAGCCACACCAGCTCGCAAGCAAACCAAAGCATATTCATTACCAACACTATCCGTATATCCCCAAATATCACTTAGGTTTTGGGAGTAGGTAACATTTGATTGAAGCGCCAAGTTTTTTTGGCTAAAAGCAAAATGTTGTAAAATAACGAATAGTAGAAATAGGAATATCTTTCTCATTATCAAATAGTTAAGCGATTCTGATTTTTAATCTGTTTATTAGGAGGCAAAAATTAGACCTTAAATTTTAACGGAGGTGGTATCAAAGTTTTACAAAAGTATCAAATTTTTCACAAGAGTTTGATAACAAGTCAAAATGTTATAGTAAAGCTGAAGACAGAAGCAATGTTAATTTAGTCCAACAGTGCAGGGCTGAACAATTCTAATTTTTTTTTAATCTAAAATGCCTGCCTTTTTGGTAAATAGATGAAAATTTAACCCCGTTGCTGTATAGGTTATTTTTTGATAACGCTCGATTTACTTTTAAACCAACCCGAATGCCTGTTGAGCGGGCGGCTTTTAGATTTGTTATTTTCAATTTTAAATTAAAATTTTACAATATTCTAGAACTGTTCATCGCTGGCTCAACAAGGTGCCTTATAAAAAAAACACCCTTGTCACACAAAGTGTCAAAGGTGTTCTATATTTTTATACCTAAGAAAGATTCAGTTAGTGCCCAATTACCACTCACAACTTACCACTAAAAAAAGCTATCCAAATAAATTTTGTAATTTCATCGCCACACCCATATCGCCATCCACTTGAATTTTTCCACTCATAAAGGCAGACATAGGGTTTAAGTTCCCGCTAACCAATGCTTGAAAATCAGCCATAGTAACTTTTACGGTACAATCTGCGCTATCATCTTTAGTCGTCACTACGTTAGCGTCCCCGGTGCCATCAATGAATAATTGCTGACCTCCCATATCAAACTTCAAAGTCTTACCGAGTGGTTGTGCATTTGCAGCTTGCTGTTGAATACCTGAGACTAAGGTATCTAAAGAGGCAGCAGAACCTTTTGTATTCGGACTCGGAGAGGCAGAAACTTTTTTACTGAGACCAATAGCACCACTACTGGCTTGTTTTCCTATATCCGTACGAGGAGCAGCTTTATAGCCTACATCGTCAATCAGCATTTTGGCAATAATTCCCCGCATAATTTCAGACGAACCACCTCCAATGGTACCCACCCGAACATCTCTATACATACGAGCCATTGGGTATTCTTCCATGAATCCATAACCGCCAAAAAATTGTAGACATTGAGTAGCCACTTTTTCGGATAGTTCGGAAACTAATAGCTTTGCCATCGAACAAAGCTTCACATCATAAATGCCGTCTTGATACATTTTGGAACAGGTGTAAGTAAATGCCTTCGCAGCCTCAATTTCCGATGCCATTTGGGCAATTCGGTGCCTTAAAACTTGAAATCGATTAATAGATTTACCAAATGCTTGTCTTTCAGACATATATTGAAGCGATTTTTCAATAGCAGATTCCATAGCCGAAATACCAGCAGGAAGCCCGCAAATTCGCTCTAATTGCAAACCATTCATGAGGTAGTAAAATCCTCTTCCTTCTTCTCCTACCAAATTTTCTACAGGAACTTTGACATTATCAAAACTCAACTCAGCCGTATCAGAAGAGTGCCAACCCAATTTCTTTAACTTTCTAGTAGAAACACCTTCCATTGCCTGTTCAATAACCAAAAGACTTACCCCTTTTGCACCTTGACTAGGGTCAGTTTTCACTACCGCAATCACAAAATCACCATAGACCCCATTGGTAATGAAGGTTTTTGAACCATTTACGATATAATGGTCTCCTTCCCTAATTGCTTTTGTTTGGATATTCTGAACATCAGAACCCGCGCCAGGTTCCGTAATGCCTATAGAGGAAATGAGTTCCCCAGCTATAATTCCTGGTAAATATTTTTTCTTTAAAGCATCCGAACCATACTTTAAAATGTAAGGCCCAGACATATATTGCACTACTTGCTGAGTAATTGCAAAACCACCAGAATTACATCGGCCTAACTCTTCATTAAAGACCACATCATAGAAAAAATCTAGGTCCATACCACCATATTCTTCAGGATAGGAAAGTCCTAAAAAGCCCATATCGCCCATTTTTTTCCAAATATCTCTGGGGGTTCTACGCTCCTCTTCCCATTTGTCAATATTAGGAATGGCTTCTTTTTCAAGAAAAGTTCTTAAAGATTGGCGGAATAATTCATGCTCTTCAGTAAAGTAATAGGAATTCATATATTTATTTTTTTGTCAATTTTTTGAGCGTAAATGGATTTTGCAATAGTTGTTAAACAACTGCTAAATATAAGTTTGAACACCATATCGTCCCACGATAATTATAGGGATAATGGCTCTCTTAAAGGCAAATTTCAAATGCATCCAATTTTTTTTCTAAAAATGAGAAATAAATAGCGAAATTTCGCTAATTTTACCGCATAGTGCGATTTTATGACTTAGAAATGATTAAAATCGATACCCTACAATTTTTTTTCCCATTGTAATCTCTACCTACTACGTTCCTAAGCATTCTTAAAATTCGATTAAAGCTACAAACTACTTAGAAAATTGGATAAAATTTAAATTATGTCAATTTTAGTACGAAAATACTAATTTTCAATAGTTTATTAAACCTTAATATCAAAAACTTGTTTTAATTAAAAACAGATATTATTTTTATTAAAGTAAAAAAAGCATAACTTAGTATCCTAAGGTGTAATAAATTAGAATATAAATTTGTTTGTAGAAATAATTTAGATTTTTATTTGGAATCGACCTTTAAAGTGTGCTATATTAAGAACCTATGACAAATACAATTGAAAGTTTTGCAGATATGAGTAAACCCTCTATATTTTGGTTAACCACAGAAATTGGAAGAGCATTTACCGAATATGGTTTATCCTTACCCTTCCGAAAATTTACGAGTAAATCAGTAGCAGGAGATGGACATCCTGTGTTAGTATTACCAGGCTTTATGGCTTCGGATAAGTCTACCAAGGTCCTTAGAAAGTTTATTCAAGATAAGGGCTATACTGCGATTGCCTGGGAATTAGGCAGAAATAAAGGAGAAGTGGAAGTTTTAGATTTATTATTCTTAAAATTAGAAGAAATTTATGAAGAATATGGTCGTAAAATAAGCATCATCGGATGGAGTTTAGGAGGGGTGCTAGCAAGACAATTAGCAAAAGGGAAACCACACTTGGTTCGCCAAGTTATTACCTTAGGTTCTCCTTTTCGAGATATAGCGGCACCAAATAATGCTTCCTGGGTGTATAATTTGATTTCTGGAGGGAAAAGAGTGGTGGATTTAGACCCAGATTTATTAAAAGATTTACCAAAGCCAGCCCCTGTCCCAACGACAGCTATTTATTCTAAAGAAGACGGGGTGGTATCTTGGGAGGTTTGTGTGGAAAAAAAGGAGACGGCAATTCACCAAAATATCCAAGTAAGAGGCAGTCATATTGGTTTAGGGGTAAATGCCTCTGTTTTAAAAATCATTGAAGACCGCTTACAATACGAAGCAGAAAATTGGGTAGCTTTTAAGCCCCAAAATTTTGTAGATGACTTATTTTTATTTCCTTCGTTGTAAAACAATAAATGATGAATTCGTCAAACAGCAAACGTTTTCGGTGTTCGACGAATTCATTACATCATTCATCACTATTTAATTGCTTCTCCACCACGTGTCCGAGTTCTAATCCGAATAGCATCCATGACATCATAGACAAATATCTTTCCATCACCAACATTTCCCGTTGATGCATTATCCAGAATAACGTTGATACATTTGTCTAAATTCTCATCGCTAATAACACAGATTATCAATACTTTATTTCTCAAAATATTAGACTTCTCTGTACCTCGATAAACTTCAGAATAACTTTTTTGCAGACCAGTTCCTTTGACATTCATAACCGTCATACAAGGAATATTTGCGGCTTTTAAACCAATCTGTACATCCTTTAACTTGGATGGATTTATTATAGCTTCTACTTTTTTCATTTTTAAAAGTTTAAAAATCAGTCATTTATAACATTCGGAGAAAATTAAAACGACCAACTTGTTAAATACCAGTTTTTAATTGTAAGCAAAATAATCAAAATCTCACATCTCTTTAGTTCAATTGCTTTTTTTACGCGATCCTTTAGATGGCAGCCACTAGTACTTTAAATTTTACTTGCCTACCGGACAGGCAGGCATTTTAAATTCATTACCTATTCATACTCAGAATAAGACTCTACACCAAACTCAGCAGCATCAATACCTGCCAATTCTTCCTCTCTACTCACTCTGATACCCATAGTCATATCTAAAACTTTCATCAAACTAAATGTAATGATAAAAGACATGATGGCAATCGCTGCCACGCCAGTTAATTGGACAATAAATTGGCTGGCACCACCGCCTGTAAATAATCCGCCTTCTGCGGCAAAAAGCCCAACCGCTAACGTTCCCCAGACGCCATTTACGCCGTGCACAGCTACGGCACCTACTGGGTCATCAATATGCATTCTATCAATCGTAATGACGGCAATATCAACTAAAATACCAGCAACTAAACCAATGACAATCGCAGCCCAAGGGTCTACAACATTACAACCCGCTGTAATCCCTACTAAACCTGCTAAAACACCATTGATTACCATCGTAATATCCACCACACCATGACGTAACCGAGTATACATCATCGTAGCAACACCACCCGCAGCAGATGCCAAGAAAGTATTTGTTGCAACAGTTCCAATAAGTTCCCAATTGCCTACAGCAGCAAGCGTAGAGCCAGGATTGAAGCCAAACCATCCAAACCATAAAATAAACGCGCCGGTAGCCGCTAAAGGTAAATTATGACCAGGAATAGCATTGATACTGCCATCCTCATTATATTTCCCAATTCTAGGTCCTAAAACAATTGCTCCAGCCAAGGCTGCAAAACCACCCATAGCATGAACTGCAGCCGAACCCGCAAAATCATTAAACCCCTTTTGTGCTAACCAGCCATCAGGATTCCATACCCAATTGGCAGCTAGTGGATACAAGATGGCGCAAAAAAGCACCACAAAGACCACATAAACCCAATTCCGCATTCTTTCTGCCAATGCACCGGATACAATAGAGACCGCCGCTATAGCAAAGCCCATTTGAATAAACCAGAATAATTTATTGGAGACAGTGAGTCCTAAATCTCGGTCAGTAATACCCATATCAAAGGCAAAATAACCATTAGACTCACCATAAGCAATTCCGAATCCAACTACGAAAAAAGCCAAACCACCAAACATAATATCAATCATTACTTTAGCGATAATACTCATCGTATTTTTAGACCGAATAAAACCTGCTTCTAAGAGTGCAAAACCACCCTCCATTTGGAAAATAAGCGCTGCACAAATGGCCACCCAAACAGTGTCTATGGCATTGATATGCCCTTGGATGGCCTCTGCATTTGAGGCTACCTGAGCGGTAACTTCCGTTAAACTTTGCATAATCGTTTTGTTTGTTAAGAATAGCTAATGATAAGCAGGAATCTGCTTGTATTAAATTAGCTAATCTTTATCTAATAAATGTTAAATACTTCTTCCCCAGAATAGAAGAAAGTTTTGTGTATATCCAATCCTAAATGAATAATAATTTTATTTATAGTTTAATTGATTGGATTTGTAAATATCTGAAATACAGTCAGCTGTGATGTATTTTGCTTTTGGTTATATTGAAATAATAAAGTCGGGTAAGTAAAATAATGTGGAACAAAATTAGTGGAATTAAAAAGTTTATCCGCAAATCTAATCCATAAATTAAAGGCGTTTTTATTTTTAAGGTATAATTTTGTTTTGGATGAATTTGTCAATTTTTAATTCGGTATATTGCTATTTTTTATAATGTTATATGGAAAATGGAGATAGGTTTCTAGTACTCAAAACTTTGATTAAGTGGCTAAAAATCAGAAACTAAAAATTTTACACCTACCCTGACGGGAGTCATGTAGGTCCATCACGTATTTAGTTTTAGTTAGGTTTATGATTTGAAGTACGGCCCGTTACTTCAGCTTTTTTCCTATACGTCTTTCATAGACAGCTGTATCCTATTTCTAACCTTATCCACTTCTACCACTTTTACCTGTACCTGCTGCTGTAATTTCACCACATCTGCAGGATTTTTGACAAATTTATTTGCCAATTGTGAGATATGTACCAGCCCATCTTGTTTAACCCCAACATCTACAAAAGCTCCAAAATTGGTTACATTGGTCACTATCCCAGGTAATACCATACCAATATTCAAATCATCAATTGTTTTAACGGACTTCGAAAACTCAAAAGATTTAGCGGTTCCTCTAGGGTCTAAGCCTGGTTTATCCAATTCTTTGATAATATCTTTTAAAGTAGGGAGACCAATCGCATCACTTACATAGGCTTGTAAATTAATCGATTTTTGTAGGTCTTTATTATCAATTAACTGTTGAATAGAGCAGTTCAAATCTTTAGCTATTTGCTCCACAATTGCATAACTTTCAGGGTGGACAGCTGTATTATCCAATGGGTTTTTGCTGGATTTAATACGTAAAAATCCTGCACATTGCTCAAAAGCTTTATCGCCCATTCTGGCTACTTTTTTGAGCTGTTTCCGATTCTTAAAAGCACCATTTTCTTTTCTGAAATCGACGATATTGCCAGCTAAGGTAGGTCCTAAACCAGAAACATAAGTCAATAAATGTTTACTAGCGGTATTCAAATTTATACCAACAGAGTTTACGCAACTTTCCACTACTCGGTCAAGACTCTCTTTCAACATTCCTTGATGTACATCATGCTGATATTGTCCAACACCAATAGATTTAGCATCAATTTTAACCAATTCCGCTAAAGGGTCCATCAATCGACGACCAATAGAAACGGCACCCCGCACTGTTATGTCTTTATCAGGAAATTCATCTCTAGCAATTTGGGAAGCTGAGTAGATGGAAGCACCACTTTCATTTACCATAAAAACAGCGACAGATTTATCAAAAGTGATGCTATTAACTAAGGCAAGTGTTTCTCGACCAGCTGTTCCATTTCCTATCGCAATTGCTTGAATATCAAATTGATAGACTAAATTTTTGATATGATTGGTAGCACCAAATTGGTCCGATTGTGGTGGATGCGGAAAAATAGCAGAATGGTCCAATAAATTCCCACTTTCATCCAAGCAAACAACTTTGCAACCAGTCCGAAATCCAGGGTCAATCGCTAAAATTCTCAATTGTCCTAAAGGTGCCGCTAGCAATAATTGTTTTAAGTTTTCGGTAAAAACTTTTATCGCTTCTGTATCTGCAATTTCCTTAGCTTTATTTCTAAATTCTGTCTCAATCGACGGTGATAAAAGTCTTTTATAACTATCTTCTAAAGCTAATTTGACTTGCTCTGTAGCAGCACCATATCCTTCCAAGTACAATTGTTCTAACCGATACATAGTTTGTTCCTCATCAGGAAAAATGGAGACTCTTAAAAAACCTTCCTCTTCTCCTCTTCTCATAGCTAAAATTCGATGAGAAGGGCATTTTTTTAGGGCTTGTTCAAACTTAAAATAGTCTTTGTATTTAATTCCTTCTTCATCTCGTCCCCGAGCAACTTTTGATTTAATAACCGCCGTGCGGTCAAAGGCAAAACGCACCCTATCTCTAGCTTGTTTATCCTCATTAATCCATTCTGAAATAATGTCTCGACTACCCGCTAAAGCAGCTTCAATATCTGGTACTTCGTCATTTAAATATTGACCAGCAAGCGATTCAATTTGATGGTTATTTTGCTTAAAAAGTGCTTGCGCTAAAGGTTCTAATCCTTTTTCCTTAGCGGCAGTTGCTCTGGTTTTTCGTTTCTTTTTATATGGTAAATAAATATCCTCTAATTCCGTTGAATTATAGGTACCCATAATCCGTTTTTTTAACGAATCCGTCAGTTTTCCTTGCTCCTCTATGGCCTTTAAAATCGTCTCTTTTCGCTTTTCGATTTCTCTAAACTTATCCAATGCGGATTTAATATCGGCAATAGCAACCTCGTCTAAGGAACCAGTCATTTCCTTTCGATATCGAGAAATAAAAGGAATAGTCGCCCCTTCATCCAATAGTTTAATCGTATTTTCTACGCCTCGCTTAGGTAAGTGTAAAGATTTGGTAATCAGTGAAATAGCAATAGAGTTCATAAGGGAAGTGTGTAGTTTTGATTCTATGTTATTGATTTAATACAATGCTTATTAAGCCAACTGCAAAACTATAATAATCCCACAAAATAACAAGGGCAATAAAGAATTAACTAAAAAGAAAAATAAGTGATTAACAAAACCCCTTTAAAACCTTACCGTCAACGCTCACCAATTTGTCTAAACGAATTTTATCCCCACTCTTTAAAATCATAAATTCGGCTTGCTCAATGATTCTAAAATCCATAATAATATCCATTTTCTCTACTATTTTTTCAGCGTCATTTTGATACTGAATAAGGCAGTTTTTTTGACGAACAGCCAATAGTTCCAATTCATCATAAAAATGACAATTAATAGGTTGATATTTCGGCTTCATAATAATAAAAATGAATAGTGAAATCAGGTAACATTCTTGCCTATGTTAGCAGGCATTGGTCTAAGTTAATCCATTGTATAAACTAGTTAAGGGGTGAAAGAAAAATAAAGTGTACAACTTACAATTGTTTTAGTCCTCAAAAATGTTGACTATAAGGAAAATTTTGGAGGGCTAAAGCAATTGCTCAAAAAAGTTGTTCATTTTTTTTGCCCCGTTACTAAGCCAATGGATTAAGGAAAACGAATGAATTTTTTACCTAAAGTGTTATAAAAACTTCTAATAATAATAAACCCAAGTTGCGGACAATGAAAGGAAATAAGGCAATTTTTGGAAATTTTACGGCGAAGCAAGTAAAATGCACCAAAAATTAACGCACCTCTGTCGGCAGAGGCAAGTTTCCTTTCTTTAAGAATTGTCCATAACCTTGAATTAATTAATAACTATAATAACCCGATTTAACCTTGTAAAGTTAAAGAAATCACTATATTTTGGCGAAAAAAATCGATTATTTGAACTTTTTTGTAGCGTATATCAAACTCTTTTTAGGATGGGGAACAGTGGCTTTCCTTTTAGTAACCTTAGCCTGTGCTAATAGCAGATTAGGTGGAAAATGGACCGTTCCCAGTGCACAAATAGCTGAAGGAGAAGGCAATGGAGACATACCCGCAATAAATAACCCACAATTCACAAAGGCTAGCCAAACAACTTACTTGACTGATGAAAGTACCATAATCGGGATAAAAATAGGAGAAAATATCAAAGCCTATCCATTAGAAATACTAGATTGGCATGAAGTTGTTAATGAGGAGATAGACAGTATACCTATCGCCATCACTTATTCTACGTTGTCAGGAAGTAGCATCGCTTTTGACAGAAATATAAATGGAACAACGGTGGATTTTAGAATTACGGGATTATTATACAATTCCAATACGATATTAAGTGAATTTGAAACATTCACCGATTGGTCTCAAATGTTAAGAAGAGGAATCAGAGGAGATTTGTCCGAAGTGACCTTAAAAGATTTTCAAGTATTGGAAATGAATTGGGCAAAATGGAAACAGCTTTTTCCTAATTCAGCCGTTTTAAATCAAAATACTAGCTATAATCGACCATACGGCACCTATCCTTATGGAGATTATAGAATAGATTCCACTAATATTTTCTTTAATTTACCCCATGATCTGGATTCTTTAAATCAGGTACTTTTTTTAAAGGAAAAAATACTAGGGGTAAAAGTAGCCGACGTTGTCAAGGGATACAAGTTGGATAGTTTTCAAGAAGAAGGATTTTCTATCATTGAAGATGAAATTAATGGAGAACCAATAATTATAATAGGAAGCCCATCCGCAGCGTTTATGGTGGCCTATAGTGCCAAAAACGAGGACGGACAACGAAGAGCATTGGAAGTACAGGAGCAAGATGGAGTCGTCCTAATTGTGGACCAAGCAGACAATAAATGGTCTATTTTTGGAATAAATATTGAAAATAATCAGTTACCATTAGGAAAATTAGAGTCTAATATAGCGTATTGGTTTTCATGGGCGACATTTTACCCACAAATTGAAATCTTTAAAGAATAAAAAGTTGTTCTAATACAAAAACACCGTGCCGCACGCCCCCAACACAGCTAACTAGTGCCGTAGGCACACAACACAGCTAACTAGTGCCGTAGGCACACAACACAGCTAACTAGTGCCGTAGGCACACAACACAGCTAACTAGTGCCGTAGGCACACAACATAGCTAACTAGTGCCGTAGGCACACAACATAGGTAACTAGTGCCGTAGGCACACAACATAGGTAACTAGTGCCATAGGCACACAAACATCAGTAAACATTAACTAGTAGTTTTATTATGCAAATACAAAAAAATAGAATAGCAAAGCTTAAGAAGTTCTTACAGCTTTCTGCCATGATTTTTAGCTTATTAGTCAGTTTTACTTTGGATGCAGAAGCCCAAAGAAGAGATAATGACCGAAAAAAGGATACCAAAACAGAAGATTACTTTGACGAGAGTGGAGTAGGAAGCTTCCGATTTTGGTATGGAGCAGGCGGGGGCTTAAATTTTGGTTCATCAAATGGGGCTAATCTCTTTGTTGTTTCCCTTTCACCAATGGTTGGGTATAAATTGACACCTGAATTTTCTATTGGTCCAAGAGCAGAATTGAGTTATATTCATGCGAGGTTCAACAATGGAGTGGGGGTCACCAAAGAAAATTACTTCGACTATGGTATAGGGGCCTTTGCTCGGTATAAATTATTTAAACAATTTTTTGCGCACGCAGAATACCAGATAGAGAATGCAAGAGACAGAAGAATCGGAGTAAATGATAGAGTAACTCAAAATAATTTCTTCTTTGGTGGAGGATATTCCAGTGGAGGACAAATAGGATATGAAATTTCCCTACTTTGGAATTTCTTAGACAATGATACAGTAAATATACCAATAGATTATAGAATAGCTTTCACCTATAATTTCTAAAAAAACAAGCTTCTATCAAGCTAAATAAAAAAGCCCATTTGATAACGTATCAAATGGGCTTTTCTTTTTCCCTCATAACCCTCATTCCCTCATAAACAATTCAATATAAATTCAGCCACTTCCTTTGGATACTCCATAGGCACTAAATGTCCAGAGTCGGGTAATTCTAAAAAATGATTAGAAGGCTGAGCAGTCTGCCAAGCAGTCCAAACTTCGGGGGTAATGACATTGGAGCGTTCTCCTTTTATAGCAATGATGGGAATTTTAAGCTTTAGTAGTTTATTTAAGAGGGAAGGAGCTGTTAAATAAATTTGCGTTTCCCAAGCTTTCGGGTAAGAAAGCGTGACTTGCCCCTGGCCGTTTGGTTTAGTACTAGCCGTTACAAAATCCCAGAGGGCAGTATCTGAAAATCGTTTAAAAACCTTTTTCTTTCTATACGAATCAAAGACAGTTTGTTGGTTATCCCACAAATCTCTACGTTTAGCGGATATTTTAGCAATAGGAACCAGCTGTTTTCTCAGAAAGAAAGGGAGCATCGTTGTCATGATGGCGTATTTTCTTTCAAAGATGACAGGGTCAATCAAAATCAGCTTAGAAAACAAATCAGGCCTTTTAATGGCTGCGATGATAGATACTACACCCCCCATAGAATGACCAGCACCAATGACTTGTTTAATATGTTGCTGCTCTAGGAATAAAATTAAATCGTCTGCTAATTGATGCCAATGTCTAAAAGTTGTAGGATTACTATTGGGCCACATCGGACGCTGGTGCATACCTACAACACGATAGTTATCTAAAAATGGAGCAATTAATTGTTGGTAACAACCAGGAGGATAAGCGTTGGCATGAGCAAAATGAATATAATTGCCTTCACCGCCAAAGTTTAAAAAAGGTATTTGAAATTTCTTTTGACTCATTTAATTCAAGAAGATGCTAAAAAATGATTTAAAAAACGCATTTAAGTAGACTTTATTCTAAAATGAGTTGTAAAGTGATTAATTGAGAATTTTTGAGTTAATCAAGGCATGAAGAAGCAAAGCTTATGAACTTCAAAGCGGATAGGATGCCAAGAATTAATCACTACAAGGTATTTCAGAATAAAGTCTATTTATTACGCAGATTAATTTTAAATGAAAAATAAGTATTGATACACTTGAGAATATTCAGAAAAATATTGTTCACCAGACCATCTGCCATCTCCTCCACCTGTTACCGAATAATGTCAACAAGGTATTAAATAGTTCACGGAATTATGCAGATAACCGCGAAAAGGAGCATTTCAAAATTGAAAAAAAAGCTTTGCGTAAGATACGTAGTCTGTGACAATGTTGCGGAGTTGTATAGGATTTGTAGATAAGTTTTTATTCAATATTTTCTTGTTTAAGAAATAGAAAATAAGTAAAAAGCGAAAAATGAGGTATTAATAAGTATACCGAACTTATATACTTTCATCTAGAAAGAGACCAAGTTACCAATAAAAAAAGGTCCAATGAATACTCATTGAACCTTTGCGGAGGAGGAGGGATTCGAACCCCCGATAGACTCTCGCCTATGCTGGTTTTCAAGACCAGTGCATTCAACCGCTCTGCCACTCCTCCAGCAAAATCAAAACTAGATTTTATTTTTGCGAGCGCAAAGATAGAACTCTTTTTTGATAATGTAAACAATTACTTAAGGTATTTTAAAAATATTTTTAGAATTTTAATTTTTTTAATTAATAATAATTTTTTTTAAAAAAATTCATTATTTTCATTTTGAAACAATATGTGACATTGGTGTTTCTGGCTTGATTTCTGTTTTCTGTAATACGAGTTTTATTTTACTAATGTGTAATTAGTTGACAATTATAGCTTAACGATTTTTCAAGATTTTTTTTTTCAAGATTTTTTTTAAAAAAATTCATTTTTTGCTAAAAAATGAAGCTGCAAAAAAGGCAAGTAATCAAAATAGTTAGAAAGTATCAAAGGATAAATTTCAAATTTAAGGAGAAATGTGACTAGAAAGTCATAGGGAAACTTTCATTATTCATTTATTTTTTATTACTTTGTACCAATCACGTTTAAATTCGAAACCACACTAACCCCTATTTTTCTTTAAAAGATAGGTACAGCCTACTTTACCAAGTTCCTCCCAGTTATCGATTATGTTACCAAATAACAAAATTAATCTTGCTCTAGTCTTGAGTACATTGCCATTATTTGGTATTTTTTTCAGGTAAGTATTGTGGTAATATTTCTCTTTTGCTTATTACTCATTTTACATTTCAATTTTATCTCAATTTTCAACTTACTAATTTCAAAACCTATGCTTATGCAAATTTGTTCTAGGTCGCGGGCGAAAGTCACTTATGAAAATTCTCCTCCAAATTGAGTAATTAATTCACACACACATTTCATTTTTTTTTATTTTAATTGACAAAAACTTAGCTAGGAGCATGTCCTAGCCAATTTTCTGTTTACGGTTGTTTCTAATTTTAGAATTAGAACTTTTTTAAAGTTTGTACTAAACCAAGATTGACGCTGTTTAGAACAGGCTATTTTTTTTCTTTAACTTTTAAAACGAACACTAATGATTTATGGATTTTTACTCTTTGTAACATTGGGTATCGCCAAGTTGCTTCTTGTCCATGACGTTGGAAAGAAGTTGGGGATTTCCATGTTACTTACTGCGGCACTAATGTGCTTCATGGCTACGGGCATGAACGCTCAGTCGCAGGGGGTTAAAATAGGTGGAGATGTCAATGTGATAGATGATGGTTCTATATTGGAACTAGAATCTACAGATAAGGCTTTCGTTCCACCTAGAATGACTTCATCACAAAGAGATGGTATTCCTACTCCTTTAACAGGTGCTGTTATATATAATATAACGTTACAGTGCCTTCAAGTTAATAAGGGATTACCAACAAACCCAATTTGGGTCTGTGTAGAAGGGCAAGTAGGACCTGTCGGCCCAATGGGGGCACAAGGTCCTCAGGGGGTCGCTGGTCAACAAGGTCCTCAGGGGCTTCAGGGTAAGACTGGTGAGCAAGGTCAAGAAGGAAAGACTGGCCCTCAAGGAACAATGGGACCTCAAGGTCCTCAAGGCCCTCAAGGTGATAAAGGTTCAACGGGACCAGTAGGTCCTATGGGCGCACAAGGTTTGATGGGCCCAGAAGGTCCTCAAGGTGTTGCTGGCCCAGAAGGCCCTCAAGGTATTCAAGGCAAAACAGGTCCACAAGGACCTATTGGTCTTACAGGTCCACAAGGCGCGACAGGAGCACAAGGTGCTGTTGGAGCAACAGGAGCAACAGGAGCAACCGGCGCAACAGGAGCACAAGGTGCTGTTGGAGCAACAGGTGCAACTGGCGCGACAGGTGCAAAAGGTGATACTGGCGCGACAGGAGCACAAGGTGCTGTTGGAGCAACAGGAGCAACAGGCCCAAAAGGTGATACCGGCGCAACAGGCGCAACAGGCGCACCAGGTCCAGTTGGAGCAACTGGCGCAACAGGCGCAACAGGAGCAACAGGAGCAACAGGCCCAAAAGGTGATACCGGCGCAACAGGCGCAACAGGAGCAACAGGAGCAAGTGGAACAAACTGTTGGGATTTAAATGCCAATGGAGAGTTTGACTTGGGAGAAGATATAAATGGAGATGGATTTTTAAATGGATTAGATTGTACTGGAGCGACAGGAGCAACAGGCGCAACAGGCGCAACTGGAGCGACAGGCGCAACTGGACCACAAGGTCTTAAAGGTGATACTGGCGCAACAGGCGCAACAGGTGCAACTGGGGCAACTGGTCCTAAAGGAGATACAGGAGCAACAGGAGCACAGGGTGCAACAGGAGCAACTGGCGCGAAAGGTGACACAGGAGCAACGGGCGCACAAGGAGCAACTGGAGCAACTGGAGCACAAGGCGCGAAAGGTGATACTGGAGCAACGGGCGCAACTGGAGCACAAGGTGCAACAGGAGCAACTGGCGCGAAAGGTGACACAGGAGCAACTGGTCCAACAGGCGCAACAGGCGCAACTGGTCCAACAGGAGCAACTGGTCCAACAGGAGCAACAGGAGCAAGTGGAACAAACTGTTGGGATTTAAATGCCAACGGAGAGTTTGATTTAGGAGAAGATACCAATGGTGACGGCTTCTTAAATGGATTAGATTGTCAAGGAGCTACAGGAGCAACTGGTGCAACAGGTCCAGCAGGAGCAACTGGAGGAGCAGGAGCAAAAGGTGATACAGGAGCGACAGGCGCAACTGGCCCAGTAGGTCCAACAGGCCCAACAGGAGCAACAGGTCCAACAGGACCAGTAGGTCCAACAGGTCCAGCAGGAGCAACAGGAGCAAGTGGAACAAACTGTTGGGATTTAAATGCCAACGGAGAGTTTGATTTAGGAGAAGATACCAATGGTGACGGCTTCTTAAATGGATTAGATTGTCAAGGAGCTACAGGAGCAACTGGCGCAACAGGTCCAACAGGAGCAACTGGAGGAGCAGGAGCAAAAGGTGATACAGGAGCGACAGGCGCAACTGGCCCAGTAGGACCAGTAGGTCCAACAGGAGCAACTGGAGGAGCAGGTCCAAAAGGTGATACAGGAGCGACAGGCGCAACTGGCCCAGTAGGACCAGTAGGTCCAACAGGAGCAACTGGAGGAGCAGGTCCAAAAGGTGATACAGGAGCGACAGGCCCAGTAGGACCAGTAGGTCCAGCAGGTGCTGACGGTTCAAATGGCGCAGTAGGAGCGACAGGCCCAGTAGGACCAGTAGGTCCAGCAGGTGCTGACGGTTCAAATGGCGCAGTAGGAGCAACAGGCCCAGTAGGACCAGTAGGTCCAGCAGGTGCTGACGGTTCAAATGGTGCTGATGGTGCAAAAGGTGATACTGGAGCAACAGGCCCAGCAGGAGCAGCAGGTGCGAAAGGGTCAACTGGAGCAACTGGAGCAACTGGAGAAAGAGGACTTCAAGGTCCATCTGGTCCACAAGGACCAAGAGGAGCTGAAGGTCCAGCAGGTCCAGCAGGTGCAGCAGGAGGAATTACAGCTAAGCGTGGAGAATTCCCAATCCCAGCATGGGATGAGGTGAAAGTATCTAACGTTGGTAAATTCCCAGATGCATGTTATGGAACTGTTTCTTATACTGTAAATGAATTAAATCCTGGAGGTAATGGCAATCATGCAAGCATGGTTCTTACTTACAAATTTGATGATTACAGTCAGGCAGCTTTAAGTACTTTTGCACAAGCAGTTAATAGATTTAATGATGGCAGTGACAAGTGTAAAGTAAACTTCTCAATTAACATTAAGAAGGTTACTGATAACACTGTAACTGTGAGCATTGTAAGAATGGACAGTGAGGCCGCATGGTCTGATACGTTCAGTTTCTATTATTCAATGTTCTTCTAAATAAAACATTAAAGGAGGGGGCTTCTAAGTCCCCTCCAATTATGTCTTTAAAAGATTGAATGTATTTTATTTAGTGTTTTCAAAAATATTAATATGCTTAGAATGAAAAATATTTTATCAGGTTTAGTAACCTTACTATTGGCAACTATTAGTTTCCAGTTGGATGCTCAATCTTCTATGTTTCATGGAGAGATGTTCATTCCTGATAATTCATCGATTTCTATTTTTGGTAAGCATAGTTTTCATAATGGAAGCGGATTATATCCTGGACAACTCTCCACTGAGCGAGAGAACAAGAAAGGATATTTCAACTTTGGCAACGGCAGTAGCTGGGTTGGCGCATCTGATATGCAGTTCATTGACGGATATGTGAAAGTGTATCACAACGAGGCATTTATTTTCCCTACTGGGGCAAATAGTAAATTTAGACCTGTTGCGATTTCTGGAGCATTAAAGACAAGTGCAGCTTATTATGATAATGATCCAAGCTTTATCAATGAAAGTGGAACTTCAAAAGTAGAACCCCTGCTTTCTCAAATTAGTGAGGGAGAGTACTGGGATGTTGATGGAGATATTAGAACTCAGGTTACTTTAACTTGGGACGCAAGGAGCAATATTGAATCTTTGACAGAAAGCGACTTAAATAGATTAACCATGGTAGGCTGGAGAGGAAATCAGTGGGAATTAATTCCTTCTTCGATTGATAGATTCACATTAGATGTATCTACTTCTAAAGCAAGAATGGGGTCTGAAGTTGCAGATTTTGTTTCGGGTTCAATTACTACTAATGAGAATATCAGACCAAGCGATTATGACTTTATTACACTAGGTGCACTCAACCCAAATACTATGGCGAGGGTACAACCACAGTTTGATGTCTATCCTAATCCGATAAGCTTAACAGTAAGTCCAACACTAAACTATCAGTTTTCTTCAGACCGAGGTGGTATTATCAGACTTTATAGTCCGACAAATACCCTTTTAATGGAGAAGACAGTAGCTGGTGAAAGAGGTGTAATAAGCCTAGATAACCCTATTAATAAAGCAGGTGTTTACGTCATTGGTATTGTTGACCAAGATGGCGGTTCAAAATACCAGAAGTTAGTAGTGGTGGAAGAATAAACGTTTGTTTAGACTTTCTAATAGAAAGGGCTTGAGTGTTTATCACTCAAGCCCTTTTCTTTTTTATCTAAAATGCACATGATAAACCCTAAATAGAGGAAAAATATATTCTCTCATTGGCGATTTAACAAATTTTGCGATTAGTTGGTGGTAGCCGTTATTTATTAATTTCTTCTTGGTATTGTTTAAGTTTTACCCAATCATGTTGAATGGCATATAGCGCTTGAGTTGGCCAAGAAACTGGCATCGCTAATTTAAACCTATCTCCACCATCTTCTAGAATTTTTTCTAGTCTTTCTATTGGTGTTTCAGCTAAGTCTGCCCAATTATTAATACGTCCAATTTTCAATAAACTTTCAATCTTAGGTCCAACCCCTTCAATTATTTTTAAGTCATTCATTTCTATAGCTACATAGCCTAATTTTTTAGTGACCAACTTCTCAATCTTTGTTAGGACATTAATGGAATCCTGATTTGTTTTTTCAGCATACAATTTTTGTTGGAAGTTAATTAAGCCTTGCCAGTCTTTTTCAATACATAATTGTATTTGCATTTGCCAAGTTCGAGGGCTGTGAATCCTATATCTTGGTCCAGCATCATGCATGATATTTTTTAAGGTATCTGAATCAGCATCCGCTAAATCCTGCCAAGTATTATAACCAGCCTGATTGAGAATACCTTCTATTTTTGGACCAATGCCTTCTATAACTTTTAGGTTATCATTCTTAATAAAAGGACTGTAGTCTGTAATATTAGAGGACGGAGTTGGGTAGTCCTTTTTTGGAGAAAGTTCCTTAATTGGCTTTGCAGTTGATTCCTCAGCATCCGTTTCTTCAGTAATAACTTTGTTTACTAAAAGTGGTTTTACTGAATTATCCAAGGAGTCAGCTTTATCTATTTTAGTCTTAGCGCTAATTGGAGTATCGACTTCTTTTTTAACTGGCTGCTCGATTACTTTTTCGACTTGATTTTCTTGCCTTAACCTAGATAGCTGTGTACCTAAAACTACAATGTTTGACTCCGAATCAGCCAAAGAAGCCTTCAACCCCTTATTATCTTTTTCCGATTCATTGTATTGATATTTAAGTGCAATAAAGTCTTTTTCGAGGGCTTCATTTTTAGTTTTAAGGGTTTTTAGTTTCTTGTTTTTCGCTCTATTTAAATGTACATATTTCCCCCAAATCCATCTACCAATGCCTAAGCCTAAAGCAAAAGCAGCTAACATCCAAAGAAACCAAGACCAAAAACAGCCTGGGCAGTCAGCTGGCGTATGTTGTAAGAATAAAATACTTAAATACATATGGTTATAATTAGTTATTTATGTCACGTTATTTTAAAATCCATCAACGCCCTTTTTTTATCAATCGGACGACTACTCTACGATTTTTTTGCCTGCCTAATTCTGTTTCATTTTCAGCAATTGGTGCATTTTCGCCTTTAGAATAGGTTTTAATTTGGTTTCTATTGACTCCTTTTTTTATTAATAAATCTCGAATCATTTTTGCTCGTCTTAATGCCAATTGCACATTTATTTCGGGTTCGCCTACATTATCCGTATGTCCAGTCAAACTAACCTGTTCTTTAGTAGCAATTATTTTTTTTGCTAATTCATTTAAATAATTATCAATTAAAGGGTCCGTAATTTTTTGGACAGAATTGAATGGAAATCGAATGATGGTACGGTCTGCAAAAACCTCTACCGTAGATTTTGGTTTATCCAACCAATTAAAATCAACCGCATCTAAAAAATCGGCTGTTAAATCTTCTGGATGAGGAGATACGGCACCAACTACTCTAATTCTTTCGGCTGGCATATCTTCTAATAAAAGCTGTTTAACTTCATTGGCTCGCGCCAATCCTAAATTGACATAGGTAGAAGTATTTTTTTCATTTTTTAAATAATAACCAGTTATTTCTAAAATATTATCAGTTGTTTTGTTTTTAAGTATAGTTGATAGGTAATCGGGGAACCCTTCATTTGTAAATGGGGTTGCATCAGATTTCCTAAAATCCACTGGCAATCTAATATCAGCTTCAGATGCTTCGGGTAGTGTCGTGATAGGAGGTGTTGGCATAGGTTTAGCTAGGTCCAAATGATGATGTTTGCCAAGAGGTAAACTTGCACATAAATGAGCCTTAGAAAAGCTATAAGAGCCAATAGTTAAAAGCCCCCATATAAGCATGCCAATAAGTCCTTTTGCCAAATCAGACATAATAGGAGTGGGATTAGTACACTGAAAATTAAATTCTTTAAAATTTTGATTAAGGCTATTTTGAATCTAATCAAGATGAGCAAACATCGTTTGTGAACCACCAAAGGTGGATGGGATGCTTGAGAGAACCCTCCTTAGATTATTAAGAAAATTACGAAGAGTAGATTCAAAAGAGACCATCAAAAATTAAAGTTAATTAGTTTATAGTGTATTAGTTTATAAAAGAGTACTTATACTCTAAATGATAAATAAATAGGGAAGCCTATTCTGAAACGCAGTAGTAATATTTGGTAATGAAAATGGTCAGGTGTATTTTTCTCCCTAATTTGCCATAAATGTAGAAAAAATAGCTGGATATAAGAAAAAAATTGGCAAATAAGCACAAGTTATCTCAATAGCTAGAAGTGAATTATTGGCCGATAGAAATAGTCAAGCCAATTCCCATAACAGGTTGATTGTTAAAGCTAGATTCTAAAATAGGTTGAAAACTGATATCATCATCTACGCTAAAATCTTTGAGATGCGCATCTACAAAAGCATCTCCAGCAGAGATTAAATAAAAGCCAATGACCCCAATCCAAGAGAGTTGTTTATTCTTATCGAATTTATTTCTTTGTGCAGTAACTGCATTGATAGGAATCTCAGCGTATATATCTATACATTCTGTTGGAATATCCGAAGTTAAATTCTGACAGGCTGCATTATTTCTTACATCCAAAGAGTTTTGTAGTTTATTAAATTCAGCTGTATTAAATTTAATAGAATAAATAACCCCACCTAGCGCACCATAAACAAGCGGTAACTTCCAATATTTTTTATTATAGATTTGTCCCATTCCTGGGATTATACCAAGAAGAACGGCTTTTTTAGGAGAAGGATAACCTTCTTTGAAAAATTGCTTGATAGACTTATTTTCTTTTTTTTGCTTTACAGGAATAAGCGTATTAGGTAAGGAATCAATTTTATTAACAAGAGTGTCCTGAGCAATTAGCCACGTGCAGTGGAAAAATAAGCAGAATAAAAGACTTAAGACTCTAGCCATGTTTGATTGAGGTTTACCAAATAAAAAGATTTAGCCACTAGGCAGTTATAGGTTTTAAACCTAGTTTCTTGCCTTCTAATAACATAAACGCAAAAGCTTCCTCATAATTGTTCTTAATGACACCATCTAAAATAGCTTCCCGAATGGCATTTTTGATAATACCAACTTGCCTGGATGGAGCAATATTAAAGGTTTCCATAATCAATTCTCCCGATACAGGAGGTTGCCAATTTCTGATATGGTCTTTTGCTTCAATTTCTTTAAGTTTTGCTCTAACTAGCTCATAATTAGCTAAATAGCGTTTAACTTTTTTTGGATTTTTAGAAGTAATGTCGGCTTCGCAAAGTATCATCAAATCTTCCAAATCGTTACCTGCTTCGAAAAGTAAACGACGAATGGCAGAGTCCGTAATATTTTCTTTGGTCAAAGAAATTGGCCTTAAATGAAGGCGAACTAACAACTGAACATACTTCATTTTATGGTCCAAGGGTAGTTTCATTCTTCTAAAAATACGTGGAACCATAGCCGCACCTAATGCTTCATGCCCATGAAAAGTCCAACCATGGGTTGGGTCAAATCGTTTCGTAGGAGGTTTAGCAATATCATGCATGATGGCTGCCCATCGAAGCCATAAATCATTGGTGTTTTTACAAATGTTATCTAATACTTCAAGTGTATGATAGAAATTGTCCTTATGGCCTTTTCCATCTTTGTAATCGACCCCATGCAGCGCCACCATTTCAGGGAAAATAATTTCTAATAAGCCTGTATCAAATAATAATTTGAAACCAACGGAAGGTTTGGGTGCTAAAATAATTTTATTGAGTTCGGTAATAATTCTTTCTTTTGAAATAATATTAAGCCGATTTTTATAAGTAGAAAGTGCTTTATAAGTTTTTTCTTCAATGGTAAAACCGAGTTGAGTAGCAAATCGAATACAACGCATCATCCTTAAGGGATCATCCGAAAAGGTCTTCCCTGGTTCTAAAGGCGTTTTAATAATCTTGGCTTCCAGATGAGCTAATCCTCCAAATGGGTCAATAATTTTTCCAAAACTATTACCCGAAAGACCGACAGCTAAAGCATTGATAGTGAAATCTCTACGGTTTTGGTCGTCTTCTAATGAGCCCTCATCAACGGTTGGTTTTCTAGAATCGTGACGATAAGATTCCTTTCTTGCTCCCACAAATTCTATTTCTAAATCTTTACATTTTAGCATCGCTGTACCAAATCGTTTATAAACAACGACTCTTGGAATTGGCCGCATTCTGGAAGCGACATTTTGTGCCAACCGAATACCATTACCTACACAAACGATATCCATATCTTTGGAAGGTCGTGCCAATAGCCTATCCCTTACATAGCCACCCACCACAAAAGTAGGGTAGTCTAATTCGGTAGCAGTTTGCTCGATTAAAGTAAAAATTTCTCTCTCGTGAGGTTGTATATTAAAGACCACAAAGGTTGTTTGAGATAGTAAAAAAAGTTTAAAGTGTTATAATTGGGGTAGCTAGCTATTTTTGGATATCAGAGGTCAGGTACTTCAGTATTAAGTTGATGATAATCAGTGTCTTGAAATTTAATTTCTGACAATCCATTTAATGAATGTACTGACTTTAATGAGTTGTCATTAACTCGGAATATCGTTCTTCAATTAAATCAAAAACTTCCATAATTTCTTCTGGATTATGGCTAGTGACTAATTTAGTCCTATAAGGTTTAATATGTGGAAAT
This sequence comes from uncultured Saprospiraceae bacterium, assembly GCA_937974625.1. Classification (GTDB taxonomy): domain Bacteria; phylum Bacteroidota; class Bacteroidia; order Chitinophagales; family Saprospiraceae; genus JAFMDF01. Next base: position 40,616 of record CALJVJ010000030.1, read on the forward strand.
CCTCTGAAATAGTTGGTATAATGACGGCGCATTTCTAAAATACCTAAGGTGGTACCTTTCCATTCGATAGAGTGATTAAAATGCTGTTTGGCAGCAGCCACTCTTTCAGCAACGGTTGGAGGTGGTAAAATTTCACCTGTTTTAAAGTAATGCTTGATTTCTCTAAAAATCCAAGGATAGCCGATACTTGCTCGACCAATCATAATACCATCTACTTTATATTTGTTTCGATATTCTAATGCTTTTTGGGGAGAAGTGATATCTCCATTGCCAAAGATAGGAATTTTGACGCGAGGATTTTCTTTGATTTTACCAATTCTCGTCCAATCAGCTTCTCCTTTATACATTTGCTTCCGTGTTCGGCCGTGAATAGAAAGCGCTTTGATACCTACGTCTTGGAGTCTTTCGGCAATTTCTTCGATATATTCAGTTTTTTCGTCCCAACCTAACCTAGTTTTCACAGTTACAGGCAAATTGGTTGCATTGACCACCTGCTTGGTGAGTTCCACCATTTTTGGAATGTCTTGTAGAATTCCCGCCCCACACATCTTTGAGGTTACTTTTTTTACTGGACAGCCATAATTTATATCGAGTACTTCAGGATTAGCCGCCTCAACAATTTCAGCCGCTTTCATCATCGAATCAATATTAGCTCCAAAAATTTGGATGCCTATCGGTCGTTCTTCTGGATAAATATCTAGTTTCTGTACACTTTTAGTCGCATCTCTTATCAATCCTTCCACAGAAATAAATTCAGTATACATCATATCACAGCCTTGTTCTTTGCATAAAGCACGAAAAGGTGGGTCACTGACATCCTCCATTGGGGCGAGCAACAAAGGGAATTCTCCTAAATCTGTATTACCGATTTTTACCATTCTAGCTACGGATTAAAATTTCTAATTAGTTTATTTGCAAAAATAAGGCTTTATTTGAAAAAGAATACTATTTAATGCGTTATTGATTATCAAATCAAAAGTTATAAAGCCAAAATAGTTCCAATGAATAAAGAAAATTCCATTGCCATCAAAAAACAAGCTATTTTTAAGGTCGAGGCTGGGTATCAATTACCCTATGAAGATTTGGTGGTAGTAGAAGCGCCGTTAGAGATACAAATTCGTTACTTTGTTAAGCAAAAATGGCAGAAAAAAAGCTTAGCAGTGACCATGCGTACACCAGGTAGTGACAGAGATTTGGCGATAGGATTTTTATTTTCAGAAGGGATTATTGGCCGTTTTTCTGACATTGCTTCAGTAGAAAAAATAGAAGATAATGTATTGGTTATTAATTTGTTAGATACCGTTTTGGTAGAAATGGATACTTTAGAAAGGAATTTTTATGCCACTTCAAGTTGTGGTATTTGTGGCAAAGCATCTATTGACAAGCTAACAAAAACAACTTGTTTTTTTCCACGACCAGCAATGCCCAAAATTTCAGCTATTACTTTGACTAAGTTACCACTTTTATTGAGGAGTATTCAATCTCTTTTTGACCAAACAGGCGGCATACATGCTGCGGCTATCTTTTCTCCAACGGGACAATTGATAACTTTGGCAGAAGATGTTGGTCGCCATAATGCGGTGGATAAATTATTAGGGAATTGTTTGCAAAATGGGAAAATTCCATTGAGAAAAGAAGTACTATTATTAAGCGGTCGAATTAGTTTTGAATTAGTTCAAAAGGCTATGATGATTGGAATTCCAATTATTGCGGCAGTAGGTGCACCCTCTAGTTTGGCAATTGAATTGGCAGAGGAGGCAGGAATAACTTTAATAGGATTTTTAAGAGGGGAGCGGTTTAATGTTTATTGCGGAGTAGAGCGACTAAATATTTCATGAATTAATTAGGGGCTCGTCCATTACAAATTTGAGTAACAAGTATATTGTAAAAAAAGGCATAGAGAAACTTAAAAACTGTCAATTTTTTTTTATTAAAACTAATATGATTAATTTGCATGCTAAGCTTAAATCTTTAATAATAATTTGAACAGTATGACTTTAATAAAATCACCGTATTCCTTATGTTTTTCAATACTACTTTTTATTGGATGTAGTGCCTCTAAGAAGGCGGTAGTACCAGATGCTATAAATGAGGTTTTAAATTTGCCCGCAAAAACTAGTCGATTGACAGCGAACGAGTTAAAAGCTTGGGGGCATGCGGATTTAGCGACAGACACGATTCCCGGTATAAGTTTGGCGAAAGCTTACGAATTTTTAAAAGGTAAAAAAAGTACGACGGTCATTGCAGCGGTAGCGGATACAGGGATAGATACAGACCATGAAGATTTAGCCCCTGTAATGTGGTCCAATCCAAAAGATATTGTAGATGGTAAAGACAATGACGGCAATGGATTTGTAGATGATATAAATGGCTGGAACTTTCTTGGAGCGACCTATAATGAGAACCTAGAAATGACCAGAATGGTCAGAAATTTCAAGCAACAATTCGGGGACAAAACAGCAGCAGATATTACGCCAGAAGAAATGAAAGATTTTGAACTTTATCAAAAATTAGCCAAAGAGGTCGGTGAAAAATTTTCAGGCTCTGGCTATTATTTTAATGTAGATTTTAATGCTAGAGAAGGACAGCCAGACCCTTATGATTATGCTGTCAAAATCTATGGAGACAACAATATTAAAAATACAGTAGGAAGTGAAGCACATGCGAGTCATGTAGCAGGTATCATTGGAGCGGCAAGAGGGAATGAAAAAGGTATTGACGGCATTGCCGATAATGTAAAAATAATGTCTCTTCGGATTGTTCCGCAGGGCGATGAATATGATAAAGATGTTGCCTTAGGTATTCGATATGCTGCGGATAACGGTGCGACGGTTATCAATGCGAGTTTTGGGAAAGGTTATTCTCCTAACCGAGAGTGGGTATACGATGCCATTAAATATGCAGCGGAAAAAGACGTCGTAATAGTGATGTCTTCTGGTAATAATGGGCAAAATATTGATGAATCACCAACTTTTCCAAATGATGCACCCGATGCGATGAAAGAAATCGCAGATAATGTAATCATGGTAGGGGCGAATACCTATAATTATAATGAATCATTGCCAGCTGCTTTTTCTAACTACGGTAAACGCAATGTAGATATTTTTGCGCCAGGAGTTAGTATTTTATCAACCGTTCCAGGAGGCAAATATCGACCAATGGGCGGAACATCGATGGCGGCGCCTGCGGTTGCAGGTGTAGTCGCATTGGTTCGGTCTTATTACCCTAAATTGACGGCTGCACAAGTCAAACAAATTATCATGAAATCGGGAACAAAAATTGATTTTGAGGTGATGACTCCAGGAAGCGAACCGACGATGGTGCCTTTTACAGATTTATGTGTTTCAGGGCGGGTGTTGAATGCTTATGAAGCAGTTAAGATGGCAGAGAAGATTAGCAAATAAGGGGTGAAAGAAAAATAAAGTGTACAACTTGCAATGGTTTTAGTCCTCTAAAATGTTGACTGTCAAGAAACTTTTGAAGGGCTAAAGCAATTGCTCAAAAAAGTTGTACACTTTATTTTTACCCCACTACTAAAGTATTATGATGTGGTAATAAAAATATGCACCAATTAAGTATTAGATTTTTTGTTGTTTTAATTTGCTTCCTTTTTTGTGCCAATCTTTCAGCACAAGAGGCAATTACTTATACTACAAAGCAAGGCCTACCTAGTAATCATATCTATGATGTAACTCAAGATAGCAATGGTTTTATGTGGTTTGCCACCAATAGAGGGGTGGTTAAATTTGATGGAGTTGCTTTTAAAACCTTTACCGTTAAAGATGGACTGCCGAATAATGATACATGGAAATTGGAATCGGACTTTCAAGGTCGGGTCTGGTATTTTTCAAAAAGTAATTATCAGGGGTATATCCAGAACGATAGTGTTTATAAGTTCATAGTGCAGGACAGTGCAGTAATAAATCCGAATAATATTTCAGTTAGTAAGGACAATGTCTGGATGGATTTAACGATAAATAATCCTATCACGTTGAAAGATAACCAGCTAGAAAGCGTATTTACTATTGATTCTAAAAGGTTAGATAATTTTATCAAAAAACAATTAAAACCCAATCAATTACCAGTAACGCAACCTTTTATTCGGTTAAATCCAAGTTTGGGCCACTATGTGGTGATTTTAAATAAAGAATTATTTGTATTAGATAAGGATATGAATATTCTATTTGTTAATAAACATGATTTGCCAAACATGTATAGGAGTAGTTCTCCAATCAATAAAAGTGGGGCGATGCCGAATCAAACTTTTTATTTGACAACAGGAGAAGGAATCTTATTAATCAATCATAAAACTAAGTTCTCAAAGTATTATAAGTATGAAGGACTGCTAGGTCATAAAAAGATAATTGAAGTTTATTGCAACGGAATTTTTGAGGAAATACAATTTAGTACAGAAGGGTATTTATTGCGCTTTGATTACGACCTTAACCTTATTGAGAACATTTCCTTTCCGCAATCGATACCTAACCATAGAAGTTATAAGGATAGAGACGGAAATATTTGGTCAATAAATTTAGGAAAAGGGATTACTTTCCAACCAAATACCTTACTACAAAATAAATATTACTTATTAGAGAAAAATATCCAGAAAATAGGATTGCTTGACGAATCGCTTTTAGTAGGTATTATTGGCGAAGGTTTTTTTGAATATATGGAACAGAAGGACAATTTTGTTAAGAGAGTAAATCAAAAATTTGGCAAAATTTATCAAATTAGTTACAATAAAAATAGTCAAAGAGGTTATTTAGCTACTGATTATGCTCCAATAGTTTACGAGAATGATTCTTTTAAAAGTTTTATATTCAATGGTAAAAACGGAGCTAAATATTTGAAACAGTTTAAAGATTTCCTCTATATATTAACTTCAAGTAATCTAATTAAAAGAAATTTAAAAACAGAGACTAGGATGCATCTCGAACCAAGGCGAGGGTTAATTATAGCAGAAGTTCATCAAAATCGGTTGTATATAGGAGCAAGTGATGGTTTGTATATTTTACAAAATGATGTTTTAATAAAACCAGAGATAAAAGAGGAATTGTTAAATATGCCTATTTTATCTTTTTTAAGTACGGAAGAATATCTAATAGTAGGTACAGATGGACGGGGTATTTATTTATTTGGTGAGGATGAAATAATTCATTTAAGGAATACAGAAGATTTAAGCATCCAAAGAATCATTAAAAAAGAGCATGCATTGTGGGTGGGCACCCAAAAAGGCGTATTAAAGGTCGATTTGGATACCAATAACTTAGAGGATACTAAAATTACAAATGCATTTTTTGAAGAAGATGGTTTATTACAAAATAATACCAATGATATTTACCTAGAAGGAAAAGCCCTTTATGCGGCAAGTGATAAAGGATTAGCAAAACTAGATTTAAGCAATGATATTTATCAAAAAAAGCCCAAATTATATTTCAAAACGGCAAAAGATACTTTGAAATATAGCGGAAGTGAACGAGATAATATTAGCATTGCTTTTTCGGTGATGGATTATGTAAGTCAAGAAAACTATCGATACGAATATCGGTTATTACCTAATCAGAAAGAATGGACAAGTACTACGACCCAAGCGATAAATTTTTCTAGCTTGTCTCCTAATTTCTATACCTTAAAAGTAAAAGTAACAGACCATCATGGAAATCAAAGTATAAAGAATCAATATATTGAGATTGTCCCAGCATGGTATCAAACGAATTTGGCAAAGGTTGGATTTACGATTCTGTCTATTATTCTTATGAGTGGAGTATTCAAAATGATTCAGCTTAGAATTCAGCGGAAAGAACAACTGAAAGTACAGCAAGAAAAGAGATTGGCAGGTTTGGAGCTACAAGCACTTCGTTCCCAAATGAATCCCCACTTTGTACATAATTCTTTAAATGCTATTCTATACTATATTCAAAGAAGTGAGAAGGAACTATCTGAAAAGTATCTAGTGAAATTTTCAAAATTAATTCGATTATTTTTTGAATATTCTCGCAAACAAAATATTGCCATAAAAAACGAAATAGATTTGTTAAATTATTATTTACAAGTAGAAAAATTGCGATTTGAAGATAAGCTCCTATATGAAATAAATGTAGATGAAAAAATAGATGTGGAAGAATATCTTATTCCTTCTATGATTTTGCAACCGATTGTTGAAAATGCGGTCAATCATGGATTATTTCATAAACCAGGCGTAGGTAGGGTACAAATTAATTTCATTTATCTAAATAATATAGCTTATAAAGTTACCATTAAAGATGATGGGATAGGAATTGATAAATCAAAAGAAATTTTTATGAGGTCCTCAAAGAGTTACCAATCTCGCTCCACTAATGTTCTTAATGAACGCTTAGCTTTATTAAAGCAAAGCAAAGAGTGGGACATTATTTATAGTATTGAAGACCTATCTAAAAAAAGTGAAACAACAGGAACAATCGTTACGCTAACATTTAAACAATCAAATAATTAATGAATATTACTGCAGTCCTCATTGATGATGAACGAAAAGCATTGGCTATTTTAAAAAACAAAATTGAACAAGAATACCCTCAAATAGAAATTATTGGAACAAGTCAATCTCCTAAAGAAGGGCTTGAATTAATTCAAAATTTAAAACCTCAGTTGGTTTTTTTAGACGTCGCCATGCCAGAAATGAGTGGCTTTGATTTATTAGAAAAAGTAGGTAATCCAGATTTTGAAGTCATATTTGTAACTGCTTTTGATGAGTACGCAATAGAAGCGATTCGTTATTGTGCGATTGGTTATTTAGTCAAACCTGTTGATACAGAGGATTTTGTAGACGCGGTGAATAAGGCTATCCAAAATATAGATGAAAAGACTGCATTTTTAAAAAATAAGCTGTTAATTGAGAATTTAGGAATCCCAACTAATCAAAAAAAACGAATCGCCATTTCTTCGGCGGACGGATTAGAGTTTGTAAAAATTAAAGACATTATTTATTGTCAAGGAGTCAAAGGTTACACCAAGGTAAATCTAGTCAATAAAAAAGCTATTTTGAGTACCCAAAGTATTGGTCATTTTAATAAAATTTTAGAAAATCAAGACTTTTATATGGTGCATAAGTCCTATGTCATTAATATAAATCATCTAGAAAAATACCTCAATGAGGGAGTAGCAGTGCTAACAGAAAACATAGAAGTTCCAGTGTCTAGAACTAGAAAAAGCGACTTTTTAGATACGTTAAAGACTAGGTTAGGATAAATATTTTAGCCTTCAAAAACAGGTAATCGACTCAAGTATACAGATAATCAATTGAAACCTACCAATCATAGATTTTATCAAAAAAAAATCAAATAAAAAGAGATATTTGTTAAATAATAGTTTGTTTAATTATGCTAAACCCCAAAAGTTATTATTTGGCTGTTATGAAAAATAAATGTGGCATAATTCAGCTCTCTATTAACAATAAAAACCAAATGTGGTAATTCATTTATTGAATGCCCTCATTTAAAAAGCGAAGCAGTCATTCCATTGGTTTAATGGTATGGCTGCTTGCTATTTAATTTTGTTTTTACCCAAAAAAAATGTTGTTCAAAATATTTTGAACAATAGAAAAAGAAAAGGAGCGTCGATGTCAATCATCAACGCTCCTTTTCTTTTTAATAGCTTATAATTTTTATTTCTCTAAGGCCAAAAGCCGTTGTTCAATTTTTTCTAATCTATTCTTCAATGCTTCATTTTCCGCTTTCAGCGTTTGATTTTCTTTATTCATCTGGATACTGTGCAAAAATAATTCTTCAATTTTTTCTTGTTGAAGGATGGTCATTTTAGCTAAAGGAATCCCGTTTTTATCAAGGGTTTCACCAGCGGGGATATTAGGTAAATGTCCATTATGTGCAATAAATTGTTCTACTTCTTCAAGTGGTTGAAGTTGATAGTCTTTTTCAAAAACATAATCTGCCCATTGGTCTTCCGTAATAATTAAACATTCTTCGGTTAGGATACCTCCTTTGACAAATAGATTAAAATT
>CALJVJ010000031.1 GCA_937974625.1 uncultured Saprospiraceae bacterium
GGTAACCATGAAAAAAGAAAAGCTACCCAGAAGAAACTTCCTAAAACGCTCAAGCACTGCGATAACCGCAACAGCCTTAGCAAGTACGCCTATCATGGCATGTACGACGACTAGTCAACTAGCTCAAAATCAGCAAGTCACCAAAGACTGGACCATCCAAGCCGTAATAGACTTGATGATAGCCCAAATCCCCGGCGGAAAAAAGGCAGAAACAGTCGACACCGTAAAAATCGGAGACGCGACTCAACCCGTAAAAGGCATCGTCTCCACTTTCATGGCAACGGTCGAAGTCATCGAACAAGCTGCATGGCTAGGCGCCAATTTTATCATTACCCACGAACCCACTTTTTACAATCATTTGGATGAAACGGATTGGTTAGAAAAAGACCTCGTTTATCAACATAAAAAGGCACTTTTAGAAAAGCATAATATCGTTGTTTGGCGATTTCATGATTACTGGCACACTTACCGTCCTGATGGCATTTTGCATGGATTTTTGCAGGAAGCTGGTTGGCAAGATTACTTAGACAACAGCCGAGAAAATGTTTGTGTCTTGCCCGAAATCAAATTAAAAGAGTTAGCTAGATTTATAAAAAAGCAGTTTAATCTCACCCGTACTTTTTATATCGGAGACCCCAATTTGGTATGTAAAAATGTCGGTATCCTTCCAGGTGCCTGGGGCGGTAGAGCACATATACCATTTTTAGGAACTGAAAACATCGAAGCTTTAATTATCGGCGAATCCGCAGAATGGGAAACCGTCGAGTACATCCGCGATGCGGCTCATGCTGGAATGAAAAAAGGGTTGATTATTATGGGCCATGCCCGAAGTGAGGAACCTGGGATGCGTTGGTTGGTGGATTGGTTGAAGCCGATGGTGGAAGGGGTTAAGGTGACGCATATTGGGGCGGGGGACCCTTTGAAACCTGTGTAGGTTAAATCGTAGCTCGAATAACCTGTCCGAGCTATGGTTTTATGCGCTTTACTTATAGAAATATTGATTAAATCAATTCAACAAATCTACCACAAAAGCGGTATCCAATTTCATTTCATCCGCCACTTGTAGAATATACTTTTTCTCTAAATCATCGACTGAACCACTCCGTTTAGCCAAAATCGCCATTTCCATAATCAAGGCTTCGTCTTCTTCATATTCCTTTAACAAATCGTAGTCTAATTGGAAATTAGAACCTGTTCTTAGAGACTCTTCTAATAAATGATTTTTTTGGTCTTGCGGAATCTCTGCATTTTCAATGATAGGCCCAATAAAAGCGATTTGGTCCTCATTAATTTCGTCGTTACATTCAATTAAGTTGGCAAGACCTTTAATTTTTTGAACTTGCAATTCCCTTAAAATTTCAGGTGTTTCTTCTGGTTTATAATGCTCTACATAAATAGCCTTTTTATCAAAAAAAGACTTGGATGTTTTAGCTATTTTATTGGTAGTAGATTTCGCCCAAATCCCCATGATAATAGGGCCAGCAACAGGAATAAACTGAGCGATAGATTTTTTTAAAGTTCTATCAATTACGCCTTTTCCTAAGGTTTGTGCTTTCCCTTGTAAGACTGCTATAGGAGAATCTACTAAATCTTGAGCATTGCTTTGCACTGCCATTAAGTTAGTATTACCACCGAAGGCAGCAATAGGAATATCTAGTAGTAAATCTTTATTTAAAAAATCCTCTTTATCGTTGGCACAACTCAAATCATAAATCATCCCAAATTGATTCTTAAAATTGAGCATCAATTCAGGGACGGCACCCAAAATACCTAAAGGGCCAGGAACAACAGACGAGGCCACTGCTAACATCATATTTTTCTTTGCATAACCTTGCACAATTTGCTCTACATCGTCAGCGGAATATTTGCTATTATTAGGATTGGTTAGACAAGCCCGAAAAGAAGTTTCCATAGTCGACATCAATCCATTATTCAGCTTTTCCTGTATAGCGGAGATATCGATTAAATCTTTTTTAGGGCTAACAAAACGGGTGAGGTCTTTGATTTTTGAAAGGAACATAGGCTAAAAATTAACTCGGGACTGCAATATTTAATCTCTAAGATATAGAAAATATAGTAATATCGATGTGATAAGAATTATTATTTTGGACTTTTGGTGACGAATAGCTAAAATTACTTATCAAACCGACCAAAAGCAGCCATCAAATTTAAAATTAGTCCATATACATTAATACCAGGCCCAACAATCATTGCCGCTGTACAACAGTATAATTCTGGTGTATTCATGATTTTATAAAAATGCTGGAAGACACCACCGTAGCCCATTAAGACCACAGCTACACCCATTAAAACTCGATATAAAGTTACTTTTTTCATAAAACCCGGTACTAAGAAAAGCGCATATATAGTCATAAACATAGCGGCCGGCACAGGGTCATTAGAAGTCCATTGTTGCTGACCATTGGAGACGGCGTACATACTACCAAAATTGAAAAGCATGCCTAAAATGTAATAACCTAGTTGGAGCTTAAGTAAGGTTTTTAAAGTCATTTTCTGAATTGTTTTGATTGTTATTATTCAGATAAAGGTAGTTTTTTATAGGTTGGATTTTTGCAAAAACAAAAAAAATAGTGATTCCCAAGAGAGAATCACTATTTATCTATACGAAGGTGATTATTAAAATCAGCTTGATTTATTTATTTCCAATAAGAAGTTTCTCGGAAATGAGGCCTTTCTCAAATTTTATTTTTGTAAAGTACATCCCTTTAGACAAGGTTGATACATTTAATAAGTGCTGCGTATTATTAACGCCGTCCAATTGGATAACTTCCCTTCCATTCAAGTCAAATACTTGGATACTCTTTATCTCTTCATTGGCAGACAATAAGATATTGTCAGTAGCTGGATTAGGATAAGCTTGGAAGCCTAATACTGGTTTTAAGCTATTATCCACACTACTTACCGTTTCATTTAAGCCCATTGCTAAAACCAATCTTGGTGCAATATATCGAGCCATTGTATCAATATAAGCTAAAGATAACGCAGGGTCATTTGGATTACCTTGACCAGTGTTATAATTGCATATTTGAATATCTGCTGGAACAGGTTGGTCAGGAATTGAACTCCAAACAGCAGTAAAGAATGCTTCATCATAAGCATTCCAAGGATAGGTATTCGCACCCCATGTATTTGCTGAAACACCAGGCGTTGGGTCACATTGCACTTCGCCTTCAATTCTTGGTGGGTCAAATAAAAAGAGTCCTTCTAAGCCACCACTTCTTGCCATAGCAACCTGGGTAATAGGGTCATCTAAATTGGCATTGATGAAAATATCATGATTTCCTAATTCAATGTTTCTGTGGACAATTGTGTCTAAAAAAGCACCATCAGGAATTAAAATTTCAGATGTGGTTCCTTCTGTTACATCTCTAATACCTGGCTCATCAAATTTATCTCTACGCAGAAAACCAATTACTGGCGCGTCACCTGCTTCAATCCAATTAAAATCTCCTAATCCACCTTCCATACTAATGACTGCACTTATTTCAGAGGAATAATCTGGGTAGTTAGGAACATTGATAAATCCTTCATTGGTCGCTTGTGGATTGCCATAAAAAGCAGGGTCTACAAATGGCGTTGCAGGCATCGTAGATAAGTCCAAAAACTTTGGTAATAAAGTTTGGTCCGCTGTTTTTAAGTTCGCTGCACTATGTGCGGCAAATCCGGCACTATCATAACCACCAACTGCTACTTTAGAAGCATCAACTCCATGTGGATTTCCATCTTCAGCTGCCGTTTTTCTAAAGTATCGAACGCAAGTAGTTAAATCTTGTCCAGCTCGGTAAGAAGCTTGTAGAATAGTAGACTTCTTTTCGAGAGAAGAACCAAATGGATTCCAACCAACTCGGTGGTTCATTCCTACTGCTACATATCCTCTTCTAGCCAAACTTTTACATAATTCCGCTATGGCAAAATCTTCTTTTTGACCATAAGGTTGTTGGTTAATAAAAGCCGGTAAAAAATCACCTCTGTGGGTAATAATCACTACAGGCCGATTGGTTGCCGTATCTCCAGTTGGTTCATAGATATCCATTTTCATTTCTTCTGGAGCGGGTTCTGCAGATTCCCCTAAAATAATACCAATAATACTAACATTCGTACCATAAGTAATATCAGAAGTGACGGTTACGTCAGTAAATATTTCATCTTGGTATCGTTCCTGTGCTTGCACGAGGCCGATAGATGCGATGAGTAATAGTAAAGTTAAGTGTAAAGTCTTTTTCATAAAAAAGTTTTAGTTAGGAATTCGTTATGTGATATTTATAGTTAAGAGTATGTCTAAAATTTAAATGTACTGAAAATCAACTATTTGTCATACGTGTTAAAAATGGATTGTGTGATTGTGTGATTGAAATTTGACGCAAATACAATCACACAATCATACAATCACAACAATTTTAACGGAAACAAGTAAATATTTCCTATTTTTCAAATTAAACAAATAAGATTTTTAGACATACTCTAATGCAATTTTACTCGCCAAGAACCATGTACAAATCGCCCAATCGCAGGTCCGCCGACTAATCCATTTTGCCCCCGATTCAATAAATTAGAACCACTTATCTTAAAGGTACTTCTTAGTTTTGGAAATTCTTTACTGATTTGTGCATTGATGTAATATTGTGGGGCAATTCTTCCTGAAAATTGAGGCGAACTATCAAAAGTATAACCTTCCACCCATCTCATATTTGTGCCAAAACTCCAGTTTTTGGATTTACCAATAGTTATTTTATTGGCATTAATGCTAAAGTTAAGTTTATTCTTAGGCGTATTATAAGAAGGAATTAAAGGGTCATCGCTGACTTGAAAAATTTGATTGTAGGAATGGTTGAAAGATAGATTCCAATGTTCATTCACCCGATAAGAAAGTCCTGTGGAAAGCCCTGCTGTATAAGTAACATCCTGTGCATTTGCAGCAAATCTAAAAATAGTAGGTACTCCCGGGAACCCTCTGAAAAAAGGTACTTTTAAACCAATTCTATTGCCTATAAAATCTTCATACCGATTAAAGTATAAAGTCATTTTTAAATCGAGTTTATTATCATAAAAGATATTGGCATAAGCCAATTCAGACCCTAATACTTTTTCTGGGACTAAGGCAGGAGAGCTAAAATATTCTAATAGATTGGCATCTAAATCATTATCCAAATAGTCTTCAAATGAGTCTAAATCAATCAAATCATCATAACCTGCAATATTCCCTAATAAAATGGCGGACCCAACTCTCAAATAATAATACTGTTCTATCAAAGTAGGACTTCTAAGTGCAGAAGAAAAAGAGAATCGAAGCGAAGATTGAGGAGACAAACTATAAATAGCAGAAAAAGTAGGACTAAATAAATAACCGTAGTTTTCGTGCTTATCCATTCTCACGGCCACATTCATTTTGAATCGGTCATCCAATAACCATTTTTCCATACCGACATAAGCACCGAATTCGTAGGTACTGATTGTGGTTCCAGAGGTATCACTAAAAATAGTGCCTTCAGAATAAGGTCGATACAACCTAAGATTTCCTCCGACGGTAATTTCATCTACAAAAGTGGGTTTAAATTTATATTCTGTATGCCAATGATATAGTTTAGATTCATCTACAAACATGGTTCCTCCTTCTAAAACAGGCGTTCCTGTAATATCATCGAAAACCTCTTGGAATTCAGGCGTTCCAGGTTTGAAAAGACCACCATCTTGAGCAGCTCTAGTTTCTTCATGAAATTGTACGATAGCGTCATTATTGGCAGCAAGTACTTCTCGTCCTTGTTCAAAATCATAGAAAAAATCAGGTGGTGGACCGATGGTCGGAAACCCATCAAATGCTTTGACTTGAGGGTTAATATTTCTAAACCAAGAATTTTTATAGCCTGTTAACCAATCTCCATTGCTTATTCCACGATTTTGTATTTGTTGTGCGGTAGAAACAATATCAAAAGATTTTCCAGCATCTTCTCTAGTGGTATAAAATCTAAGGAAGAAACGGTCTTTTTGTTTGATTTCAAAACGATACTGAGTTGCCCAAACATCTTTTAGTTGCAGTCGATTATCTAGCTGCATTACCGTGGTTCCTTTTCCATATTGCCCAAACAAAATGGCTTCCCATTCGGGAGCAAAACGATAATGTAAAGCAGCCGTTGTTTTTAAATTATAACTATCATAATCTACAATGTCTTCTTCTCTATAACCTGTTCGAAAATACCTATTTAATCCAGGATGACGAAACTGTTCAAACAACGTACTGAAATTGGCACTACTTTCATCTCCATAGACATTCACCGCATCGAAACCACCAGGGTTTAAGGCAATACTATCTTGCTTTGGGCCTCTTTTCGGTCCATAATCATTGGCTTCCCAATCATACACTTGATTATAAGCGGCATTGATTTTAATCGCAACTTTTTCTTTTCCATTTTTATTTTTAAAGGCTTTGGCATATCGAAGACCAGCTTCTAGAAAGTCTCGTTCACCAGCCTTAAAGACTAAGTCTAAACCTTGGTGTTTAAAAGGGTCTTTGGTTCGCATATTTACTACACCATTAAAAGCACCAGGGCCAAAATAAGCAGAAGCTGCACCGATGACTAAATCAACGCCTTCAATATCCAATTCGGCTGCACCAAAGAAATTCCCTAATGGATAGTTCAACCCCGGAGAGGCATTATCCACCCCATCAATCAACTGCAAAGACCGAGTAGGCGTACTGGTATTAAATCCTCTAGCATTAATGACTTTTACCCCAAAACTTACCGCTATCATATCTATCTCTCTGACAGACGCCAAAGCATCATAAAAGCTACTCTCGGTAGTACTTTCTATTTCCCGTAATCCAATAGATTCTACGGTCAAAGCGACATCTCTTTTTAACGAAGAGTTTTCCGCAGAAATGGTAACGGTTTCTAAGTTTAAACTATTGGTTTCTAATGATAGCTGGATAGGGTCTCGTAAACTAGTGACCGAATAAATTAAGGAGTCATATCCTAAATAAGTCACTTTAATATCAAAGGGAGGGGAGGGAACACTTTCGACTATAAAATTGCCATCAATATCAGTACAATTGCCAATATCCGTGTTAACAACGACGATACAAGCTCCGATTAATGGTTCGCTATTTTCAGCGTCTATGACTGTACCTTTTAATTGTTGACCAAAAGCAATATTACCAAAAAATAATAGAGCTAGACACAGTAAAGCAGGCAGAAGTCTTTGGTTTATAGTCATAAACGGTGTGGGTTAATCGTTGAGTTTAGTAAAATTAATGTAATATAATAAATTTTTAATATACTACTTTAATGGATTGTTTTTTTTGTAAAAGTTTAAAACGCAGCTAAAAAGGATAGTCCTATCAATAATCCGTTAAGCTTCAAGTATGCGAAGTATGATAGATAATCCTATAAAAAATTGATATTGAATAATCTTTCAATGAGATTTTTAGATGGTGATATCCGTTGGCAAAATTAGAAAAAGTGCCAATAGGTTGATTCTCAACGAATGAAATATTAGTTGTTATTTTGTCGCCAACCATTTATCATGTTCACTAGTATCAAAATCCGCTAATTCACAATCAAATGGATTTAAATCAGTAGACATATTTTTCATGATAGCTGCGGGGGAATCTCCCATTCCAGCATTTAAATTGACAAATTTGATATTATCGCCATTATTTTTAAAGCAGTAACCTGTTGGTCGTCCATTCTCCCCTATAGAGGTAGGTTTGAAGATGCCATCTGTAATAATATCCACGGGTTGTCCACCCAAAACAGCCGTTAATAATTTGCCATAATCGGAGGAAGTATCAGCTGGGCCATCATTGCCACTAATCATATTGTCGTGCAAATTAATATTAGAACAATAAGGGTCGAAGTTTTCAGATTTAAACGGCACCCCTGTAAACAACCAGCTATTGACTGCAATCCCTAAGGTCTTATGATCCTTGATGGTATTGTGATGCGCCTCAATATTCGAGTGGGACATAATAATCATACCAGAACCTGGAGGAATCGTACTAACGACCATGCCTTTCGGGGCAAAGTTTTTCCCGTTATTTGATTCCATAATATTATTATAGAATTTGATACGGTCACCATTAGCTTGCGGTAAGTCAGGCATATCGAAAATAAGCATTCCTCCAGTGTTGTTTTTGGCTATATTATTATAAACTTCCCCGTTAATGGTGTTTTCTATTTCAAGTCCTGCCACATTATGGTGTACATAATTATCACGGACAACTACATTGGTGGATTGACCTACATAGATACCTGCATCCATCGCATAAGAGGCTTCACATTTTTCCATCAACACATTTTTGCTACTGACCGGATAAAGGCCGTAAGCGCCATTGGTGGCCAATTGTCCAGTTGTCCAAGTCGTTTCTAAATCACGCATCACCACATTCGTACAACCTTGCACCTTGATAGCATCTCCTTTAGAATCGGAGATAGTAAAACCTTCCAGGGTGATTCCTTCGACATTCTTTATCAACATCCCTTCTGCCCCTTCTATTTGCCCTTTGAAAGAAAGAATCGTTTTTCCTTTTCCTGCGCCTTTGATAGTGATGTCTGGCGTATCATTTAAAGAAATCGACCTTTTAAAATTAAAAGTCCCTGCTGGCAATAGAATTTTATCTCCAGCTTTTGCTTCAATCAATCGTTTTTGAATGTCTTTAACCAAATTAGCAGCATCCATGGTTTTAGGTCCTGTTTCTGCTGATTGGCAGGCGGCGAAAGCAAAAAGAAATAAAACGAATAGGGATTTGGTGAAGTAGGTAAATTTCATTTTGTAGGTATATAAATTTGTGAATAAGGTAGAGGTGCCTAAAAGTAGTAGGATAATCAAAGAATGAAGCGCATAAAAGCTTGAATGGGATGAAATTTACCTATTTGGGTTGAATCGGTAGGGTATTAGGGCTTAATTTGCGATTTGTGCTTCAAAGAATTGCTTATATTTTTCGGAAACGGTCAAAGGCATATCGGGTAATTTATTTAGTTCGATTTGATAACTGCCTTTTTTTCGTTGAACGCTAGCGATATTTTCTAGATTCACCATATAGGAACGGTGAACTCGAAGGAGATTGGGAAAAACTTTTAATTCATTGCTTAATTTTTTTAAATTAGAGCGAATTAGTTTTTTTTCAACTTTCTCATTTTGTAAAAAAAAGATAGCGATATAATTACTTTCAGATTTTAGACAAAGTAACTGTTTGAGGTTAATCGCCAGCATTATTTTTCCGTTTTCATCTTTAAAAGAATATTGTGCTAAAGGGGCAGGTGGCACTTGTTGTACTATAGGCAGGGTAGAAGTAGGAGGTTGCCTTGATAATTTTCGTACTGCCAATAATAAACAAGCCAAAGCATAAGGTATAATAGCGATAGAAACCGTACTTTGAAGTACAAAGAAATATTCTTCAAATAAAGGGACTTTTTTTTCTCTAAAAAGGAAAAAAAATAGGAGACTTAATAACCAAAATTCTAAGATTAGCCAAAGCGAAAATTGCCCAACGTTAAAGGTCATTAAATTAAATTTAGGACGTAGCAAAAATTGAGAAATCGCTAGTACAATAGCTCCTAAAATACCAGCACTCCAAACTGTTAGAAAAGAGCCAATAGGAGAATCATGTTGCCAATGATTGGCATTCATTGGGTTATAGTAAAAAAGGAAAAAAGTAGCAAAGGTTCCACAAAAAACAATTAGGAATAGCTTCTCTCGAAAAGTATCCAAGATAGGAAGCGGCTGAGCCAAAAAATCTTTTATGATATATTGTATTTTTTTTGAAGACATTAATGTTTATTCGAAAATAAATCGTATTAGAAGAGCTTCCAGAACTTGGAGTTCTGGAAGCTCTACACCTTTTGGAATAAAGTCTATTAATTATTGATGAATTGCCAAATTACAAAATAGCTACTTATTCACAATTATTTTTGGATTGATTTAATTTCAACGACAATAAAACAACAATGAAAAAATTACTAACCATCTGTTTCTGCATATTCCTAATGAATGGGTATAGCCAAGATGTACAATTTCAAAACCGAAGAGGACGACTTATTTTAGGTACTCAAAAAGCCAGAACCGCTTCTCTTGGATTAGGAGATATTGACAACGATGGAGATATAGATGTAGTGGTTGCCAATGGCCGACATTGGCCCGGTCAAAACCGTGTTTTCTTTAATTCAGGTAAAGGCGTATATACGGTTTCTCAACCATTGCATCTCCAAAGGGAGACCAGTTATGCGACAGAACTAGCGGATTTTGATAAAGATGGTGATTTGGATATTGCTGTTGGCAATGACCAAGCCCCCAATACTATTTTATGGAATGATGGAAAAGGAAATTTTTCCTTTGGCGGAAATTTCGGACAATTATACGCACCCACTAGAAACTTAACGGTGGCAGATATTAACCAAGATGGCGCAATGGATATTTTAATTACTAACCGAGGCCGTGCTAACGAAATCTGTCTAAATGACGGTACAGGGAATTTTACAAAAAACTTAGAATTTGGAACGAAAGACGATTCTACTATAGACGTAGAAGTAGCCGATATGGATGGAGACAAAGACTTAGATTTAATACTCGCCAATAGAGATGGCGGACAAAATTACATTTACTTGAATGATGGACAAATGGATTTTAGCACCAAAATACCATTTGGAACAGGGACTGATGAAACTCGTTCGGTGGCAATTGCAGATATGAACGCAGATGGTTTTCCAGATATTATAACCGCAAATATTGGCGAGCCCAATTACCTTTATTTAAATGATGGGCAATTAGATTTTAGTCAACAGATTCAATTTGACACCAGCCAAAATCGGTCCTATTCTTTGGCAACTGCCGATTTAGATTTGGATGGTTCGATTGATATTATTATTGGGAATGTTAGAGCAGGTAATGCAGTTTTTTTTAATAAAAATAAAGGAAAGGAATGGACGACCATGCTTTTAAGCGACAACAAATTTTCTACTTATGATATTCTAGCCAAAGATGTGAATGGAGATGGTCGACCAGATATTTTAGAAGCAAATTCCGATGAGTGGAATTATTATTATTTTAACTTGAAGAAAGGTCAATAAGGTGAATAGGGTCAATAAGGTCGGGAAGGAGACCCCATAAACCTTATAAACCTCATCACCTTATAAACCTTGAAAATTACTCCGCTCCTTTCCGATACTCCAAAGGTGGTTTTCTATCTCCAAGCAGCGCTTCATATTTAAAGTCTCCGCCTCTTCTCTCTTGTAATTC
The DNA here is from genome assembly GCA_937974625.1 of uncultured Saprospiraceae bacterium. GTDB lineage: Bacteria > Bacteroidota > Bacteroidia > Chitinophagales > Saprospiraceae > JAFMDF01. The sequence goes on from CALJVJ010000031.1 coordinate 11,251, forward strand.
CGCTTCGGCTTTGACTAATTTATCTGGTTGTAAGAATAAATCTATTGCGGTGAGTGTCAATGTTTTAGCAGCGACCATCATGCCTTTATGTCCAATCGTAGTGCCACCAGCAGCGACGGCTTGCCAGCTATGTGCCACCGTCCCCGGCACCCAAGTAGCAGACCGCATACCTGTAGTAGGGCGAACCCAGCTAATATCTCCTACATCCGTCGAACCACCCATACCTTTGGTGATTACTTCCAGTGGCTTAACGGTGTTAGCTGTTTCAGGAGTTTTGCCTTTAGCATCATAAGAGGTAATGATTTCGGCGGCAAATTGGCGTTCTTGCTCTGTATAACTGACCCCACCAACGATTTCCAAATTAGCGTGCATGACTTCTGCTAAAGTTTTATTAGGGAGTTTATTAAAGTAGCCAGTAATGACCTCATGGCTAACTTCTGTCTCCGTACCCATCGCTGCGGCATTAGCGGCAAGAATTACTCTATCTATCATCGCTTTGCATTCTCGCATATCAGGATGACGGATGATGTAAGCCACTTCTGCAAAAGCAGGAACGATATTCGGTGCTTTTGCGCCATTTAAGATTGCATAATGAATTCTAGAGTCAGGGGTGATGTGTTCACGCATCATGTTGACCATGTAGTTCATAGCCTCAACACCATCCAATGCACTTCGGCCTCTCCAAGGTGCACCCGCTGCGTGAGCAGCGATTCCTTTAAAACGAAAACGGATAGAAATAGCGGCTAAAGAAGACCCCGCATCTGCATTGTTCTCATCGCCAGGGTGCCAAGATAAAACAGCATCTGCATCATCAAACAGCCCTGCCCTTACCATATATACTTTTCCACCACCACCTTCTTCCGCAGGTGTGCCATATAAACGGATGGTACCAGAGGTTCCTGTCTTTTTTAACCAATTTTTGATATGAACCGCTGCTGCCATTGAGCCTGTTCCAAAAAGATGGTGTCCACAAGCATGACCAGCGGAAGTTTTTTGTGCTGCATTGGCTTGTTTCGTAGGAACAGCACCTTGCGACATATCAGGTAAGGCATCGTATTCGGCTAATAAACCGATAATTGGTTTACCGCTACCATATTCAGCCACAAAAGCTGTCGGCATATCCGCGACACCTTTAGTAATTCGAAAACCTTCGGATTGAAGGTGGTTTTGTAAGATAGCAGTACTTTTATCTTCCAAAAAGCCTAGTTCTGCTAAGTCCCAAATCTCATGAGCAATCTTGCCATATTTTTCCAAATCCTTATCAATGGATTGAAGGATTTGTTGTTTATCAGGGCTAGTTTGGGCAAGACTGAAATTGCTAAAATTCAATAGAAGAAATAGGGTAAATAAAGGGGTTTGTTTAGTTAGGAGCATGATAGTAAAATTGTAAAGATTTTGACAGATATAGAGTAAATAAATCTACCCCTCGATGAGCTATAGACTGGTTTAATTAACGATAAGTAAACTAGATGAACAATTTATTTTGCCTCTTTACCTAGTTTGTAGTCTAACAATTAGAAGTAGTGGTTTAAAGTCGGGGAAGGTATCAATGAATGGACTGTTATTTTCACTATATAAATCCGAAATTACATTATTCTATCATTTTCAATACAGTTTTATCGAAGAAAAAATATAAATACTAACAAATATTAACATTTGTTAATGTTTGCATTTATTAATAGTAGGAAAAGCTCAATAATAGAGACTGAAGGAGCTATTCTCGAATAGTTGATAACGTGCTTATTTTATTTTATTGTTAAATCTACCTGGGTAGACTACTAATTGGATGAAATTAAACTCCAGATTATTAAAGGAAACAGATTGGTCATTGTCTAAGTCTAACTTTAAATTAGGAAACCACCTTAAATTGGTTCTTAAAACCCAAGTTTGTAGACGGGTTGGGCGAATATCCCAGCCAAAGGTTATGCCATAACTTAAATATTTTTTAGTCACATCGAAAGTTTCTATATTTTCAAATCTTTCCAAAAATCGATTGTTTTCATAGCTTAGAATTGGTCCCACAAAAGGAACAAATCCGTGATAGTCCAATAAAAATTTAGTCACCTCTAAACCGATGGATTTTCTTTTTAAATATTGGTAAGTGCCATAAGTATTTGTAGAGGTGCCATGACTTCTAAAGTTAGCGGCGATGTTGATATCTGATTGATGAAAATAATAACCCATCGTATGGTCAAATAAGATGGAGGGACTGTATTTTTCAATATAAGGCCTTACAGTATTATTATAACTGCTTTCATTGAGCATAAATACAGAAGATAAGCCAGTTCCGAAGAAAAAGCCATCAAGTTTTTTAGTAGCAGCCAATCTGTTGGTTGTTTCAGCAGTTTTACCTGATTCCCATTCTTTTTCAGCACCTACTGTGGTGTCTAATAGAAATCGATAAGAGAAATTGAGGTAAAAAGGAGGAGCAGTTATTTTTTCAATGTCCGTTCTTGAAATATAATACTCCTGTTGATTGGCATAATCCCATAAAAGGCCTATTTCTAGTAAATGATTTTTGTGATTGAAATTAAGCCCGCCAGTTATTGAGATAGTATTACGATTTAATTCGGGACCGTCACCAAAAGTAAGATTGCTATTATTTTGTTCAAAGTAAAAGGAAGGCAGAGAAATGCCAATGAAAGGTCGAATCTTATTATGTTGTATTTTCAGAGGGTAATATTTAAATAAAGTTTCGACCCCTGTTTGAGCGTTAATTTCTTGGTTATCTCCTGTGAATTTAGCATTGCTCAAAGGAATGGCAATTAGAAAATCAGCATGTCCCCAGAAATGGGTGCCACCAATCAGAAATCTGGGCTTAGTTAATTGTCCCAACTCCATAGATTGTTTGAGTCCTTGGGCATTTAGAAAAGTGGTTTTTCCACCAATATTGGTTTGGACGTCTATTCCTAAATTTAATTGAGCAAAACGATGCCTAGTTTGTTTTTCCATATAGACTTGCCCAAATAATTGGCAAAAGTGTAACAGGAATAAACTAAGGGTGATTAATTTTTTCATATGGAAGTTGTAATGATTTGTAACTAAGTATTTTTTGAAGTTTAAGATTTAGTCTAACCTAGATGAGCATATGGGGAACCATGTAGCCAGTTTTAAAAAAGCCTTAAGAAATGGCTAATTTGGGCCGACTACTTCTTTGTTTTGCGTAATATTTTTTTAGATATTTAATGGCAAAAACACCAATGATGGTCGGAGCAACCCAAGGAACAATCATCCAGTAACCGGTAAATATATTCCCTAATAAAGTTCTACCGCCGAAAGCAAAAAAAGCAGTATAAGCTGCAATCCCTGAGATAATCATATCGGACATATGTTCTATAAACCAATCCCTTTTTTGAGGGGGGCTTTTAATTAATTTGAGGACGGAACCTAAGTTGCTAACGCCAAGAATACCAAAAATTATCATTAAAACAGCGCCGCCTTCCCCTTGAAGATAAATGCCGTAACCAAGTAATAAAGCGCCTGTTATTAGAATCAATAACTCAAAAATTAAATGCGTTTTTTGGAAGGTAGTGGACAAGCCTTTTTTATGATTTAAGATGGCAATACCTTTCCAAAGTGGATTAGCGGTAATAAAGGTTAGGAAACCTAGGAAGGCACCTGCTTCTATCCTTCCAATATATAAATTTTTAACACTTAAAATGGCAGCAGTAATAACAACTATCCACATTAACCACATATAAATTTTACCTAACTTAACGTGATTGATACCCCCTTTTTTAGAAAAAATAGGAATCCAGAATAAGATTAAGCTAATAGCCCCAGCTGTAATATGGAGCATCATAAATAAGGAAGAAAAGGTTTTCATGACAAAACACTTTAAAGTTGAATAAATAAACAAAATCGGATGTTTTTTTTTGTCTAACCAAAGTTAGGAATAGTAAATATGGCTTGCTTGAAAAAGGGACGAATGTCAAAGGAGCGGGGTAATTATCAATGAGGTGGGACGAATGACAAAGAGTAAAGGGCTTATTGTCAATGGATTAGGAGATTAATGCTTTTAAAGCTGGAATATGTTTTCTAGAGACTGGTATTTCAAAATCTGGTAAGTTCACCAAGGATAACCGTAAACCTTGCGCATTGCCAGCTACATTTTGAATTAATTCGGTATTGACTAAAAAAGAACGATGGCAACGGAAAAAAGGGGTGTTTTGTAATTGTGCTTCCATCTCTTTAATGGTATTTCTGAATAACGATTTTTCGACTTTCCCCTCCTGAAAATGACAGATAGAAACATAATTTTGTTGAGCCTCTAAATAAAAAATATTGGTAAGGGCAACTTGAAGTGTTTGGCTATTATTTTGAGAAGTAAGCGTAATCAGTTTTTCTTTTTTGGCAGGAGGTACCAACGAAGATTGTATACTATTTGCTTGAATTTGATTACGTTTATAAGCATTCATTTGTACCATCATTCCTGAAAAAACAATTGGAAAAATGCCGACGACTAGGGTGCTGAAAATCATAAAAGAAAAGCGATGCCAATTAAACATCTCCCATCCCATTAAAAAAGTCAAAAAAAGATAATTACAAACACTGATGAAAAGAATGAGCAGGATGGAATTCACTATCCATTTCCATAAAGTCCAAGTTGGCATATCTTTTTGAATTCGAAGCACATACATCGTTATGAATTCAAAAATAAGGCTTGCGAAAATAGTGACAAGACCAAAACCGACACAAATGCCTAGAGGGTCTTTTGGATAAAGGTTAATATCAAAAGGTTGGATTAAATATAAAAACAAAGTAACGAAGATACCTATTCCTATAACAGAAAAAAGGTTATTTCGAAGCGACGTGTCTTCGGGAAAAGGTTCGTTTAATTTTTTTAATAATTGCTTCACTACTCAAAAATAAGCTTTTTGGAAATAATTATTCAACAAGCACCCAAACATGCCCATTTGCAGGAATATTTACATCAAGATTTACCGTATAATCCCGAGCTAAAGTATAGGTTTGAAAGTCTGCACCGTTGATACTAATGTTAGCAGTATCAGACAGTCCTGTGTAATAAAGAGGTAAGGTTATCTGTCGATTGATAGCTTGTGGCAAAGGATTATACAAAACAGCATATCCTTTTTGAGTTAATTTGGGGTCTGCATGCAAAATACCATCCCAATCTCTGCCATCGGGTCGGCGCAAATGAATGACATCTGCATTCAGAATATCCCGATACTTTTTGTAGTGGTCAATATTAGAGATGACCAATTTCTTGGTGACTTCACTATCATATAATCGAGGTCCACGATAACAAGCTTGTACACCTGATTTGTAATTTTGAGTCATGTGTGCGGCATAACTATCCAGATGGTCAGAAAGTGGTTCTAAGGTGGCATCGGCACCTCCACCGTGATACTCCGTCAAAGGCACAAAAGTCCAACTCATGCTTGGTGTTTTGGACCAAGTTCCGTCGTAGATATTCTGTCTGCCCAAAATAATTTGTTGTGCTCTAGGCAAAGACCAATTGACTTCTCTGTAGCCTATTCCAACTTTATTAGAGCCGCTTAAAAAATAAAAATCTGGAATATTGGTATAAATGCCTTGACTTCTAATCCATTTATAAAAATCAGTGCTTTGTTGCCATTGGGTGTATTGGGAATCATAATAGTCGCTATGTCCAGGATGTTCGGTAGATGCGCAAAAATCACCAGGATAAGGGCCATCATGTTCTAAAATATCAAAGCCTGTTTTATTGAAAAAAGTTTTTAATTTTTGAAGATATGCAATGCCCCATTTACTACCCGCACAAGGTGCATGACCCCCAAATTTGGCACCACCAACTTTACCCGTTTTGATATCCACCACATCTGTTTCATCATCAATGCGTCGACTAGAAAAAAGGGAGTATCCACCGAGTTGAATATTTTTACTGTGCGCATAATCGACTAATTGTTTAAATTTTTGAATATTAGTGGCGCTAGTATCCTCCATATTCAAGCCACTTCCAAAGCTTAAAATAACCATTTCGTAACCCGTTTCTGCACATTGGTCAACCGCTCTTTGAACTGTTTCGGACTCGGTGGAAGTCAAATGCATGAAAATTGGATTCTCTGTCACCCATGGAGCGATAGTTCGGTACATTTTTCTTTTAGCGAGTGTGTTTCTTTCTCGGTCTTCCCCATTTAAGGGTAGGAGGTAAGTTCGGAAGCTTTCAAAAGATTCATTGGTTGATAATTGTTTGTTGGGCCCAATTTTAGGTTGACTTTTAAGGACGCAGGGCATTTTTCGTTCCCAGTTGACTTGGGAGGTATAAGCAGGGTCTGTTTCCCAAGTTAAGGCTTGATTAGATTCGTCGTAAGTCATGCCACTAAAGGCAAAATCATTTTCTAAATAAAGATTGGGGTAAGCCCAAGTTTTAGGAATATCGACGAAGTTATTTTTTTCGGGATGAGCAATTATTTCACTTGTAAAGTGATTTACTTTTACAGTTGTGTTGCCATTATTATCAACGGTTACCCATTTGGAAATCAATGGTATATTATCATAAATCTCATAATGAATTTTAACCGTAATATCGGCTAATTTTGGATGCTGATAATAGCAGATGATTTCTTTCCCTTTTGCAGTCCATTGAGAAGCACTCGCCCAACGCGTTTTTTTCCAAGGAAATCGTTCTGCTAAATCTTTAATTTCAAATTTTAAAAATTGAAAAGCAGCACTATCAGCTTGCATATTATCGAGCCAGTCGGGTAATAAATAGCCATGTTCTTTTTGTCCAATTAAGCCACCGATAGGGTAGGACACACTATCTATCATAACGAGCGCTTCGGGTTTGACGGACCTAATATATTCCTCTGAAGTGACTAAGTTTTTTAAGCTGACCGTTGCAAAATTCGGAGTTAATCTAAAAGTTCGAGAAACTAAGCCGTTGCTTAACACCAATTCTTTTGCTCCTTTTTTATAAACATTGGCTTTATACATTGAATTATCTATTAACCAATCTTTGGTAGCAATAGCTGGGTTATATTCTGGCAATAGTGTCAATTGATTTTTTAATTGTAACCGATATAAAATCGGTTGCAATTGTTCCCCAAACCGCTTACCCATTTCCAACTGACCAGCAGTATTATAGTGCAGGTTATCTTTCAGTTTTTCTAAATCATCTGTTTCAATAATAAAGACATTAGGCAATGTTGCTGCTATTTTTCGTTGGGCAGCTCTAACAGTTTCCAGTGCAGCATACTTATCAGCAGGAGGATTGACCATTCCAAAAATAAAAGGTAATTCAGGTTGCCCCAATCGTTGTCGAATGGATTCGATAAGCTGTTTAAAGTTTTGATAATAATCCTTACCTGCTTCTGGGATACGAGCATCTCTTTCGCCTTGCATCCATAGAAAAGCTGCAGGTTCAACGAGGTCATTTGCTAAGAGGCTATCTACTTTTGTAAAACATTGAGCATAGACATTTCCAAATTTGGCATTACCAGTAATCTCCGCTTTTTCTTTACTATAGTTAGGCGCCCAATCCAATAAAGAAGCACCGCCAATTGAATATTTCAGCAAGGTGAAATGTTGATAGGTGAATGTTTGATTTAAGTTTTCAGAAAGCCCATATTCTGGACCAAAACGGTCTGGTCTTACGTTGAAATTGCCCGTTAAACCATAGTTAATAAATTGAACATTTTTAGGCAAGGTAGTATCTGGTAAATTTTCCTTCTTTCCTAAGCCAGACATATTGGATTGCCCACCCATTATAATCAATTGTGATTTTGGCGAAATGGACGTAACTGTTTTTCCTCTAGTATATCCTATATAATTCCGCCACCGTTCAGAGGTTGTTGTTCGCTGTTTGTGTATTTTTTGGAAAATAGCATTTTTTGCAATAGACTGATAGTCAGTTAGATAATTGGCGGCGGTATTAATGTTTAACGCTTTCAAGAAAAGTTGAGCCATCAGTAAATGCCCCTCCTGATTGGGATGGATGCCATCTTTTGCATAAGAAAAAGTAGGGGCGTTACTTCTTTTAAGAGCAATGTCTTGATTGATAAGCGTATGCCAATCAATCACTTTTAGTCCCTTTCCATCTAAGGAGTTTAACCACTCGGTATATTCTGCTAAAACGTCATCATATCCACGATAAGGCCGTCCATACCAAAATTCATCTGCTCCCAAATCAACCAATCTTTCTTTAATAGGCAAGGCATCAAAAGGCGTTGGTGTGATTAAGACCATTTCGGCTTTGGCATTCTTTACCTTTGTTATTAGTGTCTGCATACCTTTTTTGTAGGCTAATAACCTATCAGGTGAGGAAGGGTGATAAATCCCATCATTGATACCATAAGTTGCTATAACCATATCAGGTTTAGTAGCTGCTAAAGCTCGGTCTAATCGTTCGTGTAAATTGGGGCGGGGAAAGGGATGTTTGGATTCAGTTAGCCCAGAAACGGTTTCACTGCCTAAACCAATACTAATGATATCGAAGGTATCCCTAGGGTTGCTTTTTTGTAGAGCATATTTTATAAGACTCACGTATAAGCCATTCTTTGTAATGCTATTGCCTAAAAAAAGGATGCGTTTATTTTTTAGGTTGATAGGAGGATTATTTGTTTGCTTCAAAGGTATTATTGGTTTTGCACCATAGTTTTGGCAACATACGCACAATACGGGAAGCAGAAATAGGTATAATAATTTTTTTGACATAGTTTTTTCGTTTTGGTATCGGACCCGTTCCTAAACAACTTCTTTACTAAAAAAGCTTTTCCATGACCACATAATCCAATCCTTTTTTAGAAAATCGTTTATCAGTTTTTTGTAATCCAAATTTTTCATAATACTCAGTCTTTGCTATTCGAGCATTACACCAGATTTTGGATAGGTCATTATTTTTCGCGATACTTATTATATAATGGAGGAGTTGACTGCCATATCCTTTTCCTTGATGATTTACTAAGGTCGCAAATTTTCTAAACTGTCCTTCTTTTTTATTTATAAATAAAGAAACAACGGAAACCAATTCTTTTTCGACCCAAACCCCATAATGTAAACCTTGGTCATCTTTAGGTAGCTGTATAAAGTCAAAAGATTGGCCGGGCCACATCACCTGATGTCTAATTGGCCATGTTTCGGAGGCGGATATTTCACTAATTTGAATAGTCATTTCTACCTAAAAGTACTTTTTCAATAGAATAAATAAGAAAAATCAATAATTTTTTAAAAAAATTAATGTGTTTTTAATAGTTTTTTGTTGAAAATTAAAAATTGTAAAATATTGATAATCAATTATTAGTGAGTGAATAGTTAATAATTAATGGTTTTTTTTATTGAAAAATAAGCTTATTTGTAATTTCTTAAACCTTGAATCGCCCATATCTTTGTAGTGTAATTATTCGGAAAACGTTTTGAGAATTACATCCCAATAAAAGAACAGATAAAAATTCTATAGAACATATCAAATCCCACAAAAAACAAATTAAATCCTATAGAACATATCCAATTTAGACAGATTAAAAAATTGTCCTTGAACATTTGACATTTTTGAAAGTAGAAATCGCGGGTCGCATTTAAATCCCACATTTAAAAATTGATTGAAGTTTAATCCCATACCGATATCAAGACCAGCGTTTTCAACAATATCCCGAAAGTTGTACTTCGTTGAAAACGAAATATCAAAGTACGACTTTCAACCATGAACATTTTTACAACTGATTAAGAACATTTATTTTAGTATTGATAAAAAATAAATTATTTGAAAATCAATAATTTATTTCTTTATCGAGCTTCGATTACAACATTTTAAAATTCCATGAACGAAAAGACCGAGCGACCAAAATAAAAAATCGCTCGGTCTCTTTGCCAAAAGAAACTAACACAAAATCTCAGAACAAACACAACAAAAAATAATCCTTTAAATTAAAGGAATAAGAATCAACCAAAACTCAATACTAACACTCGCAGAACAAAAAGATTGATTCAAGATTACAAATTGACACAAGCACACAGTTAAAAACAAATCAAGCAAACACACATTTTTCTTACAACAAACACTTACCAAGAACACACAACACATACGAACACCCTTCAAACCGGCCATCTGCGCCGGTTTTTTTTTGTCCCAATGGTATCAATAATTCTTGAAGCTGGATTTTTTATAAAAAATGATTCAAACCAGATAGTATAGGTGGTACGGACCCGCCCGCATGATGCAAGCAAGCGTGATGGTTAGAGCGGATTGGACTGATTTAATACAGGATTCTAAATGAGCCTATTTAAAAATCCGTATTAAATCCGCCTTATCCGTACAAGCTATCCTATTAATTTAGAATAAATCATTTTCTACGCTTATCTATACTACATCCTTACGAATTTGGCAGCACCTCACTTAAAAATAATCTATTGAGAAAAGCAAGTAAGGTAATAATAGAGATAACCAAGAATTATCAATCCTGCTAATCCGAAAAATACCTGCCACTAATCCATTCTTCCAACCTACTTTATCAAAATAAGTATTGCATCAAATGTTAACAAAAGGCCCTTTTCCTTAACATAAAGACTTTTTTTATAAAAATTAAAGAAAAAAAGCAAGTGTTTTTAGTAGTTTTTTATTGAAAAAAAAGGAATTAATGGAGTTATAATTAATTGTTAATCAAATAGTTATAATTAATTATTTAGTTATAAGTCAAATTTTTTATTGAAAAATAAGCTTATTTGTAATTTTTTAAACCTTGAATCGCCCATATCTTTGTAGTGTAATCAATCGGAAAACGTTTCGAGGCTTACAATCCCATAAAAAAGAACAACAAATTATAATCCCATTGACATTTTAAAAAGAAGGCAACAGTCTAAATCCCACATCTAGACTATTGTTTTCAAAGAATACTTCGAAGATTGAATAATCTCATGAACAATTTTTTTTAATCTTCGACCATGAACATATCCTTGACATTATTGAAGATGAAAAAATAACTTCATTCTTTAACATTTTGCTTTAGCTCCCTTTTTCTAATCAACATAGTTGCTTATAAAAAAGAAACTAAAACAAAATAACAAAGTTATTTTTTCATAGTTACTCGACTTGAAACAACAAAAGGGACTTGAACAATCCCGCAAAAAGAAAGTAGCTTTCTAAATCCCACATTCAGAAAAAAGCTTTCAAAAAACAAAGAAGATTGAAAATTAATCCATGAACAAGTTTAATTCAATCTTCGACCATGAACATATCTTGACATTATTGAAGGTGAAAAAATAACTTCGTTCTTAAACATTTTGCTTTAGCACCGTTTTTCTAATCAACATAGTTGCTTATAAAAAAGAAACTAAAACAAAATGACAAAGTTATTTTTTCATAGTTATTCGACTTGAAACAACAAAAAGGGACTTGAACAATCCCGCAAAAACACCGAAGCTTGAACAATAATCCATGAACAACTTAAATTTCAAGCTTCACCCATGAACATATCCTAAAATTATTACGACTTGAACAATCGTAATCCCATGGAATGAAAAGACCGAGCAAAATCACGGCTCGGTCTTTTCAAAACAACAAGAACATTTGACATTGATAAAGATTACAAAAACAAACACTTTTACTGAACAACACTTTATAAGAAACGAAAATGCTCGGCCTTAGGGTCGAGCTTCATTTAATTAAAAATCCCAAACAAAGAGCAACAATCAAAACTCAAAC
>CALJVJ010000032.1 GCA_937974625.1 uncultured Saprospiraceae bacterium
TTTTTATACCGTTCTACCAATCTACGCTTATATAATTTCCCATTATCCTTCCTTGGAAGTGTCTTATCAAAATCAAAAGAACGAGGTATTTTAATTTTAGAAAGCTTAGTTCTGCAAAAGTCATTTAACTCTGCAGCTAAATCAGCTCCTGCATCTTCCCAATACTTTGGTTGAATAACTGCTTTTATCTCTTGTCCAAACTCTTCATGTGGAATGCCAAAAACTGCAACATCTGCAACTTTAGGATGGTTAATAATACAATTCTCAATTTCTTGAGGATAAACATTTACTCCACCAGTAATAATCGTAAAATTTTTCCGGTCGGTAAGGTATAAATATCCATCTTTATCTAAAAATCCGATATCACCAACGGTACTACAATCAGGTCTAGCATAAGACTTTTTAGTTTTCTCAGGCTCATTATGATATTTAAATTGGGCACCGCCTTGGAAATAAACATTTCCTATTTCTCCCGTTGGCATTTCATTGCCATCATCATCTAGAATCATTAATTTACCTGAAAAAGCTTGGCCAACAGAACCTTTATGTGTTAACCAGTCTTGGGAGGTTATCGCAGTCATTCCATTGCCCTCACTTGCTCCATAATATTCAAAAATAACAGGACCCCACCATGCTATCATTTTTTCCTTAATCTCAATTGGACATGGCGCAGCAGCATGTAAGGCCAACTTCATTGAACTAACATCATATTTCAGTCTATTAGCTTCTGGTAATTTCAGCATACGTACAAACATAATTGGAACCCATTGACTATAATTTGTTTTATATTTTTCTATAGCTGCCAGAGATTTCTCAGCATCAAATTTACCCAAGATATAAGAGGTTCCACCAAAAATCATATTCACCATATTATAAGCTAACGGTGCAGCATGATACAATGGCGCAGGGGATAAGTATTTAACATGAGGTCCAAATTTAAAGGTCTGCCCTATCGCATTTAAAATGGGTTTAATATCGTGAATATCATCAGAATCTGGTGTGGAATAGACGCCCTTTGGCACACCAGTGGTACCAGAAGAATAAAGCATGGTAGTACCTTGAATTTCTTTAGACAAAGGTATCTCAGGAAGGTTTTCAATAGCCGGTTCTAAATCTGAATAGCCATTGATAGTACTTCCAACCATAAAATAATAGTCAATGTTTTCTACTTTAAGTGCCGATTTAGCAATCTTATTATATTTAGGCGTGGTAATGAATAATTTTGCTTCACAATTTGAAAGGATGTAGGCCACCTCATCATCCAACAAGGCTGTAGAAATAGGTGTTATGATTATACCAGACCTTAGTGCGCCCCAAATAATTTCAAAAAAGCGCACATGATTTTCCATCATTATAGCAACGTGGTCGTGCTTTTTCAAGCCAGCATTATGAAATAAATGCGCAATTTTGTTAGACCGCTTTTCTAAATCTAAATAGGTCACTGTTTCCCCAGTGTCGGTCATTATGTATGCTGGTTTGTTTGGAGTTGTTTTGGCAAAGACACTAGGATGTGGCATAATGAATCTAAATTAGTTATTAAAAGTTGAATATACTAAATCCAAATTGGTAAACAAAAATCAGAACAATTATTATTGATACTTTATCAAAGAACTTAGTAAATTTTAGAGTGATAATAAACAAATCAATCACTATCATTCCAATCAGAACTCCTTACCAACCTCCTAAAAACAGAAAATCACTTACCGACAAGTCGGCAAGTGATCAATTTCTGTTTATATGATTGTTCTAAACTTAGAACCTTGTTAGCATTCGTACGACTTGGAAGCCGCCAAATGGAAGCATTCGGTATGCTGTACCACGGTAAATTACATACTTTTCTCCGCGATACCAAATCATCTCCCCACCAACCGGTAATGAATCTATACATAATCCAATTGGTGCATCTATCGCATAATATCTACCAAAACGCTTTTTAAACCAGATACCATCATAAAACCATAAACGCTGTCCCATGTATCTTACCCGCTGAGTTTCTAGACCGTTTCTATATGGAAATCTGTTATAAGTTAAATCATAGTAAGAAGGTGTATAATGGATACTCGTCCAAAATGTTCGGTTCCAATTATTTATACCTCTGTAATAATTATTACAATAATCGTTTCTTTCGTTTGCAGTATAATTGAAATTAGAAGCAGTATTTCGCTCATTTCTATTATTATTAACTCTAGTATTCACTGCTGCTGCATTACCGCTAGCTCTTCTTGGAGCGGTATCAACTGCTCTTTTCGTTCTTCTATTTGAGTAAGTAACTTCACTAGCTGCACGAGTTTGAGCAGTTCTAGTTGCTCTATTTGTACTAATAGTTCTAGATTTTTTTGCTGCATTACTTCTAGTCGTATTTGTATAAGTTCTTTTAGTAGAACTTGTTGGTCTTGTTGCTGTAGCAGTTGTTCTTCTAGTCGTATTATTATAAGTTCTTTTTGCTGTAGTTCTGTTCGCCTTCGCTGCTGTATAAACATCATTCCCTCCACGCTTTGCTACTTTTCGGCTTTGTGCGAATGAATCTGTAGGCATTAATAATAAGGCAAATAACCCGCCAAAAACTAAAGTCCAAAGATTCTTCTTTTTTAATAAATTTGTCATACTTAAAAATTTTAGTGCAAAAAAATGAATTCTATTTCTTTAGCGAAATTTCGCTATCTAAAGAATTCACTATTAAGACGCAAAAAGATAACTAGGTACACAAAAATTTAGGTTTTTTAACATGAATTTAAGAATCCTCTTAAAGAATTACAAAATTATGGTTCACTAAAACACCATATTGACAAATTATTCACTAAATTATAATTAACTCTCAAAACATATAGACAGTTTATTTTCAACTTTAATATGTATTTCTAATCTAATTACTATTTTTTATAATTATTCTTTGAAATATCATATTACATCTAGAAAATTTAGAAATTATTAGATAATAGATTAGGAAAAGCATTTCATCTTACCAAATACTAAAAGGATTCTGCCTAATAGTAAAACAACACATCCAAAAAATAATTATATGTTGCAAAAACTAATATGTCCCTATATATTTGTAACAGTTTTCTCATAGTATGTTTAGTCTTCCTACACTCCTCTTCCCTTCTGGAGTGTAGGAATCTTTCATTTAAGGCAATATTTACAAAAAAATCCTTAAATTTAGGTTTAAATTCCCCCATTCTTTTTTTCCTTTAATTAGAACCATTTTCAAGTAATCTTTATAATATTAATTTAGGATTTACATTTGAAATTTATTGAAAATATTTAAAAAGTCTATGAGAAACCTAATAAAAATTCTATTCCTATTTCTTTTGCACTTTCCTATTCAACAAGCTATATATGCACAAAATGAATCCCCCAAAAGAGAATTTAGAGGCGTTTGGGTAGCTACAGTTGTAAATATAGATTACCCTCCAAAAGCGGCTAAAAATACAGGTGTACAAAAATATGAGTACATAAATATGTTGGAAGATTTTAAACAAATGGGGATTAATGCGGTAATCTTCCAAGTTCGTCCTTCCGCTGATGCTTTTTATGAATCTTCTTATGAGCCTTGGTCCGAGTACCTGACAGGAACACAAGGTTTGGCCCCAGAACCAAAGGGGTACGACCCATTGGAATTCATGATAGAAGAAGCTCATAAAAGAGGAATGGAATTTCATGCATGGCTAAATCCTTATCGTGCTACTTTTAATTTAGATACGACCAACTTAGCGTATAAACATCCACTAAATAAAAACAGAGATTGGTTTGTGAAATATGGAAAACGATTTTATTTCAAGCCCCACAAAAACCAGGTACGAGACCACATTACAAATGTTATTGAAGAAATCGTCCAAAAATATGATGTTGATGCTATTCATTTTGATGATTATTTCTACCCTTATAAAATACAAGGGCTCCCTTTCCCTGATTCTTTAGATTTTGTACAAACAAAAGGAGCACTTCGCAATATCGAAGATTGGCGAAGGCAAAATGTAGATTTATTAATCCAACAGGTATCGAAAAAAATAAAAGAAGTCAAACCTCATGTACAATTTGGAATTAGTCCATTCGGTGTCTGGAGGAATCAATCTAAGGACCCTAGATTTGGAAGCCAAACCAGAGCAGGTCAAACTTGTTATGATGATTTATATGCAGATGTTTTGAAGTGGATGCGTAATGAATGGATTGATTATATCGTACCTCAGCTTTATTGGAACATTGGTTTCAATGTAGCGGACCATAAAACATTAGTCGATTGGTGGGCTAAAAATGCCTTTGGTAGAAATCTCTATATTGGGCATGCTGCCTATAAGGTAGGTGACCAAAAAAATATGGATTGGCAGAATCCAGCAGAAATTCCAAGTCAAATCCAACTTAACCGAGAAACATTTAATACACAAGGGAGTGTATATTTTAGTGCTAAATCAATTAGAAATAATCCTCTAAATTTAAAAGATTCCTTAATCCGAATATATAAGGAGCCTGTATTACACCCTGAGATGAAATTTTTACAAATTCCCATAAATAAAGCGCCAAATCTTAAAAAGGTAAAAATGAGTGATTACGGGTTGAAAATTAGTTGGCATGGAAAAAAGAAGAAAGGAGGAATTTTTAACTTTCTCAGAAAAACTAAAACATATACTGAAAGAAACAAACCGTATTATTATGTGGTTTATAAATTTGAGGGAAATCGATTAGGAGACATTGAAAATCCCAATAATATCTTAAAAATAACTGAATTTGATTCAAAGCAAAATTATACGATTTATGACCCTGAATATAAAGAAGGAGATACTGTAACTTATTATGTTACTGGAGTGAATAGGCAGCATACAGAAGGGGGATTTAGTAATAGGCGTACGGTTCAAATAAAAAATGGGAAAGCAAAAAAACGTAAGTAGATAAAGGTAAATAGTACCTAATGGTAAATCAAAGCGTTATGGATAGATTTTTGGAAGTATCTAGTAGCCGACTTAAAATAATATAAATATTAAATTTTGCTATGGAATACTGACAAATTAAACTATAACTTTGTCATAAATGTTGAAGGTCATTAAAAATAAATAATTTATTGATTTATTTTTATCATATACCATCTTAAATTTTTTACCACTTATATCTAAATGCACATTAAAAAAGTCCTACTCTCATCATTTTTATTCACGCTATGCTTCTTTGGAAGTAACCAATATACATTTGGGAATACTTTACAAAATCCATTAGATAGCTTAAAAAGAGTTTTTAAAACATTAAAAATTCCTTACGAACTACAAGAGGAATGGGTGGAGAGCTTAGAAGATTTAGAAGACCAACAAGATACTCCTGCATTTAGAAAGTTATTAACTAGCGTAGATGAAGAGTTAAAAAAATATCTTGTTGATAGAGATAATTATAGGTACAATAGTCAAGAAAAACCTAAAAAAAGAAATTTAAAAGATAGGTTGAATAAAATAGGTAAACAGGTATCCAAAACCGTTAACCAAGGTGTCAAATCTACCGAAATTACCATTCATTTAGAAAAGGCAAAGGATGCTGAACGCAAGGGAAATTATCCTGAAGCCATCCATTATTATAAAAAAGGAGTAGAAGGTCTAGCTAAACAAGAAAAGTGGGATACGTGGGCTAAGATTCAAGAGTTTAATATTGCTGATATTATGGCCTCAAAATTAAAAAATTTTGAAGGGGCATTGGCGATTCTACCAGATGTCAAAGAAAAACTAAGAACCTTAGGAGATGGAGAAGGGATGCAAAGGATTGATACTAAAATAAAAAATCTTAGAAAGAATTTAGATTTGTCTGTTGCAAAAGATGCAACTCCTGTTCTATTAGAAAAGACTTCTACAAAGACACCAACTGTAACACCTACAACGACTACAGTTCAGCCTCCAACACCTCCAGTCAGCCCAGATATTTCGGTCATCAATGCACAAATAAAGAAAAGAGAAGAGGCTTACGCCAAACAACAAGCTGCTATCGAAGAAAGAAGACAAAAAGAAGCAGAAGCTACTGCTAAAATTATAGAAGCGGAAAGAACAGGTAGCAATGCTAAAGAATTAGCTGCATTAAGAAAAGAAAAACGCAGCCTTGAAAAAGCTAGATTAAATGATGAAAAAGAGGCGGATAAGTTGAAAGAGGAATTAATGGAACAAAAGCTTTCATTAGCAGAAAAAGAATCAGAAATAAACAAAGCAGCATTAGCCCAACGAAATCTATATGGAGGTCTTGCTATCTTAGGATTATTGCTTTTCTCTACGGTTATTATGTACAGGAGTAAGAAAAAAGACCATAAGAAATTAGCTGTTGCATATGGAGAATTAGAAGAAGCACAAAAAGAACTTAAAATTGCAGAACAAAAAATAAAAGGCCTTTTAGACCAACAAGTTTCTGGAGCAGTCGCAACTGCTTTATTATCTGAAAATGGAACAGGTGGTACTAAACATGAAAGAAGATTTGTTTGTGTTCTTTTTCTGGATATTAGAAATTTTACGCCCTTTGTAGAATCCAAAACCCCTGAAGAAATCATCGAATATCAAAACAATGTTTTGGGATTTATGATGGAAAAAATTGTTGAACATGGAGGCATAGTTAACACGGTCCTTGGAGATGGTTTTATGGCTACTTTTGGCGCTCCTGTCTCCGCAGGCAATGATTGCCTTCAAGCCTATAAGGCAGCTGTAGAAATCATGCAAATGGTTCGAGAAAAAAGTAGAACGGGGCAGATTCCACCTACTAAAATTGGTATCGGAATGCATGCAGGTAATGTCGTTGCAGGAAATGTGGGTACCAAAACAAGAAAACAATACCTAATTTCAGGAAATACCGTCATTATAGCTTCTAGGTTGGAACAATTGAACAAACAATATGGTAGTTCCCTAATTATATCAAAAGAGGTCGTAGAGCGCTTGCCTGCTGCCATGAACTTACCAAGAGTGTTTGACCAAGTCATGGTGAAAGGCCGAAGTAAGCCTGTACAGATAGCTAAATATGGGTAATGAGGTAAAATATTTTTTTTAAAATAAAAAATGGTATACGGCAAATTGATGCTGCATACCATTTTTAATTTTTATTAATTAGCTTAATCCGTGAAGGAATTAATAAGTCATTAAGCTTCCCAAATCACATCATCTTTTTCTTCATGCCACTTCCCAATTTTCTCACCATAATTCTCATTAATAGCTCCTCTTCTAATTTTTAAAGTAGGTGTCAATAATTGATTTTCTGGTGACCATGGTTCGTTGGCTACTACGATAGTAGAAATTCTTTCGTGGTTATGTAGTTGTCCATTAATTCTTTTAATTTCTGATTGAAGATTCTCTGTGACTTTAGCCTTATCCTCTTTTAGCCCAATTTCTGAAAGGCAAACTAAAGCAATCGGTTGAGGAATTCCTAATCCAGCAACACAAACTTGCTCCACTAAGTCGTTATCACTAAAATGGTCTTCAATGATAGTTGGGACGATGAATTTACCTTTAGTTGTTTTAAAAGCATCTTTTACTCGACCAACAATTTTCAAAAATCCTTCATCATCAAATTTTCCTTTATCTCCTGTATGTAACCAGCCATCAACTAAGGTCTTGGCAGTTAATTCAGGTTCATTATAATAGCCCGTCATCATCCAAGGCATCTTCATCAGAATTTCTCCTGTGCCCTCCTCTATTCGTCCTTCTGCATTAGGTAAAGGCTTTCCTACCGTATTCGGCTTATGTTTGTTGGCGGGCATCATCGTAAATCCTCCTGCATTTTCCGTCATTCCATAAACCTCTCGCAGGTTTAATCCTAATTTACGGTACCACTGCTTAAGACTTTCAGGTGTGATAGAAGCCCCCGTCAAACAAGTTTGCGCTTGGTCTAGCCCTAAAGCATTCAATAATTTCTTTTTGATAATTCCTGAAACAATTGGAATCTTTAATAATAAATCCAGTCGATTCTGTGGCATTTTTGAAAGGACCCCTAATTGGAATTTTGTCCAGATTCGAGGTACTGCAAAGAAGAAAGTTGGTCTAGTATCAGCTAAGTTTTTAGCAAAAGTATCCAATGTATCCGCAAAGGAAATAGAACCTCCACTACCAATTCCAGAAATTTCGATAGCGACTCTTTCTGCAATGTGATTCAATGGCAAGAAAGAGAATAGTCGAGTTTTAGCACCATCTTTCATGGTCCCCATCACCTCGTTTTGTTCTTCATTATTAATTAAAAGTGCTGCATTTTTATAGGTATGCATCACTCCTTTGGGTGTTCCAGTTGTTCCAGAAGTAAATAAGATAGTCCATAAACTATCCAAATCTGGTTCAGGTTCTCCTTGCATCGGCTCGCTTTTCTGCATTTCTTCCCAGGATACGCCTTGTGTCACTTTAGCGTTGCCGGGGTAATCTGGAAACCGCATCACTGGCATTCCTTCTGGTAAGCCTTTGCTTTTCTTTTCCCATTCATCTAATTTCCCAACAAATATTGCCTTACTATCACTCTTTTCTAAGACAACCGTCAATTGTTCACTAGCTAAGCTTGCATAAAGGGGAACAGAAATATATCCTCCTATCATCAATGCAATATCTGTAATAATCCAATGAGCACAGTTTTTAGAAATAAGGGCAATATGGTCTCCTTTTTTCAATCCCATCCCTTGCATTGCTGTAACCAATCTTCGCGCTTGTTCGATTGCCTCCTTATAAGTGTATGTTTTCCAAGTGTCCCCCTGAGGTTGACGTAGAAAAACATTATTAGGGGTAGTTTTTTCCAAATTGTAAATAAAACTTGGAAGCGTTCTTAAATTTTCGTGAATTGATGCCATCTCCTTCAATTATTTTCTAGTGAGTTTTTATATAAAATTAAATTTGGTGTGAAGATATTATTTTTTTTGAATTATTTAAATAATGATAGTCCGATAAATCCTTAATTTGATTTAAAAAGATCATTTGATAGAGAAAAACTAAAAAAAACTGAATGAATCCGGAAATCTATCTGATAAATAAAATAATAAGATTTATTACAAGAAAAATCATTAGTGAAATAGAAATATCTTAAACTACTTATCCTCCTCATATTTCTGGTACAAACCTATTAAAGGCACATCCACACCAAACCCTAGAAAGTATCTAATAGAATTTAAGGTAACCCCTTGATTGGCGACTCTTCTTTGCTGTGGACCGTATTGTAGACCACCACCGAAATAAAAAGGGGAATTTGGAAAGTTATAATGCAGTTGCACACCTGGTTTAATCATATTTTTAAAATTGAATTCGCTTTCTCCAACTGCATTTGCATCTGCACGATAGGCAAATAAACTACCCAAATCGATAAAAGAAATAAAAGCAGAAAGCGACCGATTTTTGTCTTTGCTAACTTTTCCACCTATGGACAATCCTATGGGCATTGTAGGTGCAAAGTTAAAAAATTCATCAGCCTCCTGTAATTGGTCGCCGCTCCAACTTTCCCAACCTGCTGTAACTCCTACATAAGCATTTATGCTCACTGCTAAAGGTCGTTTTCGTTTAATTCTAGGACTTGCCACTCCCCCATTGATACCATTTAAAGCATCTTCGATTTGAGCACTATTTCTTGCATCAATAAGATTGGCTATAAAATTTCCATGCCTATTTAAGAAGGTGATGGCATCCGTTCTTTTTTCTATTTTTTTATCCGTTTCCCCTGTAATTTGATTAGACTTAAGATTCAAACTTGAAAATATACGGAGTAAAGAACTTACGGCTCTACTATGGTCCTGGATATTTAAAAAGTAGATAAAATCTAATGTTTTTCGAGATAATTCTGGCACATCGGAAAGGGATTCGTATTGGTCTTTTAAAGGAACAAATTTTGCAAAATTATTTTTATCTGCCATCATTGGCAATTCCATAATCCGGTTAAGGGTATTCACTGCAAATGATGCCTTTCTATAAAATTTCAAAGAATCGCGTTTACCAAAACCCAATCGATTAGTCTTCTGCAAATTTTCTAATTCAATTAAAGTTTGTTGAACTAATTGTCCTAAAACCTCTGATGACATTAGATTGGTATTATTTACAGAGCCTAAAGACTGTTGAAATAAGCCATTAAACAATTCCTTTTTTTCTTGATTTCTAAATAAAGCAGTTAACTGATTACTTTCCAACCACTTGTTTTGATTAGATTGTAAATTAAAAAGCAGTTTCGTAAAAATTTCGGTTGATTGTAAAATAGGGATGGTGTTCGCTTTTTTCTTTACCAAATTTAGTGCATATTTTTTATCGAGTTCGGTCAATTGTTTATTAATCAGGAATAAAGAATTTCTTAGATTAGAAATATCCATTTTCAAAAGACCGTAGGCGGAATTTACTGTTCTATTTTGAATAAATTCATTAAATTTTGTCAGGCCAAATTTTTTATATTTTTCGGACAGTCTTTTACTTAAACTAAGCACTCTTTTTTCGATTTCCTTTAGTTGTCCTTCTTTTAAATTAAGCTTTCCTAGTTCGTTTTCTTTGGAATTAAAGTCGATAATATCAAAATTACTAGCCGCATTTATCAAAAGGTCAAATGCAAATTGTTCGTCTTCCTCCAAATTAACCAAATCATGCCAGTAATCCTTTTCGATGCTAATCTGAGTTTTTAAAGTTTCTCTTTTTGAAGTAATAGCACTAATGGCGTTTGATAAACTATCCGCTCTATTCAAATCCAGCAACCATGCATTTACTGCCCTATCATAGTCTATTACATGATTGGCCCAATTTTCAATAAAATCAGCAAGATTTTGTGATTGATACCAAGTTCCATTTAATTTTCTAACTAAAGCCAAGCCAGCTGCTCTTTTTTGAGTGGGCGTATACTCCTCTCCAAAGTATTTATCATAAAGTTCCAGCGTGTTATTCCCAGTAATCGTTTTATCATATTTACCACTTAATAAACTTGGTAACAGAAATAAATCATACGTATTATCCCTTCCATTTAGTAAGTTTTTTAAATTATCAAAATCAGTCAAATAGTCTTCTACAAAAGGAGCATTATCTGTATCAAAATCATTATCTTCGGCATCATCAATTTTATCGGAGGCAGCATCTTCTAAATTTCCAATAAGGGAGACGACTTTTTTCAAATCAGTTTTAAACGTAGTAACTGAAGCCGTTAAATCAGTATATTCTTCAGCCATGTAAGCATTTTCAGCTAAAGAAAAATTCAGTGCTTTATCAGATTCTGTATAGCCCTCATATAAAAATCTATGGGTTATTGGTAAAGACTCTTCCAATGGAACCTCATTTTGGCTCAAATTAATAAGGGTATAAAGTGCTAAAAAATTATAGGCAATCGGGTCTGTTTGCAAAGGCATAAAGTATTCCTCCGTCAACATTAATTCGGGTAATCTGAGACTTAGGGTTTTTAAATCTTCGTAAAAAGTTTGTCGAAGTCGTTCAATAAAAGAATTGGAATAACTAATTTCTACATCTTTAAATTCAGAAGCCACTTTGGGAAACAATAGCGCTAAATTGGGAACATCCTTATTCACTATTTTTTCCAAATAACTAACGACCACTTCCTTACTTGCTCGTTTTAAAATAACTTCAAATAATTCTTCTACAAAAGGGATTTTAGCGGTCACTAGATTTTTATTACTAACCGTCTCATCAATTGCAACATTTTGGATACGAAGAGCAGGGGCTCTTGGGTTGGCAGTGGTCTTATAGTTGTCTAGCGTCGCTCTAACAGAAAGATAATCTGAGGGTGAAATTGCAGATGATGCATTTAAGAGTCCCAAAGCCAAAGCTCGAGGTTCTTTTTTTCGAATACTTAAATTTTGTTTTGCCATAGTATTGGCTCTATTCCAGATGGAATATGGCAAATTTATCTGTTTGTTTTTAGTTAATTTGTTGAGCAGTGGATTGTCAAAATAAGCAGTTTTCAAGTAACCCCAATCCTTAAAAATATCTTTTTCTTGGTTAATTGGGTCTAAATAAATATTTAAGACCACTAACAAGTCGGTCGCTGCATTAATTAAGGTGCTATCAGAAGTAGTATCCTTTTTTTGGGTAATAACTTTTTGAGCTGCTAAAAGTTTATTAACATCAGTTAGGATAGTTTGACTAGATATGGAATTAATAAAAGTAAAACAGAACAGTAAAATAAAATAGTTTTCTCTAGGTAGCATTAGGAAGTTTTTTTGAAAAGAAGTTCTCTCAAGAATTGAAAAATACGAATAGTAGGGTGAAGTCAAAGTTACTTATCATACTATTGGGGTCACTATTGCTATATTTCTTTTTTTGTCCATAAAGGTATTTGTCCTTTCTAGGATTTCGATAAAGGTAGTTAACACTGTTAAATCGATGATTTCTTCCCGAAAATTGTTCAAAACAATTTCATCTGTAGCAAGAGATTGGATAGTATTATTTTTCAGTTTTTCTCTATAGTCTTTTCTAGCGACTCTATGATACTTATAGGTCGGGTCATTCCTTAAATCAGCACCGAGGTTATTAAAATGTCGTTTTCTTCCTGTTATTTTTCTTTGCAGCATTCTTAAAGCATCTAATAACTTCAAATTCCAATCATTGGTTAGATTTTCATCGCCCTGGTTTTGAAGATGCACCAAGACCTTTTCCTTCAAATAGGTTATAAAAGATTCCATAACCGTCAAATATTCGTTGAATTGGCTAGGGTCTAATACATCAACTGCAGTAATCTGTGCTTCAAGGTCCAGCTTATCTATAGCTTGGATTTCCGAATCAAAGGAGGAAGGTTGAATTAATAGAAGAAATAATGAATTTTGCTCATTATTTAAGTCACTAAATTTGGTTGAAGGTGTTCCAATAAGGGAGGCGGCAACTTGAGTATGCTTATTGCTGCATACCTTTTTAGCTCGCTCCAAAAGCGACATCAATTGAGTGTCTTGCGGCATGAAAATTTGTTATTTTGAGGTTTATTTTGTGTAATTTAATAGCAATATAAGGTTTATTTTTTTTAGGTGAAAATTCCTGCTTTCAAAAAATAGTCCTTGAAGTTGTTTAAGAATTATTAGATAAGTTCTTAACGCACCACCGTAATATCCCCTTTGATAATCAAGCCTTCATTTAAATCTAATTTAAAAACATAATAATAAGTGCCTTCTGGTAGTTTTTGACCTGCTTGATTAGTACCTGACCAATTGTTTTGGTAAGGTTTTCCAGTAAAAACAATATTCCCCCAACGATTAAAAATGATAAGCTCATTATCGTCAAATCGCTTAGGATTTTTTTCTAATTCTTCAAATATAAACTGTTCATTTAGACCATCACCATTTGGTGTTATTAATTGGGGAATATTTTCGACATCAAAACAATTTATAATTGGTATTTCCAAAGAAGAAATTATGGACGGATAATTCTGTGAAACATCAGTTACTGTTATATTATGGATGCCAGCAGTCAATTTATTCTGGGTAAAAATAGGATTTGATACGACTTCACTAATTAGAGTACCATTAGGTGTTAACCAATCAATTTGGTAGGTCAAATTATTTAAAGAAAGAGAGATGGAGGCTTCCCCTAAATTGTCGTTCGGACAAGTACCATTTGTCTCAATCATTAGCGTAAGTTGAATTGGCTCTTCAATAATAGTTTGCATTGTTCGACACCCACAATCTTCATTTATTCCATCAATAAGTGTATTTGGGTCACTGTCATTACAGGTTGCACCTAATTGATTTTCTCCTGCGCAATATAGTGCGAAGTCGCCTTGCCAAGGTAATAAGGGATTATTTCTAAAGTTATACCCTCGCCCCATTTCACTGGTATTATCAATAAGCGAGCAAAGGTTTTCAAAAGACTCAGGATAGCAACCTGATAAATTATTATTAAACAAAAATATGGTTTCCAAACGAAGCAAATTTCCGTAAGCTTCAGGAATACTGCCAGAAAAGTTATTGTTTTCTAGTCTAAGAGATACTAATTTTTCTAGTTGTCCGAATCGCTCAGGCAAAGGTCCGTCAAAATTATTTCCATTCAATCCGATTCCTGTCAAATTGACTAAATTTCCTATTTCTGAAGGCAGGTTACCGTCTAGGTTATTGATAGAACAATTTAAGCTAACTAATTCTGAAAGGTTGCCTAGCAAATCTGGAATAGGTCCTGATAAATTATTTTGATTTAAAAATAGACCCGTCAATGCCCGAAGATTGCCTATCTGGGTAGGGATTGACCCAGATAAATCATTGACACTCAGATTTAGGGTATTGAGTTTGCTAAGTTTTCCTAAATCGATAGGTATCGTACCAGAAAATTGATTATTTCTAAAGTTTAAACTTTCGAGAATTTTTAAATCCCCTAAAGTAAAAGGTAAACTCCCTGTAAGAAAATTATTCCCAAGTGCTATTCGTTTTAGATTTGTCAAATCGCCAATCTCTTCTGGAAGTGTTCCCTTTAAGTCATTTCCATTTAAGGTAATATCCGATACACAATCACCATTATCTAAAGTAATACCAGTCCATTCCTCCAATGGCTTTGATAAGTCCCACTTTTCCTTCCAATTTGGGCCATCCGTTGCTTGATAAAAAGTAATTAAGGTAAGTGAATCTCTACACCGACAAGTTGTCCCTACGCTGAATGTTTGGGGTTTGAAGAAAGCGGCTTGATTTGTAGAGTTGCTCCCCTCTTGAGGGAAAGTGAAATTTATTACAAATAAAAGTAACTTAGCAATGACAAAATATGGTGTCATAGTTTACAATGATGCATTAAGTTGAAGTATGCGGTAAGTTAATTGAGTTTCTATAACTTAAAGACGCTTTAAGGAATATTGTTTAAAATTTGTCGAGCGTCCGATAGTTAATTAGGTAGTTTGGGCTAATTTATCCTTGGGGATTGAATCTTTTACAAAAAAACGAGAGTATCTTATAAGTATTAAAGGAACCAGCAATTTAACTATGGCACTTAAAAATAGTATTTATATTTACCTTATTTTAGGTCTTTTTGCTTGCGAACAATCACAAAAAACACAGGTTGCCATCTCTGCTTTTGAGATAGAAGCCGACACTTCAAAACTAGCTTCCTTAGTTGACTATAAAGAATTTGAAGACTTACTGGCCAATGAAAAAGGTAAGGTAGTTTTAGTGAATTTGTGGGCTACTTGGTGCAAACCATGTGTACAAGAAATGCCAATGCTGGAAAAATTACACCAAAACTATGAAGGAAAAGGTTTAAAAGTAGTGACCCTTTCCATTGATGAAGTAGCCAAAGCCGATAGTCTGGTTATTCCTTATTGGGAAGAAATGAACTTCTCGATGGATAATTATCTAATAGCCCATCAAGACCCAGGTGCTTTTGTCAATAAAATAGACCCTCTTTGGATAGGCTTGATTCCTACCTCTTTCATTTTTGATGCGAATGGTGAAAAAATAGAAACGATAACAGGTACTATGAGTTATAAAGGTATCGAAAAAAAGATGCTCAAAGTTTTGAACCGTTTGAATTAAGCTAGTAATAACCTTTATATCAATTTCTATAGAAACCTATAGATTTTTGCCTATAAATCGCGATTCTTAAGGATTAAGTAGCTCATTCCAATATAAAAAGATAGCCAACAACAAACGATAAATACTTCTTTTAATGATACAAAGTCCTGTATCTCCCGAAAAGCATATTTTTGATAAGGAACATGAATCAAATTATTTAAGGCCCTAATGGGCATTAATTGGGCTAAGTCATAGGTATAGGAAGGAAAGTTAAACTCGTTAGGAGGGAACATTAACATTACCCCTAAAAAAGGTTCAAAAGCAAAAGTGTACATCATCAATCCCACAATGACTAATCCTGACCTCCTGACTAATAAAATTAAAAATAAGGCGAAGGTTAGAAAAGTAAAGACTTCTAAAAAATAGGCAAAAAGAAAAGAAGTAGATGCTAAAATATGAGGATATCCGTGGGGGTGAGATAACAACAATCCTGATATCAACCCCACAAAAAATAATAATAAAGTTGCGGCCAAAGAAAGTCCTCCAATTAATAACAATTTGGATTGAATCCATCCTTTTTTTCCCATTCCATCAATAATATTCTGGCGTAAGGTTTTATTGATTAATTCATTCGCTGTGGTAATAATTACGATAAAAGCTAAAAATATCTTGAAAAAAGTAGCAATATAGGTGATGTTTTGCCAAATATCAGGAAAATCATAAAAGGGAATAATTGTCGGGTCTACCCCACGAAAATCTGCTCCTTGATTTTTTAAAAAAATAAAGAAGAAATGTACACCAGCACAAATCAAGGTTACTAAAAGGGCATATAACCCCGTTAAAACCCAAAATGGTCGATAATGCTTTAGCTTAAGCCATTCTATTTGGAATAATCTTTTCATTGTTCTGATAATATTTTTAAGAATTGCTTTTCTAAACTTCCTTCTTTCTCTACTAAGTGATTTAGTACGATTTTTTTATCAAATAGAAATTGACTAATATCTGCGGTTTGTATTTCTGGAGCTACCGTTAATTGATATTTCCCGTCTTTATGCTCTAATTTTCGAATACCATTAAATTCACTTAAAACAGTTTGTAAGTTATCCAAATTAGATGCCCCTACCTCTACCGTTCTTTGGTCTGACAAAGCTACTTTGACATTGCCTTGAAATAATTTTTGCCCTTTTCTAAGCACCATGAAATCCGTACAAACTTTTTGTACTTCATCTAATAAATGGCTGGCAAAAATGATGGTTTTTCCTGATTGTGCAATTTGAATCACCAGTTCCCGAATCTCTACAATTCCATGAGGGTCAAGCCCATTAGTAGGTTCGTCCAATATTAAGACCGGAGGATTCGCCAATAAAGCTGCACCGATGGCAAGGCGTTGTTTCATCCCTAAAGAATAAGTTTTAAATGGGTCATTCCTTCGTTCATATAAACCGACAGTTTTTAAGGTTGGGTCAATATTTTGCGTCCCACAATTTTTGATTTGCGCCACAACTTTCAAATTTTGACTAGCGGTCATATAGGGATAAAAACAAGGCGTTTCTAAGATTGCACCTATCTTTTTCCGACTATCAGCAGAAGGTGGTTCTCCAAACCATTGGAAACTTCCAGAGGTGGGCGTTAACACATTGAGCAACATACCTAAAGTGGTCGTCTTACCACTTCCATTAGGACCTAACAAACCAAAAACCATCCCTTTTTCTATTTGAAAATTAAGTTGATTTAAGGCAGTTAGTTTGCCATATTTTTTAGTTAAGTTTTGGGTGCTTAAAATCGTCAATGAAATATTTTTTCGGGTGATTTAAAGGTATTATCATGTTTGAAAATGGGAACTTTAGTTGTTGATTATACTACTACTATCAACTTTAATGGCTGCATCAATAGAATCTCTTTTTCGGTCTCGTTCTTCTCGTTCACGTCGCCACCTTTCGCGATTTTTCCTATCTCTTTCATCATCCTTTATCATATCATAAATAATATTGAAGCCATTTAAGGAAGTAGAGTCTTGGGTCGAAGCTTTTTCATAAATATCAGGAATTTTCATTAAATCTATCGTACCCTTTAAATCAAAAATATACATCTGGTCTTGGTATTTGGCCAATCCAATCATTTCCTTAGAATTTGGCTTACCGAAAACTTGCAATTCATCCCCATTTCCGTCCCAAATAATGTATTCTTCATAATTTTCTTTGGACATTAATTTGTCAACCGTAGCAAAATAAGTGTCAACAGAAAATGTCTCTGGCCTCATAATCAAAAAACTCAATTTCTCAACCCCTTTAATCATATCATCATATGCTGTATCCTTTTGAAGATTGAGCATTCGAAGGGTACTTGGGGTAAAATAAAATCCTAATTGAACATGATTGCTATCCTTTAATTCTTGGAGGGTTTTACTCTGTGCCGTCCCTACGGTACAACAAAAAAGGAATAGTATAATGGAAAGAATAAGCTTCATTATTTCTCTAGGTTTAGCTTGGTAAATTCTATATTATTGATAATACAAACTTAAGAAAAAGCCACTATTTTCCACTATCTAAACTACGAATAAGCCTATTTTATCGACTAATGAAAAAGCATTATTTTATTGGTATAACCTACTGACTATCAGATATTTTATGCTAAAAACAAAAAAGCGTTTATTCAGTATCCCTACCAAATAAACGCTCCTTAATTCCTATTATAGTGAGCTTATTTTTTCTTGCTATTCATATCTAATGCTTGGAATGCTTCCATGCCCTTAATATTTAAAACTCTTGATAATTTAGCAATACTATTTAAGTCAATTTCACCATATAAAGTCATGACCATAAAATTCTCATTTCCACCAATAATCATCAATAATTCACTGATTTTATCTCCATCATCTCGAATCATAAATTGAACATTCTCGCCAGCATCTTCTACTGTCATCAATTCCTCATAACCACCATCTTTATCAATAGTTTCCACTGCATCAAAATATAGATTCTTGCTGTTAGCTGAATTATTTTTAACCAATGCTTTGATACCTTTTAGTTTAGCCATGGCTGCTAAAATTTCTTCTTCATCTTCATCCTCTGCATCAATTTCAGTAAACAAAGAAAACATTCTACTAGTCACTGTTACTTTGGTAAAACTAGTATCTCTTTGAAATTTTGAAAAGTGCTTATTTATAGCATTACTTTGAGCTTGTACATTGAAGGCAAACATGCCTAAAAACATAAAAATTATAATCTTTTTCATAATTTGATTTATTGTTTAATTGGAGATAAACTCCTTATTTTAATAACTTACTTTCTATTTGTTAACTATTTTGAAATTTTTAAAACTACCAGCCTTATCTGTCAATCTTAAAAAATACGTGCCTGCTGGCAAATCTTTTAATTCTACTTTGTAGGGTAAAGTGGCTTTACCGTAATTTCGAATTTCTTTA
>CALJVJ010000033.1 GCA_937974625.1 uncultured Saprospiraceae bacterium
TGCTCCCTATTTGCAACAGAATTTAAATTCGATGAATTTTGATGGGCGAATTGTGATTCTTGCTTTGATGGGTGGTTTAACTGCATCGGAGGTCAATATGCTGCCTATTCTGTTTAAGCGAATCAAAATTCAAGGATCTACTTTGCGGGCTAGGTCTTTAGACTATAAGGCTCGATTAACCAAAGATTTATATGACTTTGCTTGGGAACGCTTTGAAACAGGAGAATTTAAACCAGTTATTGATTCGGTTTATGATTGGACAGAAGTAGTTGCTGCGCATGAATATATGGAGGCGAATAAGAATATTGGGAAGATTATTTTGCGAGTTTCCTAGTATAAGGGAACTTCAGTTCCCTGTGATTTTTCGGGGAACTAAAGTTCCCCTATATTAACTAAAAAAGGGTTTGAAGAACAACATCTTCAAACCCTTTTTTAATATTAATTCTAGTAAATATTACCCACCAAAATCATCAAAAGCAATATTCTCTTCAGGAACTCCTAAATTATCCAAAGTACGAATAACAGAAGCATTCATCATTGGAGGTCCACAGAAGTAGTATTCAATTTCTTCTGGTTCTGGGTGGTTCTTTAGATATTCTTCGTAACAAACACTCATTACATATCCTTTGAAACCGTCACCATTTGGATCATTGACATCTTGCTTTAATGTCCAATTATCTTCTGGTAATGGATTATCTAAGGCTACATGGAATTTGAAATTCGGAAATTCTTTTTCGATTTTTCTAAATTCTTCGATGTAGAATAACTCTCTTTTTGTTCGACCACCATACCAGAAAGATACTTTTCTATCCGTCGTTTTTAAAGTATGGAATAAGTGGTATAAGTGAGAACGCAATGGTGCCATTCCTGCTCCACCACCGATATACACCATTTCTTTCTTCGTATTCTTAATAAAGAATTCTCCATAAGGACCAGAAATAGTAATTTTATCACCAGGTACTTTAGAGAAAACATAAGAAGAACAAACTCCTGGGTTAACTGCCATCCAGCCACCTGCTTTTCTATCGAAAGGCGGCGTTGCAATACGGATATTCAACATCACGATATTCCCTTCTGCTGGGTGATTCGCCATCGAGTAAGCTCTAAATTGCTCCTCATCGTTCTTCATCTTTAAGCCCCATAATTTGAACTTATCCCACTCACTTCTAAATTTATCTGGGCCAGCTGGATCTTTTGGATCTGGATGTATCTCAAAGTTTTTGAAATCAACTTCTACCTGTGGTACATCAATTTGAATATACCCACCTGATTCGAAATCTAAAGTTTCGCCTTCAGGTAATTCTACTACAAATTCCTTAATAAAAGAAGCTACATTATAATTAGATCGTACCGTACATTCCCATTTCTTAATACCAAAAACTTCTTCTGGTACAGAAATTTTCATGTCTTGTCTAACCTTTACTTGACAAGCCAATCGCTTATTCTCGGCTGCCTCTTTTCTTGTTAAGTGGTTCATTTCTGTTGGCAATACATCTCCACCACCTTCATGTACATGACATTCACACATCGCACAAGTACCACCTCCACCACAAGCAGAAGGTAAGAATACATTACTATCGGACAACGCACCTAATAAGGTAGAACCAGGCTTCACCACTAAAGGATTCGCTTCATCTCCGTTAACGATAATCTTTACATCTCCTTGCGGAACTAAACGCTTTCTTGCACTAATTAACATAAATGCTAAAGCAAGAATGACGATACTAAAGACTAAAACTGCTACAATAATATTCATAATCCTATTTTCTGAATTTGAAATATATTTTACAAACAATTACTTAAAGCATAAATACTTTTACGGTAATTACGTATTATTTTTTATTTAAAAGCTGCCGGGTCAATCCCTAATAAACTCATAAAAGCGATACCCATTAAACCCGTTAAGATAAAAGCCATTCCTAGGCCTCTTAACGCTGGTGGTACATCTGAGTAACGAATTTTTTCTCTAATGGCAGCAATCGCGATAATCGCCAAAAACCAACCAAATCCACCACCTAAACCAAATGCTACAGATTCGCTAAAGTTATATTCTCTGGCAACCATGAATAAAGAACCACCCAAAATAGCGCAGTTTACAGTAATCAATGGTAAAAAGATACCTAAAGAGTTATATAAAGATGGAGAAACTTTCTCTATAACCATTTCCACCAACTGTACCATCGATGCAATAACCGCAATGAAAAGAATGAATCGTAAGAACGAAAAATCAAACCCTAAAGGACCAGTTTCAGATAACAAATATTCGTTAATTAACCAGTTGATAGGCATCGTAATTCCTAAAACGAAAATTACGGCTAATCCTAAACCAAAAGCGGTCTTTACAGTTTTAGAAACGGCCAAAAAAGAACACATTCCCAAAAAGTAGGCTAAAACTAAATTTTCTACAAAAGCTGCTTTTAAAAAGATATTAACTAACTCCATGATAAATGGATTGATGTAAAATTTGAAAGTAGCCTAATAAAGCTTCTTTCTTTTTTACTTATTTTTAAATGAGACAATTAACCTTTTGTTGTTAATCGCTCGTAATTTTTATGTCAATAAACCCCAAGCATGTGCAAAGTTTAAAACTTTACGGGAATCACTTAGGAGATGTCTACTAAGTCAGGATTTAGACTTCTTTGAATCCAAATGAAAATACCAATAATAAACATCGCCGCTACCGGTAAAACCATTAAGTTATTATTTGAGTACCATCCAAACCAAGAACCATCAGCCATAGTATTAATCAGATAATCTGGACTTGCACCGATGATTTTTATTTCGGCTATACTCCCTGCGAATAAACTTCCTTTACCAAATAATTCTCTAATTATTGCTATAGCAACTAAGATAAAGCCATAACCCAAGCCATTACCAATACCGTCTAAGAAAGAACGCCAAGGTTTATTTGCCATAGCAAAAGCTTCCAAACGCCCCATTACAATACAGTTCGTAATAATCAAACCAATATAAATAGTTAATTGACGATAGACAGGATAGCTAAAGTATTTTAGCACCATTTCCACAATAGTTACTAATGTAGCAATGATTACTAACTGGACAATCATCCGAATGGACTTTGGGATTTTAGTTCTCAACAAAGAAGTGAATAAACTAGAAAAAGCACAAACGAAAACAACCGCTACAGAGATAACAAGCGATGGTAAAACCAAAGACGTCACCGCTAGTGCAGAACAAATTCCTAATACCTGAATGGTAATCGGGTTATTGTCTGTTAACGGGTCTGTTATTAATTTCTTCTCTTTCTTACCAAATAGAGGCTCTTTTTCTTGTATTGCAGGAGCCGTTTTAACTTCAGCCATTATTATTAGTTTTTTATTTCTTGAATTTATCTTCGCAAGTTAGCGTATAAAAATACGGCTTACTTTTAATTAACTTCTAGTTGTCCTAGGATTTACCCTTTTGCTTTGCCAAAGTAAGGCTCGTAATATTTGATTCCTCTGAACAACATTTCGTCTACTCCGTCAGCAGTTACCGTTGCACCAGATAATCCGTCTACTTCATAAGCTATATCTTTTGCTCCGCCTTTAATTACACCGACAGATACATATTCTCCATCTTTATAAATCTTCTTTCCACCAAATTGCTTAGCAAATGCTGGATTATCTTTAATTTCTGCACCCAGTCCTGGTGTTTCACCAGCATGGTCAAACGATGCTCCAACAACAGTAGTGAAATCACTTTGTAGTGCAACATTTCCCCAAATGGCATCCCATAAGCCACTGCCTCTAACAGAAACGATATAAATTTTTTCACCGCCAGCATTATATATAAATAAAGGTAGTTGTCTATCTTCTACTGCCTTTTTAGACTCTTTTGCCATATCCACTTTCTCCGCCATGATACCATCAACTGCATCTCCACTCATATCTAATACTTTCTGCTCTACTTTTTCTTCGAAAAGAGATAAAACATCTTGGTCGCTAAAATCAGAAACTGGCTTATCTAATTTATCACTAATCGCAGACAAAATAGCTCGCTTATTGAATACATCTGCATTTTGAGCTACTTGGTCTTTCGTACCATAAAATAAACTAGATAAGGTCAAAGCAACTATTACCGTCATTGCTAAAGTAAAACCTACTACATAATTTGTACTTTCCATAATATTTTATTTGGTGATTAGAGATTAGTGATTGGTGATTAGTTAGCTAACCAATCACCAATCACTAATCACCAATTACTATTTAAGCATTTGCTCTATTCATTCTTCTTGTCATATTTGCATCTAAAACATAATGGTCAATTAAAGGTGCAAATACATTCATAAATAAAATAGCTAACATCCATCCTTCAGGGTATGCAGGATTTAATACTCTAATAATCATTCCAACAAATCCTATAAGGAAACCATAAATGATTTTTCCTCTATTTGTAGATGCTGCGGTTACTGGGTCCGTTGCCATAAAAGCCATGGCAAAGAAGAAACTTCCCATCCAAAATTGGTAGTACCAAGGTACACTCATAAATGGCGTTGCATCCCAAGCATTCAGTAGCATTGCCATCACAGCCGCACCAACAAACATGGACAACATAATTCTCCAACTTGCAATACCTGTGGCAATTAAAATAGCTGCTCCAGCTAAAATTAAAGGCTTAGAAGTTTCACCAATTGAACCAGGAATCGCTCCCCACCACATTTGTGATTCACTATATACGCTAGTTACATTTTCCCAGCCACCTTGGTAAGCTAAGCTTAAAGGAGTTGCGGCAGTATAACCATCTATTACAGTTGCTTCTGGATTAAATAAACTGGTAAACCCTAGTGATTCAAATAAAGGATTAAAGAATCCAGTAAAAATCGCACCATAGTCTGCTAATGCTCCAGCTTCAGGCTTTTCTAAACCAGCTACCCAAACTTCATCACCAGAGATTGTTGTTGGATAAGCAAAGAATATAAATACCCGAGCCAGTAAAGCGACATTTAAAATATTCATTCCGGTACCACCAAAAGCCTCTTTACCAATGATTACAGCAAATGCAACAGCAAAAGCTAACCATAATAAAGGAATATCTGGAGGCATAATTAATGGAATCAATGCACCTGACACTAAATATCCTTCTTCAATAGCATGCCCTTTCTTAGCAGCATACCAGAATTCTATTCCTAAGCCTACAACATTAGATACTATAAAAATTGGCAATAATTTAACCAAGCCATAAGCTAATTTTAAGTGCAATCCTTGAACAAATCCAGGATACATACCTAAAGCAGAAAAATGCTGATGTCCAATATTGATTGAACCAAACAAATAGCATAATTGCATGGCTAACACCACCAAAACCATTGTTCGCTTTAAATCAATACCATCTTTGATATGTGTTCCACCTTTAGCAACAGAATCTGGCGCAAAGGCGAAAGTAAAAAAGCCATCATATAAAGTATGTAAGAAAGGAGATTCTTTCTTGTCTGGCTCAATTTTTTTAAGAGTATCTAATAAACCCATATTTAATTTATAAAATGGTAAATGTTAAATGGTTAATGGTAAATACATATTAGACAACAATCAAAGTCAATCTTTACCATTATTATATTATGCTTGAATCAAAGGTAAATTATTTAATTAGTGGATGGAATTTACCATTTACCATTAATAATTTGCCATTAATTATTTTAAGCTTGCTCTCTCATAATTTCTAAACCTTCTCGCAAAATCTTTTGAAGCGGTTGTTTAGAAGTACAAGCGAATTCGCAAAGCGCTACATCCTCTTCCAAGAGTTCGTTAATACCTAGACCTTCCATTCTTTCAAAGTCATTGACTAAAATGGCTTTCATCAAATGTTGCGGGTAAATATCCATTGGCAATACTTTTTCATATTGGCCAGTTACCACAAATGCTCTTTTCTCACCGTGCGTATTTGTATTTGCTTCGTAGGTCACATCGGCTAAACCACTTAAGAAAGTCTGAGAAACACTTGGGCGAGCATCCATTGGAGCCAACCAACCAAACATTTCATATTCGTTTCCTTCTTTAATAGTGGTAATTTGGTCGTCAGAAAAATCTAAAAATTCTTCTTTTGTTTTTTCTTGTCCTGATAAAACATCACCAGAAACCAAACGCACATTATCTTTAACCTCGCCAATCAATGAACCGACATTCGCACCTAAATAAGTATTTACATAAGCTGGTGCAGTTGTTTCTGCTCCCGTCAATGCAATAACTCTCGAAGCATCAAATTTGCCTTCAGCGAATATTTTTCCAAGTGTAATTACTTCTTGTACACCAAGTGTCCACACTTTATCAGTTCCTGCAATTGGAGAAATATGGTGAATTTGAATACCAACATTTCCAACTGGGTGCTTACCATGAAACCAATGTTTTTTAACACCAGTTGCCCCAGTAAAAACCGCAGAAGGAGCGGCATCACCTCTTGCATCTAAGCCTAAATGAACAGCTCCATCCGTTAGCATACTTAAAACATCTAAGCCTTTTTGGAAAGCAGCTCCTTTTCCTTCCACCACAAAACTCAAATCTGGAGCTAATGGAGCAGAATCAAAAGTTGAAATAAAAATCTCCTTAGGAACATCTGCAACATCAGGTACAATCCCAAAAGGTCTTTGACGAATCATCGTCCAACCTCCAGTTTCTAATAAGTAATTGACTAAAGCTTCTCTAGATGTATTTGCTAAATCTAATTTTGGAAGTACTTTATAGTTAATTTCTTTATCCGCTAAAATGACGATTTCTTTAATAGACCGTTTAGCACCTCTATTCACAGCAATGACTTCACCACTAACTGGTGCAACGTATTTGATATCTGGTCGCTTCTTATCAAAACAAACAACATCCCCAGCTTTCACTTCATCTCCAACTGCAACAGTTACTTTTGGAATTGGAGAGATACCAACAAAGTTTTGAGGTTGAACAGCAAAGGTAGTAGCATTGTTTTGTTTGATTACTTTTTCCGCTTCCCCTTCCAAGGCAATATTATGACCAGCCTTCAATGCATAAAAAGCACCTTCATTTACGTATTCAGGTTTTTTAGCACTAAAAAGATTAGAAAAAGAAGGAAATAAAGATAAACCAGCTTGTTGGTCAGCATCTAAACCAGCTTCCTTTCCTTCAATCCTAATTAAGTTGTCAGAAACTTGAATTATTAAGAAAAAGATGATTAAAATGGCTACTGCCCACATGCCGATGTTTAAAATACTACTTCCGCTAGCAGAATCGGCGGCAAAAGCGTTATTTGAAGAAAACAGAAATAACGCTACTAAAAAAGTGTATAAGGTATTGTTTTTCAAAACTTTATGATTTAACTTTACTGTAAGAATAAAGTACTTTTTTGAATCAATTTTTCAAAATTTCGGCAAAGATATAAAACCTTTTTATGTTAAAAAATAGGTTACTAGTAGAACTCAATTAGTTTTAAAATTATTTAGACTGATTCTAAACAATATTTAGCAAAAAATAAGTACTTTTTGACAAAAAACTGGCTAAAATCATATCTCCAAAAACAATTAAGATAGATGGACAAAAATAATCTCATCCTTTTACATAAATACCGAAAGAATGCTTTTATGGTATATTCTCTATATTGTTTCGATAAAATACAATTGAGTGATTTTGAATAATATTACTATACAAATCTAAATACGGTGCTTTAAAAGCACAAAAAAGAAAAGAGAAAAGTCTTTGGGAAGAGAAATTAGGAGAGAAACAAAGTAGCTATAAAAAACGAGGGATCACACCTGGTGATCCCCAATTAAAAACCTATAAACAATTTAGCTGTAGTAAGAAACGGAAACAGATTTTAAAAGTTTCTATATTTAAAAATAAAATTTATTTAATTTAATTTACCTCCTTCCGAAAGTCCACTTTTTTAGGAAAATAAATCAAACAAAAGACTAGCCAAACGGTAGAAAAAACGGCTGGAATAATTTGGTTATAGGGTTCATAAGCTGTTAATACAGTACCTGCGCCAGCAGAAATTAAAGCAGTAAAGCTTCCGGTCATTTTATAAATGTGCTCATACAACCAAAATCCTTTAATCTGGATAAAGCTTGGAAAAAGATACCGAATGATATCGAATCCGATTAATATAAAAACATAGCTTAGCAAGTAATAAACAACCGAAGCATGCCAAAGAATATTAGCAGATTGAAAATGAGCTACGAAATAAAGCGCCATTCCAATAACTAATAACATGACCATAAAATCTTGGCGCATAAATCCTGCTTCTTTTGTTTTTAAAACTCTATATCCCGAATAGGAAGTATAAAAACTCAGAAGTGTAACAATCGTCAAAAAAGGCCTATCTCGAAAAAAGATAACCCCATTCAGTGCCGTAATAATTACAATTGCCATAAGGACTAAAAAAATTCGTCCAAACAATTGATGATAACGTCCTCCCTTTTCTGTAAAATAAGGAGCTAATCCAATGAAAATGGCAATAGTGCCAAATAGGATATGGATAAAAATGTTGATGTGTTGTAACATGATAAATAGTTTTGATTCGAGACCAAAACAACGGGAAAAACCTAGTAATAGCGAGCGTTTTTTGGCGAGTAGGTCGTAAAAACAAGTGAAAGGGTAGTTGGATTGGGTAAAGTATTTACAACTTTATTAAGGATTTGATGACATCGGTATAACTTGTACTAGTCGTAATGAATGTTTTTTGTTTGTCTTTAAAACTTATGACAAATCGTCCCTTTAAGTGAGGTTGAATTTGAGCTATTTGATGCTTATTAATTAAGTATTTTCGATGTACTCTTAGAAAGTCAGGTTTTAATTTTTTTTCTAAGTATAATAAAGAATAATTGCATAAATGCTTTTTACCTTCCACATCAAATAAAAAAGCATAATTATCATAAGCTTCAAAAAAGAGAATTTCTGCTGTGGGATATAGTAAAATAGTTTCTCCTTTGCGTATAGGTATGGTTACTTGTTTTTCTTGGAGCGTATCTACTGCTTCAATTTTTTCTACTGCCTCCTCTATAATTTCATTGCCTCTTTTAGATTTCGTCCAATTCAAAGTCACAAACCCTAATATCGTACTTAAGATACCATTAAAGAGGTGTAGTCCGTCCAATTGTAAAAACTTATAAGTATGTTCATGAAAAACGTAATCTCTAACCATTGCATCTACTTCAGACCCTATTATTCCCACTAAAACAAAAAGAAGTACTAACAAGCCATATTTTTTACTTTCCGCACTGATATCCGAGAACCAAGCAAAGCTATTGGAAGTTATTAAAATCAATAAATAGCCAATAACCAAACTTATACTCATTTGCTGAACAAGACTTTGTCCAAGAGTTGGCCAAATTCCTAAAGCATAATTGGCAATTCCTAAAGCTATTCCAATAGTTATTATCCAAATTAGGTTTTGGTTCGCTTCTTTAAAATCAACAATAGGAAAATTCATAGATACAATAATAAAACTATTCTGAAAAAATACTAAGCACACTACTCAACTGTTAATCAAATTAACAATCTTAACATATAATTGGCTCACTCCCATCTTTTTGACTATTCTCATATAACACTTTAATAAATTCGTAACAGGCGCTTAACTGCTATTAACATTCAAAGTCTCCACTTTTGCTGAATCATAAAGAACAGGTAACGATGTAACATCACTGTTTCTATTATACAACCAAAATCTCAATAACTATGAAAAAGATTCCGCAATTATTATTACTAGCAACTTTATTATTAAGTACAACTAATTCTTTTGCTCAGCTTTCTTTAGGAGTAAAAGGAGGTATATACACCTCATTTTTAGAAGTAACTGAGGCAGCAGATGGAGTAACTGACAATATTGAAGGACTAACAACACCTACCTTTGGGTTAGTCGCAGAAATAAATTTAGGTGAAAATTTGGCTATTCAACCAGAATTACTCTACACTACAAAAGGATTTAAAGTCAATGAAGGAATTAATATTAATTTAGGTGGTTTTCCGATTCCTGCAGGTGTTACTGCAAGTACGAAAATCAAATACTTAGAAGTCCCTGTATTAGTTAAATATAAATTTGGTCCCGCAGAAAACGGACTCAGATTTAATATTTTTGCAGGACCAGTGTTTAGTTATGCAGCGAGTGGAGAATTAGACACTAGAGCTAATCTATTATTAAACATTAATCCGATAAAGACTAATATTGATTTAGATGGACTTAACTATGAAAGATTGGAAATCAGTGCAAGCATAGGTGTAGGGCTAGCCTTTGAAGGGGATAATGGGGCATTTTTTGCAGACGCCCGCTATGTGCATGGTTTCTCTGATTTATATAATGCCCCTGTCGTAGATTTGAATTTAAGAAATAGAGGAATCGGTGTGACCTTAGGTTATAAAGTAAATCTAAACTCCGAATCTGAATCTAATTAACGATAAACGGTGATGCAATTTAAAATCGCATCACCGTTCATTCTATCAATATATTATTATAAAACTCTTTTGCATAAAACCAAATGTCCCTTTAGTCTCTGTTTTCAACACTCCGAAGACAGGGATTTATTATAACTCCTCCTACAAATCTTCTAAGTCCCAAGGGTTATTATCGTAAGTCTTTTTCGGATTACGCAAACATTTCATTCCTTGTGTCAAACCGTCTAAAGTCATCGGAAACATTCTATTCCCTGAAAATTGCCGTAACATCGGAATCGTCTCATAAAAATTCCACTCATATTCAGCAGTTGGATTTATCCAAATCATGCTAGAAAAGTGGTCTTTCATTCTTTTCAACCATTTGATACCCGCTTCATCGTTATAATGCTCTACACTTCCACCAGAATAGAAGATTTCATAAGGAGACATCGTCGCATCTCCAATAAAAATCAATTTATAATCTTTATTGTACTTATTAATCAATTCTAAAGTAGGCATACGTTCTGAAAAACGACGGCGATTATCTTTCCAAACAGATTCGTACAAACAATTATGAAAATAAAAAAACTCTAAATGCTTAAATTCATGTTTAGCAGCAGAAAATATTTTTTGGCAAGTATCAATATGCTCGTCCATCGTACCTCCAACATCCATGAGTAAAAGCACCTTCACTCGATTTTTCTTAGATGGAACAATTTTAATATCCAACAGCCCTGCATTCTTAGAAGTATTTCTGATGGTATCATCAATGTCTAACTCTGTTGGTAAGCCCTCTCTCGTTAAATGCCTTAACCGCTTAAGAATCATCTTAATACTACGCGTATTCAGTTCAATCTTATCATCTAGATTTCTAAACTCACGTTTGTCCCAGACTTTAATTGCTTTATTATTTCGATTCTTTTCTTGTCCTATTCTAAAGCCTTCTGGATTAAAACCATAAGCACCAAAAGCAGAGGAACCACCTGTGCCAATCCATTTGTTCCCGCCTTGATGTTGTTTGCGTTGTTCTGCCATCAAGTCTCGGAATTTTTGCATCAAAGCATCCAATCCGCCTATTTTCTCCAACTCATCCATTTCTTTTTGAGAAAGGATTTTTCGCAACTCCCCTTTTAACCAATCTTCGGGAATTTTTGACACAAAAAAATCATCTGGAATTAACTCCAACCCTTTAAAATAATGTCCAAACACTCGGTCAAAGCGGTCCAACTGCACCTCTTGTTTCACCATAATTGTTTTACATAAATAGTAAAAGTCGTCTATGGTATACTCCGTAAACTCTAGCTTTAATGCTTCCATTAAAGTCAAGTATTCGTGGAGGCTGACTTTGATGCCATGCGTTCTTAAACCGTAAAAGAAGCTAAGGAACATAGTTTTAAAATTATTGGAATTAGGTTAGCCTAAAAGAATAATGTTCAAATTATTCGATAATCGAACAATTTGAACATCATATGATATACAACCAAATATAAGAAAAATTACTTAAATAAGTTTTAAACGTTAGCTGTTTCTTTTTTAATTTCACCCACACTTGGCATATCCATTGTCTCATGTGACATATCGCAGTACGGAGGCGTCTTTGTCATTTTACAAGTACACATCGAAACTTTACGTTTTTTCTTCAATTCAAAAAGAATTGGTTTATTCGTTGTTCCGTGGTGCGAACCATTACAGAATGGATTATCCTTACTCATTCCACAAACACAATATAAATGCTTACCCGCTTCTAATTCTATTTTAAGTGGTTCATTGGTAATATAAGACTGCTTTTTGAAACCCGCAGATATTTCACTCCCTTCTACATTAGATTTGATGATGGGATAATATAGATGCGCATACCAAGGGTCATTAGGGTCATTATCTAATCCAATTTCTGCTGGATATTGACGAGTAATAATCGCCGTTCCGAATAAAATATCCCAGAAGAAAAACATATTACTAAAGTTGCCATTAGGGTCGCTGATTCCGTCTTTGGCAGTTTTTCCATGATGTGCATAGTGCGTAGCAGGTGTAGAAATAAACCGTTCAACAAACCAAGCTACAGGGTGCAACCATTCATATTTATATAAAAATTGGTCCCATTTGACACTACTATGC
Source organism: uncultured Saprospiraceae bacterium (assembly GCA_937974625.1). GTDB lineage: Bacteria > Bacteroidota > Bacteroidia > Chitinophagales > Saprospiraceae > JAFMDF01. Next base: position 12,444 of record CALJVJ010000033.1, read on the forward strand.
GCTCCGATAACAACGATGTTTTTCATAATCAAACCTATCAAAACAGCCTGTCCAAACCCTAAATAGGTAAAGATACCACCCCACCATAAATTAGGAAGTAAAGCATAATAGAGTCCAGCATTTCGATAAGTTGCAAAAGCGCCCATTTCTGGTGTAGCATGATGCGACCGGTGTAATCTCCACAACCATTGCCATTCATGTGCCTTACGATGATACCAGTATTGAGAACAATCATCCACTAACAGATATAACGGCAAAGCAATCCAAAGCGTTGTTCCTAAAAAAGTGTTCTGTGAATTAGGAAAAATAAAGCTCATTAAAACGAGTGCCGATGCCACAACAGCAGGTTGAATCAAAGTTACTAATTGGATAAATCCAATAGCTTCTTGTGCTAAATCATCTTTTCTTCGTTTTCCACGGTGATAAGACCCGACGATAATATCGCCTAAAGCGAAAAGTATCAAAACACCTAAGACCAACTTAGTGTAAAAATCTTCCGTAATCATTTCCATATCAGCTTATTTCGTAATCATGAGAATAAGTTCTCGATTTTCAAATATGAGCTTTTTAAGTGGGTTGAAAACCTATTAAAAAAATCAATTAAAAATCTAAAAAGGAAACTTATTTTGCATCATTATTATTTAAAAATATTTTCAAAATCTGTCTTTCCTTTTTCAGTAGTGTGAGGAAGCACTAATAACCAAGCTGCTTCTGTCATGTTTTCAACAGTTCCGCCTTTTCCTCTAACGGCTAATTGCATCAACCAAAAAACCGTGCAAAGCCAAAACTGCTGCCCCAAATGTTTATAAGTTCTAGGGTCTTGCTGTTCTTTTAAATAACCCATTCTTGCATTATAAATAAAACTTTTTTCTAGACCGTTAATTTGTCCCTCAATATGCTGATGGTGTTTCTTAGCAATGGTAGGAAAAGCCCTTTCAATTTCTAACAAATCCAAATAAAAAAACTGAAATCGTTGTTGAAATTCATAAAAAGCTCTCAACTGTCTATCCATTTCCGCTAAATCAGAAAGCACCTCATATTCTTTAGTAATCAAAGCTAACTCATCTTGAAACAAGGCGTAAATACTTGCTATTAATTCTTCTTTTTTATGAAAATGATAAGTCAAGTTTCCTAGGCTAATCTCTGTAGTGCTTGCGATTAAAGGTAATTTTACATTTGCAAAACCATGCTCATTAAAAAGTTGAATAGTTGTTTCAATTATTTTCTTCTTAGTTTTATTCAAAATTTGCTATTAATTTTAATCAAATATAATACAGTCGCATCAAAAGTCAAAATAAATTTAGTAAGAGTTTACTAAATAATGATACTTTATCACTTTTCGATGAATTACCAGCCTTAAAATAAGACAATACTAGTTATACTGTAGTTTTTATAGTTACTTATTTTGTTTTTTCTCGAAACAATTCTTCAAAATCGGGGCTTTCTGTTTGCATCCATTTATCCCAAAAAGTAAAATACAGTCCGTAATTAACTAAAAATTTAGCGTGATGTTGGCTATGATGTGTTGCACCAATCAGCCACTTTCCTAACCAGTGCTTTTCAAAACCTTTAGGATAAATTTCAATATCCAAATGATTTATCGTTGCCGAAACGGTCATGATAATTAACATCAACATAACCATAGAAAAATGCATTGGTAAAAACAAAATAATAAAAGGAACGACAAAGGCTTGCAAAACAGATTCGAGTGGGTCAAAAGAAAAAGCCGTCCAAGGGGAAGTGACAATACTATCATGGTGTATCTTATGAACCAACCGATAAATTTTAGGTCGATGCATCCAACGATGTAGCCAGTAATAATACGTTTCGTGAATAAATAAGGCGACAAATAAACTAAGAGGTAAGTAAAAAAGAGAATACTTATAAAGGTCGATATAGATAGTGCTATACCCTGATTGCCACATCCAAACAATACCAACACCAGAAAGTGCAAAAATAAAAGAAGTCAATGCCGACCATTTTATCTCTTGCCACGATTGTCCATCGGGGCGTAACATTTCACTAATTTTTCTAGATAAAAATTTATCTTTAAAGATGATGTAGAACAAGCCAACAAATAGGCCCGAAACAAAAACATATCGCATAAAGACAACTAAACTCAAAGAAATAATAAAGGCTATCACTGCCGATAAATCAGAAAAATCAACAAGTTTCGCTACTTCCATCTAAATTCATTTTTATAAAAAAGTGCATCACCTATTCAGTTGGTTCAAAGATAACTGTTGCTAATGGCGGAATTTTAATCGTCAAAGAATAATTTTTACCATGCCAACCAAAATCATTTACAGCTAAAGCATTCTCATTTTTAATACCACTGCCTCCATATTTTTCATCATCACTATTTAAAACTTCTTTCCATTTTCCAGTAAAAGGAATTCCGACATTAAAAGCATCCCGAACGAGAGGTGTGAAATTACAAACAATCAATTGAGGTTTATGTTCCGAATCCCCTTTTCGAAGGTAAGCAATCATACTATTAGCTCCATCTTCATGCGAAATCCATTCAAAGCCTTCTTGAGAAAACTGTTTTTGATAAATGGCAGGTGTACTTTTATAATAAGTATTTAAATCTTGAATCAACGATTGAATTCCTTTATGTGCGTGATGTTCCGTTAGCCACCATTCAACGCCTTTTTCAATACTCCATTCCGTGGTTTGTCCAATTTCATCTCCCATAAATAATAAATTCGTTCCAGGATGTGTAAACATATAAGTATACATCAATCTAAGGTTGGCAAATTTTTGCCATTCATCTCCCGGCATTCGGTCAATGATCGCGCCTTTTCCATAAACCACTTCATCGTGAGAAAGTGGAAGCATAAAATTCTCAGAGAACCCATAAACTAGACTGAAAGTAATTTCATTATGATGATACTGTCTATAAATAGGCGCTCGATTAAAATAATTCAAAGTGTCATGCATCCAGCCCATCATCCATTTCTGACCAAAACCCAATCCACCAGTATAAGTCGGCTGAGAAACACCAGGCCAAGAAGTCGACTCTTCCGCAATAGTCACCGCATCAGGGAATTCTTTATAGACGGTTTCATTAAATTCCTTTAGAAAAGATACTGCCTCTAAATTTTCGTTACCTCCATATATATTTGGAATCCATTCTCCATCTTTTCGAGAGTAATCTAGATAAAGCATCGAAGCAACGGCATCCACTCTCAAGCCATCAATATGGTACTTGTCTAACCAAAACAGCGCATTAGAAATCAAGAAGGACCGTACCTCATGCCTACCATAATTAAAGATTAAGCTTTTCCAATCAGGGTGAAAGCCCAATCTAGGGTCTTCATGTTCATATAGACAAGACCCGTCAAATTTTCCCAGACCGTGCGCATCTTCAGGGAAATGAGAAGGCACCCAATCTAAAATGACCCCAATACCAGCTTGGTGAAAAGCATCAACTAGGCTCATAAAATCTTGTGGCGTTCCAAAACGGCTAGTCGGTGCAAAATAACCAGTAATCTGATAGCCCCAACTAGGAAAATAAGGGTGTTCCATGACAGGCATAAACTCCACATGTGTAAAGCCCATTTTCTGTACATAACTAACCATTTCAACTGCCATTTCTTGATAACTCAATGATTTATCAGCAGCTAATTTTTTCCAAGACCCCGTATGCACCTCATACACAGAATAAGGTTGTGGTTTTCCTGCTAATTCTTTTCGATTAGCCAACCATACTTTATCATTCCAATCATAATCCAACTGCCAAGTAATGGAAGAAGTATTGGGTGGAACTTCCCAAAACAGGGCAAAAGGGTCTCCCTTTTCCAACAGCTGACCATTGGTTGTTTCTATACAATACTTATATAGTTCTCCTTTACCAACAAAAGGAATAAATCCCTCCCAAATACCAGAGCTATCCCATCGAGCAGCTAAGTAATGAGATTGCTTATTCCATTGATTAAAATTACCAATCACAGAAACAGATTTTGCACTAGGTGCCCAAACCGAAAACTGCGTCCCCCATTGGCCATCGACTTCAATGACATGGCTTCCCAATTTTTCGTACAGTTTATAATGCTTGCCTGACCTAAAAAGACCAATATCAAAATCACTTAACAAACTATGATTGATTACTTTTGACATAAATTTACTATCTGTAAAATGAGTATTTAATTAAAAATTAAAAGAGTAATTAACCTAAGTTGCAGGTAATAGAATTATCTACAACCTTGAATTATTTAAATACAAAGGTATGAAACACAATTACAACTTAGTGTATTTTTTACACTTATTAAAAGAATAAATATTTATATAAAAAAACTAAAAATAATAATAAGCTATGAATATCTCTGTAGAAATTAGCATGTATCCGCTTACGAAAAACTATGAATCGCCGATTATTAAATTTATTGAAGAATTAAACCAATATGAAGGCATTAAAGTTAGGACAAATACGATGAGTACTCAAATTTTCGGTGAATATGAATTGGTAATGAGCGTCTTAACACCAGAAATTCGAGCCGCCTTTATGGCAGAACCAACCACAATTATGGTCCTAAAAATCATTAATGCGGACTTAACACCCGAAAAGATGTAAAAAAGTAATAATTTTAATTAAGAAATGAACTCTTTTCAGTTTTTTTTTAATAAAAGTCATATCTTTGCATTCGTTTTTGAAAAAGATATAAATCTATAAGATATGCAAACGATAAAAGTAGCTGGAGTCACAAGACCAGCAGTAGGAAAAAAAGCTACTAAAGCTGTAAGAAATGAGGGCGGCATACCATGTGTAATCTATGGTGATGAGCAGAACGTTCATTTCACAACGACACACAAGGATGTAAAGAATTTAATCTATACACCCGATTTCAAAGTGGCAGAAATTGAAGTAGATGGTACAACACACAGATGTATTCTAAAATCGGCTCAGTTTCACCCAGTAAAAGAATCTATCCTTCATTTAGATTTTTTAAAGTTGGAAGAAGGTAAGTCAGTATTATTAGAGGTACCAGTAAGATTTAAAGGAAGTTCTCCTGGTGTAAAACTAGGTGGTGCTTTACAACAGTCCTTAAGACGTGTAAAGATTCGAACAACTCCTGAAAAAATGGTAGATGAACTATATGGTGATATTTCTACTCTAGAATTAGGTGATGCTATCAGAGTAAGAGACTTAGAATTACCAGAAGGTGTAGTAGTCACAAATGCGCCTGCCATACCTGTGGCGACAGTAGAGGTTCCAAGAGCATTAAGAGGTAAAGGAGGAGAAGGAGAAGAAGGAGCAGAAGGAGCAGAAGAAGGAGGAGAAGAAGCAGCTACGGAAGAATAGTACAAGCCTTAGCTTGTTTAAAATACATCGAAAGGGTTTTGGCGTTTGTCAAAGCCCTTTTGTATTTTTAGGTTAAAAGGAATAAGAAAAATAATGCCTTATGACAAATCTAAAAGTTACTACAATACAAACCAATTTATTCTGGGAAGATATATCTGCTAATTTAGAACAGTTAGATAAACAATTAGCTATGCTAGTTAATACTTCTGATGTAATAATTCTGCCAGAAATGTTTTCTACTGGTTTTAGTATGCTACCTTCAAAATTTGCGGAAGCACCAAAAGGCAAAACCCTAGATTGGCTAAAGCAACAAGCAAAAAAAACAAGCGCAGTTATTACAGGAAGTTATATTGTAAAAGAAGCAGGTAATTATTTTAATCGCTTAGTATGGATGCAACCTAATGGTGAATTTCAAACTTATGACAAAAGGCATCTTTTTTCCTTATCTGATGAGCCAAAGTATTACACAGCAGGGCAAGAAAAATTAATTGTAACTTACAAAGGTTGGAAAATCTGTCCTTTGATTTGTTATGATTTACGTTTTCCCGTTTGGAGTAGAAACGTAGAAAATTATGACCTCTTAATTTATGTCGCTAACTGGCCTGAAAAAAGAGCACACCATTGGCGGTCGTTACTGATGGCAAGAGCTATCGAAAATCAATCCTATACTGTTGGTGTGAATAGAATTGGGAATGATGGTAATAATTATTATCATTCGGGCGATACTTCAATAATAGATTTTGCAGGTAATATTATGCTTCATACAGCACATGCAGCAGGAATGCACACGATAGAATTAGATTATCAAAAACAACAAAAATTTAGAAACAGTTTACAATTTTTAGCAGATAAAGACGCTTTTGAGCTATCTTAGCAGTGATGAAAAAATAAATTTACCATTTGTTTTTTTCAACGTCCCTTAATGTGGATAACTTAGAGTTATCCACAAAAAACTGTTAGTAACGCTTACTTATTCACAATTAAGCATTCTTTTAATCCTTCCTATCTAAATATGCTTGATAGGCTTTAGGCGTATCTAAATCATAAATCCCTTTAGGGAAATCAATCACTTCAATTTTACCTTCATATTGTTTAATAATTTTCCTTGCTCCTTCGTCTTTATCTAAATCAATAAGTTGATTGAATAAGTCTTTAGAAAACAAAGCAGGAACACCTTTAAGTTGATTATAAGCTGCAGCTACGATATTAACTTTCGTTTTCTGGTAGGTATCAATTAGTTCTTTTAATTGACTAGTCGATAAATAAGGTTGGTCACAAACCATAATAATAACTGCTGATAAATCTATTTCTTTACTTAACAAAAATTTTAATCCTGCTTTTAAAGTTGTCCCCATCCCTTGCTCCCAATTTTCATTAATAATAAAGTCTAAGGCAGGCAGGGTTGGAATAAATGGGATTATTTTTTCTGCATTAGCTCCTAAGACAACAACGGTCTGCTGATTAGTTAAAGCTTGAGTAAGCTCAATTGCTCTTTCGATTAGCGTTTGATTGTCAATTTTCAATAATTGCTTAGGGCTCCCCATTCGACGAGAAGCACCTGCCGCTAAAATAATAATACCTACTGATTTTGTCTCAAACCCCTCTGTCTTTTCCATACGCTAAAATTTGTTATCAAAATTTATTTTCTAGCCATTCACAAAATTAAATGATTTTATTTTGATTTTTTAAAAACATAAATTATTGATTATCAATAATTTAAAATAAAATTTTAAAAAAAGTACATTTTTAAAAAAAATCGAGGAACTTTTTGAACCCTATTTGAGGTTTTTATGGTGAACGTGCAAAAGCACATATTTTCAAACTAATTACATCAACAAATTCAGATGTTATTATTTAACCAACATATTATTTTCAATGGCTTTCCGAGTAACCTCGGGAGTGCTATGCCAAGCAAGCAGGAAGCGCTAAGTAATCCTGAATATGGCATGCCTGTTGGTTTTGAAAAGTACCTCTTCTAATAGTTCTCTTCCTTTAATGTTGAGTAGCTGTTAGAAAAGCAGCTACGAAACGGAATTTCCCTTTTCCTGTATTTCCAAGGCTGCATTTCTCTGTTTTACCAATCGCTATAAGCGAGTGTATTGAAAGACTTAGTTATTTCTAAATTTCCATTTAGCACTAACTTAAACATTTTAATACTATGCAATAGACAGGAGAGACAGTTGGTACAATTCATTAACAATCAAGTCCATTATTTATTTAGCGTTTAAAGCGCTTGGAATAATTTTTCTGATGAATGCACAGAAAAATAAGGGTCAATCTTATGTCCATTGGTTAAAAATACGCTTGTAGCCCAATTGGCAGAGGCGTCCGACTTAGAATCGGAATGTTGTGAGTTCGAGTCTCACCAAGCGTACCATCGACTTTGACATTATGGAGGATAGGCAAATATTGGTTTGTTGCGCTCGCCTGCTAAGCGAGTTTTCGGCGAAGGTCGAAATGAAGGTTCAATTCCTTTGTTCTCCGCACAATTGCTAAAAGAAGCAAGATATAATAATAATGAAAAAATAAGTTCACTAACACTGAAACCAAATGACATTTAATCAAGTGGTTTAGTACCTAAATATTTGACTAGTTTATTTGAAAGTTAAATATCATCAATCGCATTTTACCCAATTAATTACTAGTCAACTAATCACTAACTAGGCGTAGCTTAATGGAGAGCGCTGCATTTGGACCGCAGAGGGCGTAGGTTCGACTCCTACCGCTTAGACTAATGCCTTTTAAAAGTAAAAAGGATAAAGAAACATGAAGGAAAAACAAATATTGGTACGCTATTGCCTTCACGAGCGACGTGAGCAAATAGGAATAGCATCAGGGGTTCGATTCCTCATTCCTTCATTATGCGAGTATAGCTTAATTGGTAAAGCTCCTGATTTCCAATCAGGGGACATCGGTTCGATTCCGATTATTCGCTCAAATCCTGAGGGAGCGCAACTGGTTAGCGCACTTGCCTGATAAGCAGGGGGTTGGTGGTTCGAGTCCATCCTTCAGGACAAATTTTATGGCGACATAGCGCACAAGGTGAGCGCGTTGGTCTGAAAAACCAAAGGGTAGGGTTCGATTCCCATGTTGCCACTATATAAGTCAATAGATTACAAAAAGCTAAATGGACTTATCAAAAATGCACGGTATTGTAATTGGCAACATGCTGGTCTCATAAGCCAGTGCTACGAGTTCGAATCTCGTCTGCGCAACAAATAGGGGCTAGTAATATTTTAAACTTGCTTCGTAGCTCAGTTGGTTAGAGCATTCCGCTTTTAACGGAAGGGTCGTGAGTTCGAGACTCACCGGGGCAACTTATAAGTAACTCAGTGGTCTAATGGTAAAGATGTCAGGATTTGACC
>CALJVJ010000034.1 GCA_937974625.1 uncultured Saprospiraceae bacterium
AATGACCCAAAATGGGTACAAGAATTAGCCTTAAGTCCAACTACACTTGCAGGAAATCCTACAAGAGGAGAAATAGCCCAAATATATGCGAAAGCAAGTGGGCGAGATTTAAGTAATATCGTTTATTATTATGTTTTTGGTTTATTCAAAATTGCTGTTGTTGTGCAGCAAATTTATAAGCGCTATAAAACAGGACATTCTACCAATCCTAAGTTTGCTCATATGAATCATGCAGTGAAAGGCTTGAGTGTGATGGCTTGGCAAGCCGTTCAGAAGAATCGAATGGAAGATTTGTTTTAGAATAAATTAAATCAACGAATAGAAAAGGGATTTAAAATCGTAACAATTTTAAATCCCCTTTTTCATTTTATATCTTCACCAGTACTAAAGCCTTCTTTTCTGTTGCTTCATTTTCATCTTCTCTAAATTTAATTCAAATCCAACTAGCACATCTTCTCCACTTAAGGTTTTTCCATCAAAACCTTTAATTTCTTGTGGTTCTTGATTTGGTCGATAAATGAAAGCTCTTTCTTTATAAGGGTCAATCAGCCAAGCAAGTCGGACACCATTTTTTATCCAACTGTTAGCCATTTTATTTTTTAATTTTTTAATGCTGTCTGAAAGAGATTTGATTTCGATGACAAAATCTGGTGCTATTTTCAGAAAATCTGCATTCTCATCTTCTACAGGATTCAAAGCTAATCGCTCTTCACTAATCCAACCACAATCAGGGCTTTTGAAAGACGTATCTTCCAACATGATTCCCGTAGCAGAGCTAAATACTTCTCCTTTTTCATCATTTTCTAACCACCAGTTACCCAAGTAGATACCAAAGTGGAGTTCTTTTTTACCAGAGCCAAATTTTACGGGAGACAGAATTGTAACTTTTCCATTTTTTTCTCTTTCTACATTCAAATTCGGATACGCTCGAACAATTGCTAGAAAGGCTTCTAAAGACATCTTTTTTTGCAATACGACCGTACCCAATTCCACCACTTCAGCAAGCGGAAATGCTTCTATCACCTTTAAATTGCTAGTAGTTGCCATAATTAAAAATTTATTTTAATCAATTTGTTACCTAACAAAGATAAGCTTTATTGAGAATAGTTGATATAATATTATCAACTCTCCTCCTCCTCCAAACTCACCAAAAACGCCATTAAATCTCGAATCTGTTGCTTGCTTAAAATTTCTTTCACACCAGGCATACTAGAATCTACATTTTCTCTACTTTCAATCGTTGATTTAGCAATTGCTTGAGTCCCATCTTTTCCAATTTTCAATTTTAGTTCCGTTTCCGTTTCTTCCATCACAATACCGCCAGTAGACGTTCCATCTTTTAAGGTCAACATGACTACCCCATAACCAGGAGAATATTGCGCACTGGGTTCTATAATGGATTCTAGTAATTCTTTGGGCGTTCGTTTAGACGCTATGCCTGCTAAGACTGGGCCAGCATCCCCACCCCATTCAAAGATAGCATGACAACGGACACATTGAGCCGCTTCATTTCTATAAAAAATATTTTGTCCTCTTCGTTTATTACCGCCTGCTAATGTTTCTGCAAAATCAACTAATGGGTCATCCGCGCTTTTTGCTTTCTGGTAAGTCGCTACTTTGCTAATCAATACAGAAGAACCATTTGCTTCCGCTGCTTCTAAAATATCTAATTGAATTTCTGGTACCGCTTTACCAGCAATTAATTGGTCGACTTGTTGGACAATTACGTTAACCGCACCCGCACTTTTTAATTTTCCTAAGGCTGCTAAAGTTGCTTGCTTTTCCTCCATCGTTCCGCTTTGGAGAATATTTGTAAACAGTTTAATCGCACTTTCTTCGGGTAAATCTGCTTCCGCTAACATGCCTAAGGCTGTACTTCTTACTGTTTTTGATTTATCTGCTAAGGCTAGTTCGATGGCATTCGCCATCTCTGGAAATTTAATTGCTGACAAAGCTGTTAAAGCAGCCTTTCTCACATCTCCACTTGAAGCGGTTTTCAATAACTCAAATATCGTATTTGCCGATGCGCCTATACCTAATTTACTAGCAGCTATCGTTGCGGCAATCTGTACCCCCTCTGTTGGTGAATTTAAAAGGGCATTTAACGATGGTTGAATCGCTGCTATCGCAGGTGCCGCTTCCCTAGTAATCGGTCCTCTATAGCGACCATCTACTCTATCCAAAACAGAAGGCTTTGCCCAACCACTTAACGCTGCTAAAGCTTCTGCACGCATAGCTTCGGGTGCATCTTTACGATTAATGTACTCTGCTAATAAAGCAAGGTTTTCCGCTTTCCCCACTCTTAAATTAGCATTGATGGCTCTTCTTAATAATGGCTCTCCAGTAAATCTATCTTCTTTTAAAATCATCGCCAAAGCTGGTAAAGCATCGACAATAGAAAAATCATCATTAATCCCTCTAGCTGCTTCGGTCACAATATATTCATCTGCATCTTTTAAGAATTCCGCAATAGCAGGGTCTTTCATTCGGCGCAAAGCAACGACTGCCGCAATCCGTAAAGCTCTTGTCGGACTATCCTTTAAAGCAATAATAGGTGCTGCTTTTCCAATTCTAGCTAAAGCCAACACCCCTCCATGACGCAACCAAGCATCTTCGTCATTATTAGCTGAAAGCATTTCAATAATTGGTTGAATGCCTTGTTCATCTGCAGTTCTACCTAAAGCTTCTGCTGCAAAAAACTGAACTCTTAAAGATGGGTGCTTTAATAAAGTAACTAATTTTTCTCCTGCTCCTTTATGGCGAACATCCCCGATTAGTTTTGCAGCTTGGGCTTGGATTTCAGGGTCGTTATCTGTTAAAAATGGAACAAACGACTCTCCATATTTAGCATCTTTTCTAGCCAATTGACCAATCCCCCACAATCCGTGAATTCTAGCTAATTGATTTTCTTTTTGATTTGCTGTGGCTAATAACGTTTGAAAGCCTGTTTCTCCTAATTTCACCAATTGAAATTGTGCTTTCTTACGAATTCGCATATCTGCGTAGCCCAATAGTTCTCCTAACTCACTGACTTCCTTTTTAGAATAATCTGATTGAATCAACGTCTTAGTCTGTGCTCGCAATGGATGTTTTAAAGCATTAGGTACGTCTAGCTTCCAGATTCTACCTTCATTTTTTACGCCCCAACCATCTATCCAATCAGCAAAATACAAAGCACCGTCAGGTCCCCAATCTAGACCAGTTGGCAAAACACCATTCACAATTTCTTTGGTGTCTTCCATTTCAAAAGATGCTCCTTTGGGCTTTAATGTAAAAGCATGTAAGGGAGAATTGGCGGGTGTGCCTCTAAATTCTGCTATGAAAAAATGATTCGCCCATTGCTCGCCTAAAGCAGTTCCAGGGTTGTAAATCATTCCTGTTGGCCCATTGACATAATTCATGATTGGCGGCGTGATATAAGCTGCCTGTCCTTCCCAACGAGGAATATTTAGTTTTTCATCCATCCATACTTTGTATAAATTATTATCTGGGTCGGTGTATTTTCCGAATTGCCAATTCGTTCTCCATCCGCCGTCTGAACCATTCGTAATATATACTAAGCGTTCTCTTTCTCCTTGGTGGTCTCCATCGTTATCCTCGGTTATTAAATTACCGTATTGGTCAAACACAAATTCATGGGTATTTCTCAATCCAGCTGCAAATACTTCAAAATTGCTACCATCAGGCTCACAACGGACAATGACGCCTTGATTGGGGTATTTCCAATTTTTTCCTTCCTTATCAATCACATTCATTCCAATGTCACCGATGCCCCACCAGATTCTACCATCAGGGCCGACTTTTACGCCCGACATCCCGTGTGCACCAAATCCAATATGCACGGCCCAACCGTGACTAATAGATTCTTTTTTATCTGCGATACCATCACCATCTACATCCGTTGTTCGCCATAAATCTGGACCAACAGCAATAAATACATCTCCATCATGTTCTTCTACCCCATTTGCCAAATCAGAAATTTCTTCATGGAAATCTTCAATGTATAATTGTGCCCTATCTGCCAATCCATCATTATCCGAATCCTCTACTCGCCAGACCGTTTCTTTTTCTACTAACAAATCTTTCCAATCATGAGACCCATCTTCATTTAAATCCTCAACGATTGATTTATTTTTCTCACTATTTTCTGGGGCTAATTCTTTTCTTAAAAAAGCACGTCTATCTTCTACATGTTGCCAAGAAATAGATTGGGTCATCCAATTCCGATGACCTCTAATATCAAATTCTGAATTTTCTAATCTTACCGCATTGGTATAGTAAATGCCACCTCTATCATCCATGCTGATAGCAATCGGGTCCGTGACCAAAGAATCGGAAGCCCATAAGTTAAGCTCTAAACCTTCGGCTACTTTCACTGCAACTTCTTGTTTTATTTTTTCGGATAATTCTATCGCTTTAGCAGCATCTATTTGAAGGACTTGGTCAGGATAGACTAATTTTTCGGAAGATTGGTTAGCACTTTTACAGTAGTAAATAGAAAAAAGGATAGTGGATAAAATCACTAATAAAAACCATCGGGTAAATTTCATGCTCTTCGTTTTAAAGGAATTCGTTTCGGAAAAGCACTAAGATAATTTCTTTTTAATAAAAAAGAGATTTCAGAAAAGGAAATAAAAAATGGCTTGCTCTGAATGAATCAAAACAAGCCGTTTTAAGGATATAAAAATAATTATTGTTATTATTCGATAACCATCATTTTCTTAGTCACACTACCAAACTGCGTATGCAATTGATAATATAGCACACCTGTTGATTTTAAGTCTTCGACATTCAAATCAATGGTATTATACCCTTTATGATAAGTTCCATCTATCGTTTTCAGTGTCTTCCCTGCTACATCAAAAATCGTTAACTGAATCTCACTATTTTCTGGCAAATCAAATCCTACTACTGTTGTTTGAGTAAAAGGATTCGGTCTATTTTGATAAAGATTTAAATCTGCAGTAATTGGTTGAGTAAAGGTTAAAGCCAAAGGCATCACCCCTAATGCTTCATTGTAAGCCTCCGCTTTTGTAGGATTAGATTGGATACTTAATAATTCACTCAGGCGACCATCTTCTTTAGCCGTAAAAGTTAAAGCAAAATCTAAAGTATTGGCATCAACTGCTGTTACAGCATTCCAACTCGCACGGATAGTTCCATCTTGCATACCAAGATTATCTTCTGTCAAAGTTTTAGAAGCATTGACAGTTTCAAAATCTAAGACTTCCGAACTGTAATTCATTGTAAATTGGTATCCAACGATAGTACTTTCACTTTGTGCAGCAAAAGGAATCGTATAGGTTTCTCCAGCGACCAAGTTCATATCTGTTGTCCGAAAACTTAAAGCTTGTGCATTTCTATCCTCAGCACTAACCAAAGCATCCTCGACAGGACTAGTATGGTCAGCCGTACCATTAACATCTCCAATCTTGACACCAACAAAATTGAAATCAGTATCCTTAGATAAGTTAATGGTTAACGTTTCTGGGAAATCTTCATCCAGAGGATTATCGTCTAAGAAGTTATAATCTGCATCTACAAAACGCCAAGAAGTATTATTAGGAAAAGTTGTTGCTGTACCTAATATAACCTTTCTAATAGCTACCAAGTCTGCAGCAGAAATGCTATTATTTTTATTGACATCAGCAGCAATAGATTGATAAGGAGAATTAAATGGTTGGATATTTAAAATATGCTTTAAAATGAGTACCATATCTAATGTTGTAATACCATTAGCATAATTATCTTTTTTATCCAAGCTAACGGTAATATCTTCGCAGGTAGCAATATCATTTAATAAAAAACCACCATTTGCAACAGTAGAAGCGATTGGCTGATTGTTAGGGTCAGTTAATTGTACTTCTACATTTAGGACTGTTGACCCAAATTCATTCGTAACAATACCTTGTAATCTAGCAGACTCTCCAAAGAATCCACAGATTTCTCTTGTAGGCATTGCTTCAAAAACATTTTCTTGCATCAATTTTATACCCGTATTACGCATTAAGACATTTTGCATAGTGGTATTCCTAATTGCTTCTTTTTCAGCAGCAGTTAAAGAAGGGTCATTTTCATAATAAAATCTATCTCCATCTCTAATTAAGCCAAATTGAATCTGCATAAATGCCATTACTGTTTCTCCAAATAATGCTTCACTCATGTGCGTCTCGGCTAGCATACCGACCCAAGGGTCTATATCATCAATGCTAGAATAATTTGATTGTAATGTTTCTACAACCGCTTCATCTTGACATATATCTCTAAAATTACGATATGGAGTCAAGCCTAAAGCCACTCGATAACTATTGAAGTCAGGCAAGCCTCTTTCTCTACCACGGTTGATATTGATAGCTGCTAAATCTAATCCTCCTGCTCCTGGAGGACCAAATAGAAAATTTCTTACATCATCTACTACCTTGGCATCCATCTCTTGTTGTACCTGAGCGCCCATCCCTCTGAAGAAGGGGTCTAACCCACCATTTTCAACTAAGGCAACAGGATTGAAAAAAGCATCCCTCAGTTGCATTGGCCCTTCTGGGCGTTCATTTCCTTCTTCATCCATGACTAAAAGATTACCATTCAAAAGGGTATGCCCTAATCTAAAAGCTGCTGCTGCAAAGCCATTAAAAATAGCAGGGTCCGCTTGAGGATTATAACCCGCATATGGTTCTAAATGAACCCCCATTGCTGGTAACCATTCATCAAATGTAATCCTTTGTAAAATACCTCCAACAATCTTTCTAGCATGTTGATAAACATCTTCATCCTGCCAATCAGGATGTTGTAAAATTAATTCATCACAAATTCGATTATGTTCTCGAACGAAAAGTGTATGGTAAGCAGTTAATAATACATTCTCATTAGCTCGTACATCTCCAGCCACGAATAATTTAGCATCAGTCCCGGTATCATTCCCCATAAAAGGAGCATCAATATCATCTGCTCCATCAATTTCACTACTAATGGTACTATAAGGTAATAAATTACCCGTTGAGGTCTTTAATTTTCCTTCTTGAAAAGTTCTCAGCCAGTTTGCTCTATATGCGTCAGAGCCATAAATACCAGAACCATCAAGCCAAGCAGTAATTTCATTGAAATGTTGACGAGGGTTATCTTCACTAGTCCCTGTTCCTTCCATAGGTTCAGTCCTAGTCATAGGAATCATGACATTTGGAATAGCGCCACCAGGGTTAAATTGAGGATCAGGGAAATCTACAGGAATCATTGCTAATTCATGACTTCCTTCAGAAAGGGTCAGGTCATGGTCAATAAATTGTCCAAAGACCCATACAAAATCACTCAAGCCTAATTCATCATTAAGTGGAGAGTCCTGTGCAAATAAAGCATTACTTAATTTTCTAGGATTCTGTCGCTGAGCACCGTTTGGTGCAGAGATATTATCTGCATAATCAGCAGGAGTCAATCTAGCTAGCTCAGAAAAAGTAGCGCCCCATTTAGGATTGGCTAAATTATTATTTGAGCCGTCGTAGGTTCTTACTTCTTGGGCAAAAATAGTCGTAAAAAAGAATGCCAGTGTTAAAGTAAATGTAAATTTTTTATTCATGGTTTATACAAATCTTTATTCAGTCTATTCTATAAATGGATATCAAATCAGCTGGTAAAGTTAGTTTTGAAAAACTACCTCAGCAGAAAGTTATACTTTGAAACGTAGCATAACTTTAGTAGGAACTACAAATAAATTGCGGTTCAAATACTAATTCGGAATCTAGGATTTATGGCCTTTGTAATTAAACTGGGGGTCGTTTAATATTTTTGTTTGTTAAGGTTGTTAAAATACCGATAGTAAAAGGCACAGTTTTAAGGAAAGTAATAGTAGGGACAAATATAAGGAAAATACTAGCCACCTGCTTGTAAAATTTAAAAAAAAACTATTTGATAAATAAGTTTTTTTACAAACAGATTACTTACAATATTTTTCAACCAAAAATAGCGTCAAATCTATCCTGTTTACTAACAAAACTGCTCAATTATCTATATAAAAATTTTATGCCAATAAGCGACAAAATCCATTTTTTGACAAAAAGCACCTTAAAAAAAAGCAAATATGTTCTTAAACATTAGTTAAACTCACCCAAAACCTACCTTTTCATTAACAGTTTTATCGACTGAAAAAAGAGAGCTTAGGCATAAATTGTATTTTTTACACTAAGCTCACCTATATTACTGAAAGTCAGCTAATTAGCAGCAATGGCTTTAATAGTAAATAAAAAAAACAGTTCAATCAATACATTTACAGACTACTATGAATTGTTAAAATATTAATTTAACCGATTTTATTTACTCCTTTTTACTGCCTACCTTTAATAAAAATAACGGTCTTTAATTATAAGAGAATAGGAAAAATAAAGCCTACTTCTCTAAAGAAAAGCACTTTTAAAATTATGATTTATTAAACTGCTAATAGCTCCTGTCGATAGGCATAAACGCTATTAGCCAAAAAAAAGCGTTATGCCAAGATTGACCCGATTAGCAGTCTTGATGGCCTTTGCAATGATTTTGACAACGGGCATCACTGCACAGAATTTTTCCAACCCACGACAACAAGGTGATTATATTTTAGGATTCAATGGTGGAGTCGCTTATCAACAAAGCGATGTAGCTGCTGATTTGAATGGTCTCGGATTTGGATTGACCTATGGTAAAAACCTTATTTATTCGCCTCATGCACCATTCAGTTTAGATGTAAGAAGTCGATTTCAAATCGCTAGGTCCTTTGGTACAGATATTCGTCCCTCTTTAGGCATTGACAAAAACGATGCGTTAAATGGAGAAAAAACACTTGATTATACAGGTGATGCCGCAGATGGATTGGTGTATGCGAATCATAAAACCAATCAAGCAGAAATTGGTATGGAAGGTGTTTTGACTTTAAATGGTTTAAGGGAAAAAACAGGTTTAGGCCTTTCTTTCACGGGCGGTGTCGGATTGGATTGGTATAAAACTATGATTGACCAAAGAAACTCAGATGGATTGTACGCTGACCAATATCGACAAGTAGATGCAGGTGGCGCAAAGCCATATAATTTATCTCAGTTGGAAGCTATTCGAGATGGAAAATATGAGACGGTCGCTGATGGATTTAGTGGAGTAGGAAAATTTGGAATCATGCCTTCTTTGGGAGTGGAATTAGATTATGATTTAACGAATAATCTTGCCTTAGGAGTTGGACACAGAATGACTTTTTCAGGTACGGATTTATTAGATGGACAACGTTGGACGGATAATAATATCCTAACAGGGAACAATGATATTTTGCATTACACTTCTTTAGGTTTAAAATACAGATTCAACCAACAGGGAACCTCAAAAAATAATCGTAAACCTGTTATTGAATTAATAGAGCCTTATGCTAGTGGTTTAAATACCGCTCAATCAATTGTACCTATCAAAGCCACCATTAATCGCGTAAATAATGCTTTTGATGTCTATTTAACGGTAAATGGTAGCGAACAAAAATTCAATTATAATAACGGCACCTTGGCAGGGCAACTTCGCTTACAGCCAGGAGAAAATCGAATTATTATTACCGCTAATAATGCTGCTGGAAGTGCAAAAAAGACGTTCTTCTTGACCTATGAAACGACTTTGCCATCCAGTGCTGAGGTCATAGAATTTGGCACACCAGAAATCATTTTCACTACCCCTGCTTATGATAATGAAAAAACAGAAGAGCAAAGAATAAAAGTACGTGCCAAAGTTAGGTTGGTAGATAGTAGAAAAGCGATTGAATTATTGGTAAATGGTCAAAAAAAGCGATTTGATTTTGATGAAGGTATTGAAGCTCTAGAATCAATTATTGACCTAAGAGCAGGACAAAATACAATTGAAATCAAAGCAAAAAACAGAAGCGGAGAACAACGCTTAACTCGAACTATTTTCAGAGAGTTACCAGTGGCTTTTCCAACAGTAAGATTTATTAGTCCTGCTTATAATAATGCTACCGTTGACAGTCGTTTAGCTAGTATAAAAGTCAGTTTATCAGAAATTGGACAATCTACTGATATCCAATTAATTGTAAACGGGCAAAGTGAACCTAATTTTTACTTTGACTACCCAACAGGACAAGTAAAAGCAGATGTACAATTAAGAGAAGGAAGCAATGAAATTGAAGTAATTGCACGTAATAAAAGAGGCGAAGCAAGAGACCAGAGAACCATTATTTATCAACGTCCATATGCGCCTGTAGTACGTGCGCCAAGGGTCAATATTACAGCACCTCGATATAGTCAATCTACCACCAGAGATGAGGTAGTTATTATTCAAGCGAGGTTAGAAAATATTTTTAGAAAATCTGATATCCGATTAACCAATAATGGTTTGGCTATTTATGCTTTTGATTTTAATCCGAATAATGGCATTTTAACACATAATTTATACCTCCAAGCAGGCATTAACCAAGTAGTTATCGAGGCACAAAACGAAGCGGGGCAAGATGGAGCATCAGCAACAATTAATTTTGAAGTCCCACTACCTCCACCACCGCCAGTACCTGTGATTATTGCACCTTATGTAGATATTTTTCAACCTAGGAAAAATGATATTTTTGAGGAGCAAGAAATCACAATCAAGGCTAATTTGAGTGGCGTGATTGATAAAAGAGATATCGAATTTAGCATAAATCGAGAAGACTGTTTGGATTTTAGATTTAATCCTACAAATGGCAACTTTCGAGCAAAAGTCAATTTGAGAGAAGGGGAAAATAAGATTGTTATCAAAGTAGTTAATCCTGCTGGTAAAGACCGTAAGCAATTGACTGTTTTTCATGAGCGCCCTGCTGCTCCTATAGTAGATTTTAAACGACCTAATGTCCGTACAACAACAGATAGAAATATCGAAGTACGAGTAAAGATAGACCGAGTAGCCAATCAAAGAGACATTGAATTATTACTAAATAATCGACGACAAGATTTCCGTTTTAGAAGTGGTGAAATAAAAACTGATTTGCGATTAACCGAAGGGATGAACGAAATTGAAGTAATTGCGGAAAATAAATACGGTAAAACGAGCGAACGATGGTCCGTGGAGTATTTTACACCACAACCGCCAAGTATCATTTTAAGTAATATAGCCGATAACCAAACTTTCAGAACAGATAGAATAGAATTGGAAGCAGTTATTAGAAATATAAAAGGGAAAAGAAACATCAAGTTATTTGTCAATGGCGTAGGTGCTAGAACTTATGACTGGGAAGCAGATAGATTTACCGCACCGATTCGATTAAAAGAAGGTAGAAACGCTATTTTATTAAAAGCTAATAATGATTATGGCAAAGAAGAAGTTAAGTTTCAAATTAATTACTTGCGTCCAAAAGTATTAGCTACTAATATCAAAGATGTTATTAGAAATACAGGGAGTTCAAAGCCAAAATCAGATAATCATAAGCCAACCGTGAAATTTGTGAATACTGGAAAGAAACGCACACAGATGATGCAGGAGCAAATAAGCGCCGTAGTTAAGCACATCAACCATAAAGAACAATTGGTTTTACAAGTGAACGGCAAGGTAATAGAAGACTTTAATTTTACAGATGGTAAAATGACCGCAACGATTCCTTTAAAAATAGGAGCAAACGTAGTCTTAATAAAAGCCATCAATGAAAATGGTACAACAGAAAGCAAAACTACTTTGACTCGTATAACTGGTCGCCCTGTTATTTCAAAAGGTAAAAAAGGAGTGGTTAGTAAAAGAGATGTTGCTGTAAAGAAAGCTCGGTTTTAAAAATAGCTCAATTTCATTTTTAAAATTCTAGTAAAGAATATAAGGAAGGCGATTCTTAAACAGGAATCGCCTTTTTCTTGCTTTTTATGGTAATTTTGTAGAACATATAGCTATCGAGGGTTTTAACAAAAACCTAGTTTAAAAGTATTTAGGATATATGAAGCATATAAACATTCGAAAAGCAATCATTGAAGATTTACCTGCTTTAACCGCTATCTATAATCAAGCGATTAAAGCCAATCAAACTGCGGATTCTGTGCTGATGACTGTGGCGGACCGAATGCCTTGGTTTACTGCTCATCAAACTGCTAAATTTCCATTAATCATAGCAGAAATAGAAAACGTCGTGTGTGGTTATGCCACACTCAGTAATTATAGAGGAGGTCGCCCAGCTTTACGCACAGTTGTAGAAGTCAGTTATTATATTCACCAAGACCATCAACGAAAAGGTTTGGGAACGACCCTATTGCGAAAGTCTTTGGAACTAGCTAAAGAATTAGCATTTAAGCATGCAGTCGCAATATTATTGGAGACAAATTTGCCTAGTATAAATTTATTAGAAAAGTTTAAATTTGAAAAATGGGGGCACCTTCCAAACGTTGCAGAATTTGATAATGGAGTTTGTAGTCACGTGTACTATGGCAAGCACCTTGAACAAAAAAATACCTTGAACAAATAATATGAAAAAAGTAGTTGTGGCTTCTAAAAACCCCGTTAAAATCAATGCGACACGTGAAGCCTTTGAAAAGGTCTTTCCCGAAGAAACATTTGAGGTCATTGGCATGCAAGTACCTTCCTTTGTATCAGACCAACCAATGTCTGATGAAGAAACATTAGAAGGGGCTATCAATAGAGCAGAAAATGTAAAATTGGCTAATAAATCAGCCGATTTCTGGGTTGGCATTGAAGGAGGTATTGAAACTGATGGAATAGATATGGATGCTTTTGGTTGGATAATAGTGTTAACGAAAAAAAGATTTGGGCAAGCGCGTTCCTGTACCTTTCCATTACCACCATATGTAGCAAAAGCTGTTTTAGCAGGCAAAGAATTGGGCCATGTAAATGATGAATTTTTTAAAATGCACAACTCCAAGCAAGGCGGAGGAGCAGTAGGTAGTTTGACCGATAACTTAGTGACTAGAATGGATTTGTATGTCCAACCTTTAATTTTAGCACTGATTCCTTTTTCACAACCCAATTTATATAGTGATTTTGAAAAACAGTAGGAGGAAATGTAAAATTCTAAACCCACCTGACTATTTAAAGAGCAGGTTTAACAGCTAAAAGTATATCGTACACAAGGACAAGGAACTATGACAACTCTTCTAAAACATATTTTTCTAAGCATCGGGCTATTAACCATTTTAGCCTGTAATAACGATAGGGAAATCATTGACTTACCAATAGAACAAAAACCTCAGTACATTTTTTTAGGGCATATTTATAACAAAGAAAACAGAATCGACCCTAGACTAGAGACGATTGATTATCGAGCTTATAAAGGCGTTTGGTTAGGTGGAGATTTATGTGCAGAAACAACTAGAGAACGAGCAACTATTGATTATTTAGATGCTATCTTTGATTTGGAAAATGAAGATACGCATTGGGCAATGGGTAATCACGATATACGTAATGGAAACCATGAATGGATAAAGGAAGCTACTGGTCGAGATTTTTTTTATACCTCGACCAAAGATGGGCTTACTATTGCTGTATTGGATAATAATGTTGGGCATGCCATTGGTCGAGCAGACAGTTGTGAAGAACGAGAAAGACAAGGGAATATGATAAAAACCTTAGCAGACACTTTACAATCCTCTAGTCACCTAATTATATTAATGCATTGGGTCGTTTGGGGGCAAGTTGATGAAGGTATTCCTTGTAAAGAATTGGCAAATAATTGTATCAATGGATTTCAGTTTTTATGTGGCAGTGGAGCGTCTCGATTTCCATTATATATATATGACCAGTTAGCTGATTTAGAAAAAAGAGGCATCGAAGTTATCGTCGTGAGTGGAGATGGCGGTATTTTCACCAAAGGCTATCAGCATACCACACCAGAGGGCGTAGACTTTTTAATTTCAGGTATTTATTCAACTTTAGATAGAGCCAATCCACCAACTAGTGCAGCAGTAAATTTAAATCCAGATAGCATCTTAATTTTTAATCATAATGTAGCCGAACGGCAGTTAAATTGGGATTTTGTCAATTTGGATGAATTAGTATCGGAATAAGTTAAGCAAAAAAAGCCTTTAGATTTTTACAAATCCAAAGGCTTTTTATTATTCGCTATATTTAGAAAGCTATGTTAAGCTGTTTTTAAAATTGCTTTTGCTAACCAATCTCCTACTTCAGAAGTGCTGTGTGCTTTGCCTCCTTCTGCAATATCTTCTGTCACCATACCTGCTTCTAAAGATGCATCTACTGCCGCTCTAACCGCTTTTGCCTCCTCTACTAAATCTAGTCCTAATTCCAATAATAAAGCAGCTGATAGAACCGTCCCTAAAGGATTTGCGATATTCTTGCCAGCAGCTTGTGGGTAAGAACCATGAACTGGTTCAAAAACCCCTGTATGCGTCCCTACAGAAGCAGAAGGCAGTAAACCTAAAGAACCTGTAATCACACTCGCTTCATCAGATAAAATATCGCCAAACATATTGCCTGTCACCATCACATCAAAGTCCTTTGGCCATTGGATAATACGCATAGCTGCGTTATCTACAAACAAGAATTCTAATTCTACGTCAGGATAATCTGGCGCCATTTCTTGTACCGTTTCTCTCCATAAGCGAGAAGAAGCTAATACATTCGCTTTATCAACTACCGTTAATTTTTTTCTTCTCTTTCTGGCATAATCAAAACCTAAAGCGACAATTCTTTGGATTTCAGGTTTGGTGTAGTATAAAGTATCAAACGCGCCTGTTCTATCTTCAGAACGTCCTTTTTGACCAAAATAAATACCACCTGTTAATTCTCGAATAACTACAAAATCAGCTCCATCTACTAAATCTTGTCTCAATGGAGAACGATGAATTAAAGATTTGAAAGGACTAATAGGGCGAATATTAGAAAACAAACCTAGTTGCTTTCTCATTCTTAATAAACCTTGTTCTGGTCTAACCGTTGCTTTAGGGTCATTATCATACTTTGGGTCACCAATAGCACCGAACATGACCGCATCAGACTTCATACACACCTCATGTGTTTCCGGTGGGTAAGGGTCTCCTGTTTGGTCAATCGCTGTTGCGCCTACAGGTGCATGTGTATAGTTAAAAGTATGTCCAAATTTTTGGCTTACAGCATTTAATACTTTCAATGCTTGGTCTACTACTTCTGGCCCGATTCCGTCGCCAGCCAATACGGCTATGTTAAAATCCATTTTTTCTTAGTGGTTAATGATTAGTGAGTTGTGGTTAGGACTGTTCAATTAATTTAGTTTTATTCTTTCAACACTAATCGAAGATTAAAAAATTAAGCCGCAAAAGTAAGGAATAATGGTAGGAAATGTGTCACTTCTTTGAAAATTATATAAGAAAGTTGACCAACTATTGGATGAATTACAATCGGCAAGAATAAGATTTAATCATTCTCATTTTCGATTTCCTTCTTTATCAAATGTTTTAGTCAAATGATTCTCCGCAGAAACAAAAATGATTAAAAATGTAGACTTTGAAATAATTATCAACAAAACAATATTTAAACCTTCTATTTTACTAGAAGAAAGTTCACTCAGCCCAATCAAATAATTTAATAATAGGCTTAATACAAAACAAACAATTCCGCAAATCACCAACATCTTTCCAAGATAAGCATGAAGTTCTGTCCATGTATCCATATTTAATTTAGCCATATTAGAGGGAAAATTCAGACCAGTTGACGTATTTATATCCTTAGGTGGATTAAATATTAAATGCAAACCTATTATCAAATATAGTCCACTAATAAATAAGTGCATCCATAAAAAATTAGTGTCTGTGCTTGTATTAATCATTTTAGAATACTATTTCCAATGGCACATTCTAAACAACGTTTTTTAGTACAATATTCGTTTTTCAATTGCAACAAGGCTTGGGTTTGATAGGCAGATTCGGGTTCAAATCCCAACGTTTTCCATTTTTCAATAATACTATTTTTTTCAGGAGCTAATGCTTCTAAGAATCGTAATGCTTTATCCCGATATTTATCAATAGATTTATGTGTTCCATATAAAAATAAGAACGGAACAATAGTATTTATAATTAATAAATGAATAGTGCTTTTACCAAGTGTTTTCTTCCGTTCGGCAGAAACTTTGTCAAAGATATAGTGAGTTAACCAATATTCAGAAAGCGATACTTTAAATAATTTTTCAATAGCTTTTACATTTTCTGCTTCTAATATTTTCGAAAACAGATGACTTGATTGATAAATCAACGTAGCAAACTGAGCTATTCGAATAGATGGAAAATTAGCAGGACGCATCCGCATAAATCGCCAACTTTCTTTTTTGATAGGAGTGAGTTGATATTTTTTTTGTAAAAATTGATATTCTTTTTGCAAAGTTTTAGGGTAATCATCTAAAAATTCATCTTGCAATAAACCTGCTTGACCAAATAAAAGAGCTTCGATTTGGAAAAGGTTATTTTTATGCTTAGCAAACAAATTTAGTGGAGTAGATTGGGCGACTAATTCAAAAGGCTCTGCATTTACTTTTACACCAAAGTTTCTAGCTAAAATTTGATAAAAAACAGCCTCCCAAGCATTATTAGTTTGTGTTAATCGTTCCGCAATAAGCACCGTTTTCGCTTCTAATCTTTCTACAAGTAATCGGTCCAACCACATATTCTTGGTCAAATCAGTAATCGAATAAAAATGATGTTGGCAAGGAATCCAATGTTCGTTATGAAGTATTTTCTGGTAGGTTTTAATAATTTTTGGTGGAATTCTCTGTCTCAATTCAAGACAAGGGATACGTTCTCCAGTACTTCTAAAAATTGGTTGGTCTTCTTCAAATACAACGTGCAAGATAACGTTATCGTAGGCGCGGTCTGCTTGGTGTTTATGAGCAATCCACTCCGAAGCATTCACATGCATTTCTACATTTCCTGCCCATAGGGTAGTTCCTATTTGGACTTTTGCTTCCAAAAAATCTGGACCAGCATGGTGATTATGTTTACCGAAATTAGCAATTTGAAGTACGTCTCCTTCGGTAGATAGAAGATTATCCATACGAAAACGCTTAGTTCTCCACAGATAGTGTAGGAAGTCTTCTCTCATAGTTTTGCTTTTTGGTTAGTCGTTTTATATAAGCCAATAATCCATAGAAACTATTGGGAATTATTTTTATCCAACTAATGTAGGGCTTTTTTAGAGAAGCTGTATGTATTGTTATTATTTTTGAGAGAAATATTTTTGGGCACACTCCTTATTTAATTTACTGTATTGCTAATGACTATACTTTTTGTCAGTACAGTTATCAGCAATACAGTAAAGAATTAATGATTAATTATCTGCACCATAAATAATGAAGTTAGAAAACTTTTGAACATTTTCAGGGTGTCGTAAGATGGTGTTGAATAATAATTTAGCTCGGTCATTATTAGGACCTTGATAAATAACCGTACCATCTAGATTAAAATCATCAATCGTATAATCATTGCTAATAAAGTTAGGTAAAAAGTCATGATTTCCTTCATCTTGAAGTACATGTAAAAACATGTGGAAAATATCATTGTTCGGACCTTGATAGATGACTTTCCCATCACTATTCAAATCTCCTGACCATAAGGATTCCATATTGTCTACTTTAACACTCGAATTCGAGCCAACAACAGGCGTGAAAGCAAAAGTAAAATCTACAAAAGGAATATTAGATGGTGTAAAGGACTCTGTATTCAAAGTAATCATCCCTAAGTGGTTTCTATGTCGAAGTGACACAAAATAATCACCAACTCTTGTATTTGTAAATTGGATAATAGAATCTCCTTTGACCGTTACCACATCACCATCACATTGAATCAAGACAGACTGAGTAGCTATTACATTTTTCACATCGTTTGCATCTCTCAATTCAACAAAGACCCAATCTACAATACCATCCGCACCATCTACCGTAAGTAAAGCAGGGTCCATCACCTCACCTCCTCCAGTGTTAACATGTTCAAATAGAGGCATTTTAGAATATGGTTCTTGTAAAGGTAAAATACCTTTTTTACGTAAATCGTCTCGCATCAATCCATCTCCTTTATTATCCAGCATAGCACCTTGTAGAATAGACTTTAACTGAAGTGATACCCCTTCACAAGAAATCTGTTGGCTATAGCTAGTTGCATTACCACATTCGTCTTCTGCGGCCCAAGTCCTAGTAATTACCTTATTGGCACCAATAAATGTATCTTTTTCTGTATAATTGATAATCACACTAACATCACAATTATCGACAGCTTTAAAATCAACACCAATATCTAAACTATCAGTACCGTCTTCGCAATAATTAGGTGATTCTAAAGGAATACTTCCTTCCACCACCATGTAAGAAACTGTTTCATTTCCATGACCTCCATCTAAGTAAGCCCATTCTTCTACTTTGACTTCAAAGCTATTTAGTCCTACATTTTGTATTCGCACAGTTGCAGGATCTGCCCCATTAATACTTAAGCTATTCGCAATGATAACGGGGTTAGCGTAAGTATTATTTAATGTAATGGTTGTCCATTGATCATCTAATGAAATGGTACCTACTTCCCCTAAGAGGATTCCCTTTTCATCTCTCAAATCACCAATTTTCTCTAGTGCTAAATAGCCAACGCGTTCGTCAAGATGTAGTGATTCTGTATCATTAGAAGTTTCTTCTTGAACTTTCAATGCCACTCCACTCGTAGTTAAAAGATTATGTCTAATGGATGCAGGATCTGCTTCATTAGTTGTTTGAGCGCTCGTGAATATGGCAGGAGTAGCTGCAAAAGAATTTTGAAAATTAACCGTTTTAAATTCCTTCGACAAAAGCAAAGAATTCATTTCAAGTTGATAATCCGTACTCTGTATGCCTGCTTCCATTGCTATCCAAGACACACTTTCTCTAGCTCGCTTATTGGTATTTGCTTCTTCTGCCGCAATTCGTAATTCAAATTGAGAAACAGAGATATTTTGGATTTGAGCAACAACAGGTGCTAGCCCATCATTAGTAGTCACTTGGTGTAAAATAATTGGTTTAGTATCAAAGTCAATCGGTAAGCTCACTGTTTTCCAGTTTCCACCAACTAACTCCATAACACCAGCAACCATTTTTTTACCATTAGGTAACGTATACACTCTATAAATATCCGGAGCAACTACATCTTGCACTTCAATTACCTGAGATGCAGAAGTAGAATTACCACATATATCAATAGCCGTCCAGGTTCGAGTAATGGTATAATCATATAAAGAACAACCATCCTCTCCCTGAGTATCATCTTCTTTAACGTCCAAAGAAATTCCAGGACAGTTATCTATAGCAAATATCTGTGGAGGTAAAGGCACTACTTCGTCACAACTAATGGTATCATTATCAGGAATATTCTGTAAAGAAGGTTTAATGGCATCTGCAAAATCTAAATATACGGTACCATAAGAGCAACAAATATTAGATGGGTCACAGACTTGGTAAATAAATTCATCACTAATACAAGTTGATGCATTTCCAACATAACTAAATGATCCATTAGTGCCCATAGTCACTGTCCCATTAGCAGGATTAGTAAGCACGCTATAGAGTTTGTCCTCAAAATTTGAGTCATTAAGCGAAACACTTCCCTCATATTCAACACCAGGACAAGTTGGAATAGAATCATTAACGGCAATTGCTGCTGAACAAATTTCTTTGAAACCAAAATCGAAGCTATAATCATTTTGACCATTTTCTCCAGTAGTTAATTCGATTATAGGATAACCAGCAATACTCACAGGATGTCCATAACTTGGATTTCCAATAACTCCATCAGAGTCATTTTCATCCTTATAATTTCCATCTCCTATACTAGGAACCGTTAAATCAAACACAAAATTAAGCGCACCATTCGTCTTATTAAATTGTCCACCTTTTCCCACTACCACATAGTAAGTAGTATTAGGCGTCAATCCATCAAATCCACTAGTATTATCATTGAAATAATAAGTACCATTGGCATCAGTCACAACAGAAGTCAAAGAATCACCTGCGGCATCAAATAAGGTTACATTTATTCCAGCAAGGCCAACCTCGTACAAATCTTGCACACCATCTTCGTCAGAATCCAGCCAAACATAATTTCCTATCTCTAAAGTTAAAGCCGCACAATAATTTTTATAAATATCTACATCGCTGTAAACGTACTTATCTGGATTTACTAAATCATTATCTAAATCAACTAAAATACTATTCGCAATATTTCCTCCTGTAGCTGGTGTAAACTGGTATCCATAGATATAATCTCCATCCCGACTAGCAACATGTAATGCATCACCAGTAGCGATTATAAAATCATCATCCCCAAAAATAGTATCTCCAGAAATTCGTTCATAGGCCCAATCAATACCACCACGGCTATTCCTTCCTCTGTAGTCAATTACGCTACCAATATCATATTTTCCTTGATAATTACTACCATAAGTCGGTTCTAATGTCCATACCCCAGCAGTTTCTTGAAATTCTCTCACAACACTAGCATGAGCTGCAGTAGACAAGCTACCAGAATTATTTTCGATAATTGCAAATTCAGCTATTAATAGACGGTCGCCGGCACGGTTAAAAGCAATGTCAGCGGTTGGTGCAGTAAGCGTGACCGTATGTCCAGGGTTATAAGGAACAGTTATTTCTAATTGGTCTGTTGACGGTATAAAGTCACCATCTGCATCAAGTGAGACAGAACGAATCGTGTTATAATTATTATTAAGGTTCTCATGACTTGTCGTAAAAGTCATATGGTTAGACCAGACAGAGTAATACACTCTTTTATCAATTGGATTGAAAGCAATTCCTAGTATTCTATCTCCTAGGTTTGGTAGTTGGCTACTAATCCCGTTATCAGCAGCTAGTGGATCATAGCTGTTCAACACAACACCATCTGTATTCAGTCGGTAAATTTTACCATCATCCATATTGGTTATCAACAACTGCTCATTCACAACATCAAAATCAATCGCCCCTAAACCAAGCGTCCCTGAAAGTTGGGCAATTCGAGTAACAACACCTGTTTTTGGATTAATTTTAAAAACTTTAGGTGCAATATTTTCTTCAAAAAGTACACTAGCAGTATTAGAGCCATCTCCATACAAAGGAGAAGCTACGGCATAAATAGTCCCATCTCTTGGGTCAATAGCCATCGAAAATATTTCTTCTCCTTCAAAATCGCTAGTTTCCCACATCCGAATAGTCGGCACATTATCAAATTGATTGGTATTACGATTAGCAGAAGTTTGCCAAAGTGTTCCTAATTGAGTAATATCTTTTATTGCTAAAGTAACATCATCTCCAGCAGGCAAACATGCCACGACAGAATATCCATTTTGTAAAATAGTACTATTAGTTGCCTCACAAGCATTAGTAGTTGGGTTCAACAAACCTAAAGTAGTTGCACAACTAGGTGCATTAACAAACTGAACAGTTGTCCCTTTATAAGTGCTTCCATTCGTCGGATACATACCAGAAGGAATAGCTGTAAATTCTAATTTAAACTTGCCACCATCCGTTAAATTCGCAAATTCAAAAACACCAATATTGTTAGTTGAAACTTGGCCAACTGTAACGCCTAGACTATCTGTAGCAGTCACCATAATACCTTCTAAGCCTGGTTCTCCTTCATCTTGCAAACCGTCTCCACTTAAATCTTCAAAAACAATACCTCCAACATAACCACTAGCATTAGTACAGGGCATATTTCTTTCTGTTGGCTCAGGGCAAGGAGCTGGCGCATCATAATAAGAATCAAATCCACAACTATTCCCACCAGTGTAGGCAATAGATAAAGGATTGGTGCTATTATCGGCCGCTATTACAAACTGAACAGTAGCAGGAGAAGTTGCTCCTCCTGCTATATCTATAAATTGAGAATTATCAGGAGTAATTACATTGATTCCTTCACCTGCAGGTGGGTTGGACCATGAAACTTCAATAGACATAGTTGCTTGATATTCCGAGCCTGTTAAAACACATTCAGAATAGGACAACTTAGAAACAGTAATAGAATTACAATCTGGGTCTTCACAGTCTGTCAACCCATCTCCATCATTATCTATACCATCGTCACAAATTTCTGAGGTACAATTGACTTGTACTCTGATTGTATCATGACAAATTAGATCATTCGATTTTGACAACAAAAATTTATAAATCCCATTTTCTGTCAATCCTGTAACAACACCAGTTGAAGCATCAATAGTTGCAGTAGCCCCAGCAGGTTCTGTTACTTTCGACCACGCTTCTCCACTTTTAGCATTCCTCAAATTTAGTCTTGGAGAACAAGTATACACCGTTGTATCTTTTCCAGCATTCGGTGTGGTAATATCTCTAATTGATAAATTATCAACAGCCATACCATCACTATTATCCGCCATACTAAAAATTATAGATCTATAATTACTTTGATCTTCCTTTAAAACAACTTGAAAACAAACAGATTGCCAGTTAAGCGTTCGCCAATCAGCAACTTGTCCATTTACGCCTGTAAAAGCAGCACCAGTAATGTCTAAAATATTTGTAGAAGCAGGTAGCGGCAAAGTGAAACTTTCATTATCACCACCATTATCATTCGTTGAAGTTGTACCTGTAGGAGTAGTTATAAAATCAGCAGGGTCATTTCCATTATTTGAATAGATTTCAAATTTAAAATCAGTACTTACAGAACTACTATTAATATTATTAGGGTCATAAGCTGCAACATAACCACAAATCTCCAAAGTATCTCCTGCACAAAATGAACCTAATAAATCAGCTCCATTAGCCGCACCGATACAATCACTCCCTACTGCACCACTACGTGGTTCTAGCCAATAAAAACGGTCGCCATCTAATGCGCCTAATCCTCCATTGGTACTAGCATCTACCCAATATCCAGGATTGGCACCAAAAGCGGTAATGGGGCTTCCGTTCGTACCACGACCATCAGTAGGATTCCAATCTACGGCATCTGAACCACCAAAAGTGGTTAAAGTAGCCGTACCATCAGGATTTGAACTAGAAGTAAAACTAGAAAAATTACCGTTTTCTAAACTATTATTAGCATAATTAATCTGAGTACAACAGGTAGGAGGTGCAATCCCACAATTAGCTGCTGCCAAAACAATTGCTGAGTCTAAATACATTTTACCTGCTAAGGTTAAATGCTTTGCAGGGTTAAACCATAAAGAATCAGGTGTAGGAATAGCCCCTCCGTTTTCAGCATTCGCATATACGCCATTCATATGGTATCCTAAAAATACTCTATCACCATGATTAGCAATCCCTGTTAACACATCATCACTTGTATTGTGAAATAAGACGCCATCGGTACTACTAGAATAATCCGTTCCATTTCTCCACAATAGCACATCTGCGTTAGAAAGGTAGTGACCTCTTAGTATGACGGGCGTATAGGAAGGATTATCATTATTAAAATTATAAATAGTTTCTTGATTCGTAGCGTCGGTATAAGCAAAGTCTTGGAAAGTATAACTCGCATTATAATTAGACATTCCTAAATCATCAACAATTGTGTAATTAGAGTTCAAGACAGAAGCTGAAGTAGTCCCTAAACTGTTAATGATATCATTAGAAAGTCTATCTTCTGTTGTAGCGGAAACAACAATTAAATCATAATCATTAAAATCTATAGCTAATAAATTATTGGTATTAAGAGGGTCATAGAGTCCCATACCACTAGCATCAGGTTTAGAAAATGCCGCGGTAACTCCTTTACTACCATTAACTGCATCTAAATACTCAATCCAACCATGATCCCAAGGATCCCCATCAAATGGTTTATCATCACCACAGATATATAAAATATCACAAGTAATTTCATTTGAGGAACAAGCAGAAGGTACGTCATAAGTGTCTGCTTGATTACAATCATTCGTATCACTCCATTTTGCAGTAATATTATTTCCTGTACTTCCGTCGGCAGGAACAATAAATCGAATCGTTTGAGGAGAAGTTATTCCTCCAGCTACGTCAATATATTCCGTTTTATTATCAATGGATACTTCAATAATATTATCTGCAGGTGCCGCTGTCCAACTGATAGTTGCATCTACGGTAGCTACATCCATTAAAGGTTGATTAATACAATTGCTAACTACAATATTGTCAAATTGAAGCGTACATGAAGAAGGTGGGTTATAACAAGCTTCGTCTAAAAGGAAATAAATATCAAAGATTTTATTCGTCCCATCTTTATCGAAAATAGTCCAGCCAGCCATACCAAAATCACAGGTACCTCTACTTGCTCCAAATCCTACTTGAACTTGGTAGCCTGTTTGATTTCCTGTAATAGGATAAACTTTACCCAAATTACAGCCAGTTCCTGTTAACGTACCAACAACATCCCAATAATCAAAAGAAGTGTGGTTATCAGAACAGATGCTATTATCTACATTATAGTTATCATAATTACCATTCCAAGTTGCCCAATCTTTTTTATTGCTCAGTGTGATATCTAAAAACCATCCATCTGTAGGGCCACAAGGTGTTCCGCCTTCACTTGCCCCATTGGTCACATTACCTTGAATGGTCAAAGTACCATCTCCATTATGACATAATTGCATATCACTATCCACATTATGTCTTACCCAAGTGTTGTTACCATCACCTATCCATGTTTGAGCACTAGCATGTTGACCAGTAGATACTAACTTACAATCTTCATCACAATTAGGTCTTCGTCGGTTTGATTGTCCTTCTTTTAAACAAACATCATCAAGAAATAAAGTTGCTGGTAAATCATAAACAACAAATCTAACGCGTATTTTATCAGCATTAGCAGGTGCAGTAAAGGAATAAACCGCTTCTTCATAATTGGTAGCATCTGGTAATGGATGATTTGTAGCAAAAATTTCATTATCGCTAGCATCTAAAAATCGGAAATTCAATCCTCTCCAACTACCACCATTTCCTTTATGGTAGAAAGATAATAAGTAACTTGAATCGGGATTGACATCAAAAACTCTAATAATTGATTCCGCATTTTCATCTAATAAGGCAGCTTTAGCACCATTATAAGCATCGGTCGTAATAGTTGGTGTTTCCAAAACTTCCCAATCAGTAAAGTCATTTTCAAAGCCTTGATTCGTGCCAATACATTCACCATTAGTAATCGAACAACTTGGGTCATCATTATCAATTAATCCATCTCCATCGTCGTCTATGTTATTATCACATATTTCCTTAGG
>CALJVJ010000035.1 GCA_937974625.1 uncultured Saprospiraceae bacterium
AATTATGCTCATACTCTATTTTTGAATAAAATTTTTTCTATACCGAACATTTTTTATTTTTGGTAGGGCAATACCAGCGTTCTCAATTTCATAAAAGTATACGATAATGAAAAAGATGTTCTTAAATTACCGAATTAATTAGGCCGCATTA
This sequence comes from uncultured Saprospiraceae bacterium, assembly GCA_937974625.1. Classification (GTDB taxonomy): domain Bacteria; phylum Bacteroidota; class Bacteroidia; order Chitinophagales; family Saprospiraceae; genus JAFMDF01. The sequence continues at coordinate 152 of CALJVJ010000035.1, forward strand.
CTTACCATGTGGCACTTAAGGAAACTTCAAAAAAAAACATCATAGCTAAGCATGAATAATTTCCAGTTATCAGACCTAGTCCTAAAAAAACTAAAGACGCATCAGAACGCTTCTCAGATAATTCAAAATCTAAGAAAGACTATCCATATTTTAGAGACTGAGAAAAAAATAAAGCTGATAAAAAGTTTAAGTGGAGGAACCAGTGCGTTTTTGGCAGAAGCACTCACTAAAGAAAATAAGCAATTAATTGTCAAAATACCCTTGCATGAATTAGAATTAGGGGTTGATTTTAAAAATGAAATAGCTGCTTTAAAAATGGTAGCTGGAAATGGATATGTGCAATTATTGGCTTATGACAGTGATTTAAAAGTAGCATTTTTGGAACAATTAGGCATACCATTAGCAGACTGTGGTTTTTCTATCAATCGCCAAATAGCAATTATTTGTCAAACCTTACAACAATCTTGGATTCCCATAAAGGAAGCAGACCAATTTCCGAATACCCTTGGAATAGCCGATTGGTTTACTACTTATATACATGACAATTGGAAAGCATTGAATCAACCTTTCTCTACTGAATTATTCACAAAAACGAACGAATTTATTGCTCAACGTAAAGCAAATTATTCGCCAATGAATGCCTGTTTAGTACATGGAGATGCCCATAATTATAATATTTTACAAGCAAAGGCTGGCGCATCAGAAACATTTAAATTGATTGACCCAGATGGAATTAGGGCTGAGCCAGCCTACGATTTAGGGGTATTGATGAGAGAATGGGCAGATGAATTAATTTTAAACCCAAAGGAAAAACTAATGGAAAGAGTAGCATATTTAGCAGCATTAACGGGATTGGAAAAGAAACCTATTTGGCAATGGGGATTGATTCAATGTGTTGCTACAGGTTTGGTGCTTTTGCAAGCAGACCAGGAAGAAGAGGGAAAGAAATTAGTCACTATTGCAGAATCTTGGAAAGCCTTAAAATATTCGGAATAATGAGAAGCTTTAATACTTCAATCATTAAAGGCTAACCTACAAAACGCTAGTACCGAAAACTATATAAGCCTATGTGTTTTTTTACTATGTGACTATTGTGGTAAAAAAGGGTAAAGCGAAGTACCTCAATAACTCACCACCAAACTCACCAAAAAAGACCGAGTACTCGGATTGGTAAAATATTCTAACCCAAAACCGTTACTGACTCCCGTTTGATTGGTTTCGGGGTCCACGCCTTGCAATTGGTCCCAAAGGAGTAGGTTACGACCTGCCAAGGTCATTTTAATAGCAGCCAGTTTAGATTTTTCTTGAAAGGCTGGAGTATCTAAAGTATAGCTGAAAGCGACCTCTCTAAGCCGAGTAAAAGTCGCATCTTTAATCGAAAAATTATAAGCTTGATTATCCCCAAAACCACCACCAATTCCTGTCCGATACCAAGTTTCATCTAATAGCACTGGTCCTGCCCCAAAATCTTTAACATTTCCACGAACGACCGTTCCTTTTGGAATTAATTGACCTTGAAAATTCTTTAAATCTTGCGGTAAAGTAAAACGATTAGCAGTCTCGGCAGTTGTGCCAAAACGATTAAGTACCCACTGAGTACGAGGAGAGTAGTCCCCACCTTGTGCATGTTCCAATAAAACATCCAAAGCAAATTTTTGATAATGAATGCGCACCCCTAAACCACCTCGCCAATCAGGATTAGGGTCACCTAGAACGACAGGACTAGGAGTGAGTAAAGGAAAACCATGTTCATTTAAAATAAAATCCCCATTATCATCAGTCTGCGAACCGGTTCCATATAATACGCCTAAGGGGTAACCGACCACTGCTCTAGAACTCAAGGAAGAGCCAGTTAAATCAATGGTCTTTGTTCCTTTTAATTCGAGGACCCTATTTTTATTTTGGCTAAAATGACCGTAGGTACTGACGGTCCATTTTCCTTTTTGAAGTAATTGATAATCAATAGATGCTTCAAATCCCCGATTGCTCATTTTTCCGCCATTCGTATACTGAGTATCATAGCCAGAAGAAGGACTTAATTCAATATAAAAAAGAACATCTTTTATCCAATTTTGATAATAAGAAGCTGAAAAAGTAAGCCTATTTTTTAAAAAGCGAAAGTCCGTTCCAATTTCCCATTCTGTTTTTATTTCTGGTCGTAACTGAGCATTGCCCTTATCATCGTCAATCCTAAAACCACCACCAAATTGGTTGATATCTAAAGGGTCGCTATAAGTTATATATCTGAATTGGTCCTCTGCTAAAGTTCTAAATCGATGAGGCGCTGGTTGGATACCAACTTGTCCAAAAGAAGCACGAAATTTGCCAAAATCCCACCATTTAGGTAAAGCAAAGGCTTTGGAAAATTGCCAAGCAGCATCAATAGCAGGGTAGAAAAAGGTCCCAGAAATACTCGATGCGGCTTCCAATCCACCTGAGGCAGTAAAAAATAATTGTTCCTTAAAATCAGTAGACAAAATACCAAAAGCTCGATTAGACCGAATGTGTTGAGTGTTATGGTCGATGACCGTTTGGCTAATAGGTCCAACTAGAGCACCTACTTCGTTAATAAATTTTGCAGGGAATCCTGTCAATTCTTTTAAATGAAACCCTCTTTGTCGGTCGTTGAAATTCCATCCGAAGGTAGCTGTACTTTTTATATGTTTACTAAAACGGAATTTAGCCTTTCCAATAAAGTCTAAATTGAATTCTTGTTGGTCAATTAAATCTTCTGCATATACACCCGGACTTCTAAATCCAGCAGACCCAATAGGGAAAAAATAAGTTCGCTTATCCATCGCCTTATCATATCCTGCTCTTAAGGTAAATTGCATCCATTTTGTGGGATTAATTTTTACATCTGTAGAAATGATGGACCGACGGACTGTGGATAGTGCGGTTTGTTCGAAAACGGTCCAACTAGGATTATTATAAATCGGATTCTGTCTATTACCTAAATATCTTCTATAAGACCGATGCCGATTTGGAAAAACACCACCTAATCCATCATAAAAAGTCCCTTGATAAGGCTGATTATTAAAATCTGGAGGTGTACGCAAAAGACCAAGCAAAAGGCTGGTCGTACTTGAACTTTGCTGAATTCGATTGGAAGAAGAATAAGCGTAACTAGCATTAGTAGATAAACTTAACCAGTCCGTTAAATAAACTTGACCATTTAATCTGAGGTTGGTTCGGTCATAATTTGCTTTTTTGACAATTCCATTTTGGTCCAACCGACCAAGATTAAAATAAAAAGTGGCCCGTTTATTACCCCCAGAAAGACTTAAATCATGTTGACTAAATCCACCTTGCTGAATAACCTGATTCCAATTTTCATCTATGAAAGTAGCCCTAGAGTTTTTCTTGGTTATAGGAAAAAGTTTTACACCACCCTCTGTTTCAAAGTAAGCACCATTTAAGGCATATTCATCTAAACCTCCACTTCTTTCAGGGATATAGTCGCCCCAAGATTCAGAAGCATTAGGGCTAAATTTTCCATTCGTTCCTTGTCCCCAAACTGTTTGCAGTGGTCGTTTTTCGCTCACTTTATCGACGGCAAAAGTCGTTTGGTAATTGATTTTTAATTTACCAGCATGTCCCTTTTTAGTGGAAATATATACAACTCCATTCGCTGCCCTAGAACCCCATAAAGCTGCATTGGAAGCACCTTTTAAGATTTGAACGGAAGCAACATCATTGGGATTTAGGTCATTTAAGCGGTTTTGTTGAACAACGCCACCTGTCCGACCACCCGTGATATTATTGCCCCCACCATAAATAGTAGCATTGCTTATAGGGATGCCATCTAAAATAATTAATGGAATACTGGACCCCGTGATGGTATTCGGGCCTCTAATCCGAATATTTGTTGCAGCGCCAGGGTCTCCATTACTTCTGGCTACGTGAACGTTTGACGCCTTATTTCCTAGCGCATTCAAAAGCGTAACTTCTCCTGAGTTTTGGATAGCCTCGGCATTGATGGTTGCAGCGGTAGCCCCAGATTTATCTTTAGCGTGTGTGAAGCCAATAGCATCCACTATCACTTCATTCAAGAAATTTTTGGAAGGTATAAGTTTAAGTTTTAATTGTTTTTGACGAACAATTTCCACGGTGTTGGTTTCATAGCCAATAAAAGAAACTTCAAGTGATTGCTTACCTGGAGGCAGTAACAATTCAAAATTTCCATTATCATCTGTATTGGTTCCTTTCGCAGATTTAGGTAAGAAAAGGGTTGCACCAATCAAGGGCGAATTCTGTTCATCTACTATTTGCCCTGTAAGTTTTCGAGGGGGTGCTTTAAGGGTGATTTTTTTTGCTTTGACAGGATGTCCAGGGTTTTGATTGATTCTAGCACTTAGTAGTTTATTTTTGAATTTGGCTTTTTTAATAATATAATTTTGCCGACCAATCTTTTTAAATTTTAAATGGACCGGTGGAAGTATGCTTTTTAGGATAACCTTTAAATCTGCTTGATAATCAACAGGTGTTTGTATTTTTATATTGGCAATAGTTGCTGGTTCGTAAAGAAAAGACACCCCTTTTTGCGCTTTGAGTTCATCTAAAATTAAAGGAAGAGCAACTGATTTTTCAGTAGTAAAGGTGTTATCTTTCTGCCCACTTAAAAAAGTAGGTATAGCTAATAAGAGTAGTATGTAGCAAACTAGATATTTCACCTATAGAATTTTCCTAAAGATGCTAAAAAAAGTCGGAACGAATAAATCTATCTAGGAAAATTAGACGAATGATTTCAACCAACCCATTAACTATTGTTTAAGTTCAGTAACAACTTATTCTTTAAAATAAATACCCAAGTCCTTCAAAGCCAAGCCCAAGGCTTCCTGCCTCCCCAAAACGGTCTCCAAAGACTCCTTAAATTTCTGAAAATCCTTTTGAGCAATCTCGAAATTTTCTCGGTCGGCGCTCATCGGCAATTCTGTGGTATTGTAAAAATTCCATTTAATGCGATTTAATCTACTCGAAATAGAAGGCGGAATCAATTCCATTTTTTCAACCATCAATTTATTACCCGTTAAGTTTATTTGTAGGTCTTGTAATTGCTGCTGAATTTTTTGGGCTTGTTCGTAATGCGCCTTTTTACCATTGGGATGTGCTAAGATACTTTTTTGACTATTTTTAGCTTTTCCAATGGCCTTTTTTAGTTGTTGATTGGTAGTTTGAATAGATTGCCCTAAAGTATATACTTGTTGCTGAAAAGCTTGTAGGCTTGCTTGGTCAGCAGCACTAATATTCTTTGGAAATAAAGGTAGCACTTCAAAAGATTGAGTGGTCTGAATAGGTTCCCATTTACCTTGCGTCACTTTGGAAAGGGCAACCGTATATTGGCCGGGAGGTACTAAAGCGCCTTCACCGCCCATACCGTCCGACTGTCTTAAATCCCATTGGATTCGATGAAGCCCTTTTTTTAATGGAACAGGTATTCGGCGAACTACCGCATCAGCTTCATTAACAATGGTAAAAAGTAACTGAGGCTTCGTCTCTCGTCTTTCTGCCGCAAAATCTTTCCAATCGGGATAAGAGATGGCTTCCTTTTTACTTCTTTTTTCTTTTTCTGTCTTTTGGCGAATTTGCTTAATGGTCGGGACCGATTCTTTGGCATAATAAGTAAAGGTAGCGCCAAATTCGGGATTGGGCGACGTATAAAATGCATGCCCCAAACTATTGCCATCCCGATTTTTTTCTACAAATAGCAAAGCATCTTTGACAGGGAACAAATAGGTAGATTTGGCTAAATTTGCGGTAGTCAAATCTCTTAGCGGTGTATAATTTTCCAGCACATAAAAGCCTCTGCCAAAAGAAGCGACGACCAAGTCATTGGCTTCGGTATGAATTTCAATATCTCTAAAGGACATGGTCGGCAATCCCCCTTTAAATTGGTGCCAATTTTGGCCACCATCGATAGAAAAGTATAGGCCTAATTCTGTCCCAACAAATAATAAATTAGGGTCCTTATGGTCTTGGTAAATGGTCCAAGCATGTTGGTCTTTGGGTAAGTCATTGCTAATGGAAGTCCAAGTTTTTCCACGGTCCATACTTTTTAGGACATACGGTTTAAAGTCACCTTGTTTGTGGTTGTTAAAGACAGCAAAAACCGTATTGGCATTGTGTCGAGAAGTATGAATATCCGCTACAAAACTATAATTTGGAACACCAGAAAATTGACTATTTTTTTGCCAATTTGTCCCACCATCACTAGTGACTTGCAGCAAACCATCATCCGTTCCTGCATAAATTAAGCCTTCTTGCAATGGGGATTCATCTAATGCGACAATAGTTCCATAGGGCGAAGTCCAAACATTCTTAAAAATGGCATCTATGCCCCATACTTTATCCATGACTTTGGCCTTATTTCGGTCTTCTTGTCTGGATAAATCTTCACTGATGGCGGTCCAAGAATTGCCACCATCGTCACTTTTAAATAATTTATTAGCGGCAAAATAAATCCGTTGTGCTTGATGCGGACTAATTATTAAAGGGGAATTCCAATGCCACCGAAGAGGAGCCTCCCCACTTTTGGGTTGTGGCTGAATTTGTACGCGTTCATCGGTTGCTTTATTGTATTTGGATAAATATCCGTATTGGGATTGACTGTATAAAATATCTGGATTGGTCGGGTCCACTCTGGTCTGAAAACCATCTCCTCCGACAATATGATACCAATCACTATTTCGAATTCCTGCGGGATTGGTGGTTCGAACAGGTACGCCAATGGTTGCATTGTCTTGAGTGCCACCATAAATATGGTAGAAAGGTTTGTCATTACCGATGCCCACCCGATAAAATTGAGTTAGGGGCAAGTTATCTGTAAATTTCCAAGTCTTAGTTCGGTCCCAACTTTCATAAATTCCTCCGTCACAAGACACCATAATATAATCTGGGTCATCTTTGTCAAATACCACATCATGACTATCCACATGCTTTTTGCGTTCATTAATTCTGGTAAAAGTTTTGCCACCATCTTCCGTAAATACGGTGAAAACATTAACGGAATATACCTTGTCAAATTGATGTGGGTCGGGAAATAATTCCATATAATACTGCGCATCAATAACCATATAATCACTCATCTTCTTCCAATTATCTCCTTGGTTTTCAGAGCGATAAAACCCTTTGGTGTCCTCTGTTCCAGCAATTAAGGCATACACCACATTGGGCTTTTGTGGAGAAATAGCCAAACCAATTCTACCTAAATCCCCACCGGGTAAATCATTTTTTAGCTTGGTCCAATTTTTCCCTGCATCGGTACTTTTCCAAATGCCTCCATTTGGGCCACCTGCAACTAACTTTCCTACATGTCGGCGTCTTTGATAACTAGAAACCAAGATAATATCGGGATTTCGGGGGTCGAAAATGATGTCAGAAATACCGGTATTGTCGGTAATATGCAAGATACGTTCCCATGTTTTTCCACCGTCAGTGGTTTTATACAAACCTCTTTCTCCACCATCTTTCCAGACATTCCCCTGAGCGGCAACATAGACGACATCAGAGTTGCGAGGGTCAATCATGATTTTCCCAATATGAGCCGAAGTTTTAAGTCCCATATTCTGCCAACTATCGCCACCATTGACACTTTTGTAAATACCGTCGCCTTTAGCTACCGAGCGTTGCGCATTATTTTCTCCTGTTCCAGCCCAAATGATATTGGTGTTATTTGGGTCAAATTCAATTGTACCAACGGCATAGGCTCCATAGCTTTCGAAAACAGGTTCCCATGTAGTTCCTGAATTGGTGGTTCGCCAAATATTCCCAGAAGCGACTGCCGCAAATCTTCTACTTTTTTTGTTTGGGTCTACAATGACTTTGGTAATCCTACCGCCCGTTTTGCCAGGGCAGATATTTCTGAACTTGAGTCCATTGATAATGGAGTCATCTATTTTGGAAGGAATATTATTGATTTGAGCATCTAGGACAAATGCGCCAAATAGGAATATAATTAGCCAATATTCTTTTACTTTCATGATATAGATTTTATCAAAAGTAAAAATTCAACGCTCAATAAAAAAATTATGTGCTTTTTTCTTCAAGCTTGTTTTTTCTAGGTGCAAATAGATTTAGTGCTATTTCTTGGTTGAGGGAAAATGAGGGAATCAATTTTGGTATAAAATTATTATTTTCAATAAAATGTTTTGTATTAATTTTGAGGGTTTTAGATATGTCAAATCTTCGAAGATTTGACATATCTTATTATATTGAAGAATAGATATAAGCTAGATATAAGCAAATATTTAGTTTTTTGCAAATCAGTTTTTTGAATGAATTTTCAGCTATAGGGGGTCACTAGATGTGCTTTTCTTTTTTCTTCGAT
>CALJVJ010000036.1 GCA_937974625.1 uncultured Saprospiraceae bacterium
AGGAGGAGTATTGTCAATAATCCTAAAAACAGCAGTTACACTCGCACCTGAACCAGAAAGCACAGGATTACTAATGTGATTAGGGCTACCAAACTTCAAAGCATTGGTTCTAGTAGTTGGCAAATCAAAATAAGAGAAAAATGTCACCGACATTAAATTGTCTAAAGTATCCAATTGGCTATCAATACCATATTTTATAGATTGATCACCTGCATAAATAGCAGTATCACAACCAACATAAAATATCTGGGTATTATTATCTGGGATATAAGTAGTGTCTCTTAAAGCTGGACCACCAGATACAATAGCATCAATATTATCAAAGAATAATAAATCACTAGGGTTTAATGCATCATGCAATTGTTGTCCTGTGACAACTCCTTTGTTATCGTTAGCTGGAATAATGACATCAATTGTGTCCTGAGGATTCGTAAAAGTCTGTGCATTTATACTCCAGTGGAAACCTAAGCATAAAAGAAGGCATAGAATTTTCGATTTGTTCAAGCTTTTAATGAGCAAGGTTCGAAATGAAGGAAGATTCATTTTACCATTAATTTTTGAATTATGTAATGGGTGCGGCATATTACGGTTTTTGGTATTCACTATTAACATGGGAAAGTGAAAAATGTCTTTAAAGAAATTTTTTAGCAATTTTGATAAATTTTGGTGGCACTAAAATAGCTAAAAAAAGGTATTTGTTTAAAAAATAAATAATCATACAGCAATAGGAATACATTGCCGTGCTATGCAGGTAAGTAATATCTCGATCGGTAACTGGGTGAAATATATTATACATAAATAATATAAAAGTCCTTAATTATCAGTTTGTTAGTAACAATTGGTGCAAATGTAAAAGAATTTAGCAAATATTAAGCCAAATCATCATGTATTTACGCCAAATCGTTTCAGATTGATGCAAATAAGTGTCACTATTTATGCTAATATGTATGTATTATTCCTAAATCAGGGGGAAATTGGAAGGAACCAAACAAAATAGGGACGCCTATTCTATCTTTAATAGAATGTATAAAATGACCAAATTTGAATGGTTGATTGTTATTGCTAGATAGAATCCTAGGGATTGGATTCCTGCAATGGGAATACAGTGTAAAGATTGTGCTGTTCATGGATGTCGTTGTTCTGGGAAAATTAAATAAATATTTTTATGAATTTCTAAATGCTTTGGGATGAAGCGTTTAAACATTCTAAATATTAGACGTAAAAGTAGCAGATAGTAACAATAAAAGCAATTAAATTTATGAAAAAACCATGTTTTTAAACAAAAGTTAAGGTTTTGTCGCTTATTAGCAGTAAGATTCTCGATTCTGTTAACACTTCTTTAAGTTTGCTACAAACCCTGAAGTAAAGAAGCAAATTATACTTATTACCTTTCCTTTGTTCAGGCCCACCACCACTTAGCAGATTGCCGTTGTCCAAAGTTCAACCTATCATCTAACCAAAGCATCCATCTTCGTAGTGGACTATTCGCCAAGCGTATACCTAATCTATTCCACCATTTTTTATAGTCTTTATTATAAGGACAAACTCTAATACAAATCGCACAGTCTGTATTCATACCAACCCAAAATTTAAAACACTTCTCCGCATTAACTGTCCATTTTTTGATAAAAGAGTGGCTAGAAAAATTAGGAGGAGTATTGGTGGCTGCACCTTGAGCAATAGCTTTCACAGGGCAAGAATCTGCGCATTTTCGACAAGACTCACAAAATTGTTTAACACCAAATTCGATTGGTTGGTCTGGGACTAGCGGCAAATCAGTAAAAACCTTAGCTATCCTAACATTTGGGCCATATTTGGGCGTAATTAATAAACCATTTCGGCCATATTCTCCTAAACCAGCCTGAATAGCCATGGGAATACTCTGTGCAGTATCATTCAAAGAAGCTATTGCCTCAAATCCTAGATTGGTGATAAACTGAGCTAAGCCTGTAGCCACATTTAGACTAGAAGCATAGCCCAAACCAGTCGTTGAACCCCCTAATGCTGAGGGAATTGTCTTACTCAGTTCATAATCCATCGGCAAAATCAATAAAATAGCATGGCTAATATTTTGAGGTAAATCTAATTTTTTAGGAGCTTGAGTTTTTCTACTAAAATTATGAGAATAGACCCATCGGTCATCCAATTCACAAATCCCAACCATCCCTGCGCCTAACATTTCTGCTGCTTTCTTCACTCGATGTGTCGTCTCCCCCACAGAAGGCAAGGCTGCCTTAGCTGGAGGTCCTGCGGTCTGCGTTGTATAATAATCCGTAAATCCCTCTACTCTACCCGTTTCAGGAAAAGTCATTTCTCCAACCACATCCGTCAAATGCCAACTTGCATTTCGCAAAGCATAATCCCAATGGTCAAACCCTTTAGATTTTTTTGGCTTATAATTCGTGATGTCATAGCTAACATAGAAATTCTTAGGGTCTATTTTATCATCCCACATCGACCGATTGAAGATGTCATTTTTTTGGTTGAACCTTTCAAAAGTAGGCTCTATCTCAAACAATTGATTGAGATAAGCTTTAGCCGGCGTGGTTATTTTTTTAATTTGGAACATATAATCTAAGCTAGTATAGTCATCTTATTCAAAAAAATTAGTTGTTATAGGAAAACATCTTTTTGCAAAATCAATTAAGTTAAGGAAATAAAGTTAAAAAGCACAAGTTCAAGCATCAAGTTCAAGTACGATAATCAATTGTTAACCTCCTTTAATTTGAGCTTGATACTTGAGCTTGAACTTAAAAAATTTAAATCTTGTCTTAGCTTTATGAATTTCTGAAAAAGAATAATATTAAATGTACTCATTACAGTCCGCTAGAGGACAAGCTATAATAGGTTTAGTCGGTAATTATAAGGAGAAAGCTAATTCCGGTGGATATTATCACCAAATAATAAGTAACTTTAGAAATAAAAACCTTATTTCTTTCATAAAAGTAGCCAATTTTCATTCGACTACTTCAAAATTACTTTGAAATGAAAAAAATCTACCTTCTTACCTGTGCAATTTGTTTTCTAGCAAGTTGCGCGCCGATAGCTAATCGAAGCTTTAATGGTCAAAAAGTCAACCAACGAGCAATAAAGCAAATGGAACCCGACAAATTGGCTTTAAAAGATAGTGAAGTTAATTCCATCAATCCATTAGAGTCCTACTTATTACGAGTACCTGGCGTTCAGATTCTTGGCTCAAAGGTAAAAGTAAGAGGGGCTGATTCATTTTTTAGTGAAACAGAACCATTGTTTATACTAAATGGAACAGATATTGGCAGCAGTTATGCAAAAGCAGCAAGTCTAGTCCAGGGGATGGAGATAAAATCGGTACGCGTTTTAAAAGGCCCTGATGCTTCATTTTATGGCGTAAGAGGAGGGAATGGTGTAGTCGTAATAAAAGCACAATAAAATAAGAAATAAATTCCTCAACCTATGTGAACCATTTATTTTTCTACAAAAAAAGTGGTCAAAATGATTAAATTAGCGCCTTTATGTGCTGAATTAATCATTTTTTTTTATGACAATTTAGTATTAATCAATCTGCCTCCATCACAAAATGGAGACAAGTCTATCAAAATTGAGCGAATTACGATCCAACAAGAATAAACGGAGATTAAAATCATTAATCAAAACAAAAAACAATCATGTTAAAAAAAATACTCTTTATGCTCGGAGCAATCATAGGTTTTGCAGCTATGTATTTTTACTTAACAGTTTATCCAATGATTCCAATCGGTACAGGGTATGCTGCAAAGAAAATGTGTAGTTGTCATTTTATAGCGGGTCGGACACAAGAAAGCATTCAAAAGGATGACTTAAGCATGTCTCCCCTTAATTTGACGAGTACCTTTATTGATAAAGAAGCAAAAAGTGCAACGGCTACACTTTTTGGGTTAGGAAGTAAAACTGCCGTTTTTAAAGAAAATTTAGGTTGTATTTTATTACAAGGCAAAGATGATTATCAAGTAGCACTGAACTTACCAAAACAAAAAGTAAATGTAGAAAAAGAATGGCCATTAGGAGAAAGCACTAGTCCTACTAAAATCAAAGGAGTAGATTATAACGCTTTAGACCAAGCCATCAATAAAGTATTTGACGCTTCTTTAAATATGGATAGCATTAAAACTAGAGCTGTAGTAGTAGTTTATAAAGACAGTCTTATTGCAGAAAAATATGCCAATGGATTTAATAAAGATACCGAAATATTAGGTTGGTCTATGAATAAGAGTATCACCAGTACTCTGATAGGAATGTTAGTAAAAGATAATAAGTTGAAGCTTACCGATGACCATCTATATGACCATTGGACAGATGAACGTAGCAAAATCACTTTAAACGATTTACTACAAATGCAAAGTGGCTTAGCCTTCGAAGAAAACTATGCAGAAGTATCAGATGTAACTAAGATGTTGTTTATGAATGAAGACATCGTCAAAGAAGTGGCCGCTAATCCTTTGGATACCGCTATAGGTAAAAAATGGTCTTACTCAAGTGGCACGACCAATTTAGTTGCAGGGATAATCCGTCAACAATTTGATAATCAACAAGATTATTTAAAATTTCCGCATGAACGTCTTTTTAGAAAGATTGGGATGCATTCTATGGTTTTAGAAACGGATGAATCAGGAAATTATATTGGGTCTTCCTACGGTTATGCTACACCAAGAGATTGGGCTAAATTTGGACTTTTATATTTAAATGAAGGTAATTGGTATGGCGAACAATTGATAGATACAAGTTGGGTCCACTTTACACGTCAGCCAGCAGAACATAGTGGCGGCATTTATGGAGGTCATTTTTGGCATAACCACAATCATGCAGCTTATAAAGATGTTCCAACTGATTTATATTCTTGTAATGGCTTCGAAGGACAATATGTTTATATCATACCTTCGAAAGATTTAGTAGTTGTAAGAATGGGGTTAAATCAAGGCGCTGAATACGATGCGAATGGGTTTTTAAGAGATGTTATCAAAGCGATTAGTCTGGAATAAGACGTCAAGAATAGAGCACAGTTGAACTATTATAGTAAAATTCCGTTTATAATATAAGGAATTACTTTAATTTGGTATATTATAGCAAGGTCAATAATAAACCATAAATAGCTAAAAACAATGAAATAATGGTTTTTTTAGAATAAAAATTATATCTTGTAGAGGAATACAAGATGTATTTTCTCCTAAAAAACCATGAAATCAATGAAATTCGGCAAATACTTTTTAAAAAGTGCCGTTCCTAACCAACTTTACCATCCATTTACAATCTCATTTTCAGTTTAATATAATGACTGAATTTAATTTTCAAAACTATTTTTACGGATTAATACAAAAAAACGAGATTATTTAATCTCTTAAAATATAGTGTTTCATAGTGTGTAGAGGGTAAGTAGTGTTTCGATACTGCTACCCTCTTTTTAGTTTTCCTTCTTTGATTGGAGGCACAAATAGATTAATTCCTACCCATATTTTCCTTTTAAAACAATTACACTTCTTCACATTCAGACAGTCAAACATCCATAAAATATTGTTTTTAATTTTTTTTTTTGAAAAAACAGAAATTCTTAATAAAATATTAAATCGCTAACCTCTAAAATAACATAAGTCCCTAAAAACTAGTCGCTTACCAAGCAATCGCATCCTAAAATGCTTGTGGATAAAGTGTTAATTAAAACAAAAACTTTTTGTTTTAATTAATTAATTTGTTTTATAAATTTGTTTTAATAAAAGTATTTGTTTATATTTGTAGCGTAATTAAAACGCAATACAATGGAATTACAGATTTTAATCAGCAAAAAAGGTACAAAAGTTGTCACTGCCAGTAATCTTTATGGAGCACTGGAATTACCAGAACAACATTATGGTACAGCACTCTTAAAGTGGATTGATAATTTTTATGAATTCACAGATGGTATTCGCAAGCCTGTAAGACTACAGGACTATGCCAAAAGAAAGATTTCTAATAATCCTATCTTAAAGGACTATTATTTATCCATAGAAATGGCGAAGAAGATTGCGCTCCGTTCTAAGAGTAAATTAAAGAGAAAATTTGCCAAGCAATTACATGCTATACAAGATAGAGAAGAGTATGCAGAAGTGCTGACTCAAGAGCAAATCGAAACTGTTTTAGAAGTTACTAAGATGATGACTAAAATGTCTTGTCAGGAATCGGCAGAGCGCAAACATCAAGAGATCTACACATCCCGTAATGGAGGTAGTGGGGCTAATTGGTGGAAATATCGCTCGCACCTCCTAGGCTACTCTGCTGATTACCTGCGCAAGCAAATGGAAGCTCAAGGCAAGAAGCATAAAGGTAAAACGCAACGCCAAATGCTATTGCATCTAAATAACAAACCAGAGATGATTAGAACAGCTGTAATTGATTTATTTATAGCCAGTGGTAAAAGTGACAGTCATGCTAAGAAATTAGGGGACATGGCTCGATTATTCGCATTAGAAATGCAGTTGGATGTATATGATGATAAAGAAAGCGGCAACTTGTTTGCCTCTAGCATCAATACTGCAATGCTAAGTGAATTGAAGAATTATAGACATGCAGCGGCTTTATAAGCATTATTATATAAAAACTAATCTTACTAAGGGTAATTCTTCTTCTCACAAAGAATTACTGATATAATAAAAGAGGTCTCAAAAAAAAATGGGTTGCTGGAAATTTCCAGACAACCCATTTTTAATTTTGAAGTTGTTTAAAACTTCTTAAATAGCACATGAATGACGTGGGGTGGCTTAACAATCCGCGTTGCACTATCGACCACTTTCGCTAGTTCTCACATCCACTTCAATTCGTTTATCTCGATTTGCCAATTCCCAAGCTGTATAAAAAATTAAGCGACCAATCTTCTCCATCTTTTCAAAATTAATTTTTTCTATCGTGTCAGAAATCATATGGTAATCTGCATGTGTTCCATTGAAATAAAATATAGCAGGAATACCTTTTTTAGCAAAATTATAATGGTCAGAACGATAATAAAATCGATTAGGGTCATTCTCATCATTATACGTATAATCTAAAACTAAATTACTGTATTTATCATTTGCCGCTTCATTGATTTTGTGCAATTCTGTACTCAATCGGTCCGCTCCAATAACATAAATGTAGTTTGGGTTGTCTTCATATTTTTCGTGTACTCTACCCACCATGTCCACATTCACATCTACCACTGTGTTTTCTAATGGAAAGACTGGGAATTCAGAATAATAATCAGAACCTAACAAACCTTTTTCCTCTCCTGTCAACCAAATCATCATCACACTTCTACGAGGCCCTACTCCATCTGCCTTTGCTTTGGCAAAAGCTTGAGCAATTTCTAATATAGTCGTAGAACCAGAACCATTATCATCTGCACCGTTATAAACGGCGTTTCCACGTTTTCCAATATGGTCGTAATGAGCAGAAACGACGACTATTTCGTTTTTCAAAACAGGGTCCGTCCCTTCAATAAAACCAATAATATTATCTCCTAAAAGTTGATTGATATTTTTACTTTGTGTCAGCGCAATATTGGTAGGTAAGGTCAGTGATTTACTTTTTCCTTTTTTCTCAATTTTCTTTCTTCGCTTAACAAATTTCTTTGTCTTGTCACCAATAATATCTTTCGCAATATCGGTAGAAATATAAATACTATTGGCATATAACTCAGCCGTCTTTTCGCCTGCGCCCTTTTTCATTCGACCATCTAATAATTGGCGGCGTAGTTCTCCTAAATTATTTTTTAAATTTCCATCAACAATTAAAACCGTTGCTACTCCATGTTTATGTGCTGTGGCTAATTTTTTCTTTCGGTCAGTAGTCCATTCAGAAATAGCTTTAGATTTAGTGACAAAAGAAACACCGTTTTTAGTAGGTTCTCCATCATAAATTAAGATAGTTTTTCCTTTTACATTCTTGCCTTTATAATCGCTATAATTAGCATCATCAATTCCATATCCTAAAAAAACAACCTCATTGATTGTTTTAGGTGCTCGGTCTGTATTCAAGTTAGAAAAAGAGTAATATTCCCAAAGGTGTCGATATGGCTTATCCCCTACTTCTAATTTGATATCCTCCCATGATTCAGAAGTAAAAGCAATATTTTGAAAATATCCACCTAATTTTTCCACTTCAGGAATGCCTATTTCTGCCAGTTTACTGGCAATAAATTTGGCAGCTTTAGCATTACCAGGCGTTCCTGTTTCTCGGCCTTCCATATCATCTGCCGCCAAAACACTTAGAATGGCTTTCATATCGGCTTGAGTAATTGTCTCCGCAAAAGGAACAGGATTATTAGGCGCAGTCAATTCAAAATTTTTGTCCATAGCATTTTGTGCGCTTAGGAAAGTCGTTACACATAAACACAAAAAAAACAGTTGGGTTATTTTATTCATTCTTAAAATATTAATATTAGTATCTATACAAATACTTCAAAGATAAAGGTTTGTTCTACATAAGTGCAAATACAAGCAATTAGGGTAAAGGTAAATACTAAATTATAGGCCTAAAATTCATAAAAAGCCTGTATATTACCGCCCTAAAATTTAAATAACGACTAACATAATATGAACGAGAAATTTATTTACGGTATTCAACAAATAGGCGTCGGTGTAGATGATGCCCCGAAGTTATTCGAATGGTATGCCACCAAATTGGGTGCAGATGTAAAAGTATTTGATGATAATAATACCGCTACCCACATGGCGCCTTATATGGGAGGAGAAGCGCACGACAAACGCGCGATATTAGCCATGAATATGCAGGGAGGTAGTGGTTATGAAATTTGGCAATTTGAAGACCGCACCCCACAAGCTCCCAAGAGTCAAATACAATTAGGCGATACTGGTATTTTTCTAGTTAAAGTAAAAACACGAAATGCTGTCAAAGCATTAGCAGCAATAAAAGCTAAGGGTGTTCAGCCTTTATCCGAGATTGTCACTGCTCCTAATGGGGCAAAGTCTTTTTATGTAAAAGACCCTTGTGGCAATATTGTCCAAGTATTAGAGTATGATAATTGGTATGCCACCAGTAAAAATATGGGAGGTGTTTGTGGCTGTACAATTGGGGTAACAGATATCGAAGCTGCGAAAAAATTATATGTAGAGGTCTTAGGCTATAATGAAGTTATCTATGACGAAACCGGCACTTTTGATGATTTGGCCCCCTTACCGAGTGGGAATGAAACTTTCCGCAGAGTCTTATTGCAAAAAGCAGAAACCGTCGGTGGGTTTTCCAAATTATTTGGCTCTAGTCAATTAGAATTAGTGCAAACAACCTCTCGAACACCAGAAAAAATCTTTGCTAACAGATACTGGGGAGATATTGGATTCATCCATTTATGCTTTGATGTAAGAAATATGGATGCAGTAGTGAAAGATTGTGCAAGTGCAGGCTTTCCTTTTTCCGTCTTAGTTGCCGAAGAGTTTGATATGGGGGATGCTAATGGTAAATGGGGTTATTTAGAAGACCCTGACGGTACTTTGATAGAATTTGTAGAAGCGTTAAAAATTCCATTAGTTAAGCAAATCGGCTGGTCGATTAATATGAAAAAAAGAGACCCTCGAAAGCCTTTGCCTAACTGGTTGATAAAAGCGATGTCTTTTAATCGAGTTAAGTTTTAGGCAGATGAGTATTTGCAAACCAAAAAAAAATTAGGGATGAATATTAATACCAAAAACTCAAGAATTGCTCAACAATTCGACTTAACCGGAAAAGTCGCTATTGTAACGGGAGCAAGTAAAGGAATTGGTGAATCCATAGCTAGAGGAATGGCAGAGTTTGGCGCAAAAGTCGTCATTAGCAGTAGAAGCCAAGAATCAGTAAATGCCGTAGCAGCAGCTTTTCAAAAAGATGACCTAGAAGCTACAGGAATTGCTTGTCACATAGGTAAAACCGAGCAGCTTCAACAATTGGTAGATAAAACTATGGAGATTTATGGTCGCATAGACATCATTGTCAATAATGCTGCTACAAATCCAGTTTATGCCCCTATTGATAAAGTAGAAGGCAGTGCATTTGATAAGATTATGAGTGTTAATGTAAAATCTCCTTTTGCTTTCTCTAATATGGTTTATCCGATTATGAAAAAACAAGGAAGTGGTTCCATTATTCATATTAGTTCGGTTGCTGGTAAAAGACCAGATGACAAATTAGGTATCTATAGCGTTAGTAAAGCAGCTTTGATAATGTTGACAAAAAGTCAAGCAAAAGAATGGGGAAAAGAGGGTATTCGAGTAAATGTGATTTGTCCTGGATTGATTCAAACAAAGTTTAGCGCAGCACTTTGGCAAAATGAAAAAATACTAAAAACAGTGGAGCAATTATTACCATTACGCAGAATGGCGCAACCTGATGAAATGGCAGGATTGGCTATGTTTTTAGCGGCGGATGCTAGTAGTTATTGTACAGGTGCTGTCTTTGATGCGGATGGAGGGTATTTGGCAGCATAAGTCAAAATGTAAAATCTAAAAGTATCTGTATTAAAAAAGGCTTTCAGAAAGAGATATTCTGAAAGCCTTTTTCATCGGAATCATTTAGACAAACTCTAAATATATCGCTGGTCTAAAGAGAAATATTCAGGATATTTTCCTTTAATATTTTTATAAAAGTCCATAATCTTTTTCATATCAGCTGCTACATCATCAGTGGGATAAACAACGCCTCCTATTCCTGCTTCCTTCTTTTCATAATCCAGATAGCCAAAGGTAATCGGTACATTCGCTTTCTTAGCTACATGATAAAATCCCATTTTCCATTCTTCGCGCAAAGCTCGAGTTCCTTCAGGAGCAATAACTAAAGCTATTTGCTCATGCTCTCCAAAGAAGTCAGCCATTTGTTCAATCTGGCTTTTCCGTGGCTTATTGGGGTCTTTTTTACTTCGGTTGATACCCAATCCGCCCAAGGGTTTAACCAACAAACCCATCGGAAATTTTGTCCAAAAATCTTTAATGGCAATTTTTACAGGAATCCCTAAAACTGAAAAAGCAACTTTTACTAAAATACCATCCCAATTTGTAGTGTGTGGTGCAGCAATAACCACACTCCGCTCTGCTTCCTTTGGAACATTAGGAGCTACTTTCCAGCCTATAATCCATAATATAAATCTAGCAATTGCTTTACCCATAATGCAAAGGTAGGAAATGAAGATTGGTAGGACAAATTTTTCTACTAGTAGTAAAAAAATAGTTATGCCATTTTTAAAAAACTTTCAAAAATCGAGTACCATACCAAGAGAAGGCTTCTCCATCTACGAGTTGAATAGGTATATTAGGAAAAGTCAATTTTAACTCCTTAATATGTTTTTGTTTAAAAGGGAAAGGCTCAGAGGAAAGTAGGATGATTTCGGGTTTGCGGTCGTTTAATTCTGCTAAAGTAAAGGAAGGATACCGAGCTTGTTCGCCAAACACATTCTCATACCCTGTGTGTTTCAGCATATCATGTATGTAAGTATCATATCCAATAGTCATATAAGGCTTTTGCCAAATCAAATAAGCTGCCCTTACTTTTTTCTCCTGTTTGATTGATTGCAATAAAGTTTTAGAATCATTGATGATTTTATTAGCTACATCCTCTTTGCTCAACACTAAACCTAGTTGCTGAATCAGCTCCATCGCATCAGCAAAATTGGCAATATCACTAATCCAAACGGGAAAATATTGACTCAATTGCTCAATCTGACTTTTATCATTTTCCTCTTTATTGGCTATTATTAAATCTGGTTTCAAGGCAGCTACTCGGTCAAAATTTACATTTTTTGTTCCACCTATTTTAGGAATAGTACGCAAAGCTTCTTTAGGATGTACACAGAATTTAGTGCGCCCCACAATGTTTTCAAACAACCCTAAATCATAGAGTAATTCTGTAATAGAAGGAACTAAGGAAACAATCCGTTTAGGTGGAGAATCTAAAATGATTTTTCTACCTAATTGGTCAGAATATATATTTGACAAGATGATAAAAATTTAGATTTCCAGCAAAGGGTAAGCACTCAATATTACTATATGTATCGTATTTAATCAATAACGACGAATGAATTCGTCGGTACTTTATTTCGCTGTCCAAACAACTTCTTCTGCCCCCAATTCTTTACCCACAAAACGAGCCAATACAAAAAAGTAATCCGACAAACGGTTTAGATATTGAATCAAAATAGGAGCAATCGTTTCAAGTTCACTCAAAGCAACTACATTTCTTTCCGCTCTGCGACAAACACATCGCACCACATGGCAATGAGAAACAGTAGGATGGCCTCCTGGTAAAATAAAATTCTTTAAAGGTTCCAGACGCTCTTCCATACGGTCAATCCCTTTTTCTAGCATTTCAATTTCAGCAGGTTTAATTTCGGGTATCCAAAGGTTCTCTTTGGAAGGGTCAGCAGCTAAGTGAGAACCGATGGTAAAAAGCGTCTCTTGAATAGACTTTAGTTCCCCACGCAATACATCATTCATCAAATGGTCTCTAACCAAACCGATAAAAGAATTCAATTCATCTACCGTTCCATAAGATTCAATACGAATATGATGCTTGGGCAAACGCGCGCCACCAAAAAGGGCAGTTGTACCTTTATCTCCTGTTTTAGTGTATATTTTCATATGCTAATTTATTTTCCAACAAAATTAAAGAAGTAGCTTGAATTATAATTAGAAGTCTATCTAAAAAAGTAGAATTAACAAACAACCCCTTCAAAATAATTAAATCTTGAAGGGGTTGTAATACTTATATCAATTATAGATAAATATTAGTTACGGTAAGAACGTCTTCTATTTCCGCCACCGCCACCGCCTTTTCTTTCGAAACGGTCACCAGCATTGATACGAATAGAACGTCCTTCGAATTCTGCATCTTTTAATTCACTAATAACTTGTTCCGCAGAATTTTCCTCAACTTCAAAGAAAGTAAATTTCTCTTGCATGTCAATTCGACCAATCGCTTGTCCAGAAATATTAGCCTCTTTACAAATCATATTGATAAAAGGGCCTTTCCCTCCTACGTCCATAGAACCAATATTAATAAACAATCGCTGTCTTCTTTCTCTGCGGCCACCACCAGATCCAGCATCATCACGACGTCCATTATTTCGGCCACTATTTCGTCCACCATCTCGGCGTCCTCTATGTCCACCACCATGGCTTACTCTATCTCTACGACCTCTTGATTCTCTTTGGTTTAAATCTTTAGCATCGCTGTAATTTTTCAAGAATCTGGCTAAAGAGATAGTTGCTATTTTTGCTAACAATTCTTCTTTAGTTAACTCCTCTCCTAATTCTTCAACTAACTGAGGTAACAAAGCTTGTACCTGTTCATTCACCTCTGCTTCTTTAATAGACTTAACTTGTTCTACCAATCGCTGTTGGCAAATGGCATCACCAGTAGGAATCAATACTTGCGAAAATTCAACTTTAAGGGTTCGTTCCAGTCTTCGTAAGATACTTACATCTCTAGGATGCGCTAAAACTAGCGAAATACCTTTATTTCCTGCACGTCCAGTCCGTCCACTTCTGTGTGTATAAAAGGAAAGGTCTTCAGGAATATTATAATGAAAGACGTGTGTAATTTCATTCACATCAATCCCTCTTGCTGCGACATCTGTTGCGACCAAGATTTGTAATCGTCTGTCTCTAAATCTCGACATTACTCGGTCACGCTGTGCTTGGGTCAAATCGCCATGTAAAGCATCCGCCTTATAGCCGTCTCTACTTAAATTTTCTGCAACTTCTCTAGCATCTCTACGGGTTCGTGTAAATACCAAACCAAAGCAACTAGAATTAAAGTCTAAAAATCGGCGCAATACTTCATATCTATCAGAAGGATAAACAGTCACATATTGGTGGTCGATATCTTGATTAGAAGAATTAGTAGTCCCAACCTTGATTTCTACAGGGTCAGTCATATAGTTTTTAGAAATTCTTCTAACCTCTTTGGGCATCGTCGCAGAAAACAACCAAGTCAATTTATCATCAGGAGTGTTATCTAAGATTTCATCAATCTCTTCTTTAAACCCCATATTGAGCATTTCATCTGCCTCATCTAGCACGACGTACTCAATTTCATTTATATTAATCGCTTTACGCTTAATTAAATCTCTTAGTCGACCAGGTGTTGCCACTACAATCTGCACACCTCTCTTAATGGCTTTCATTTGTTGGTAAATATCTGTACCACCATAAACCGCTAAAATATTCAAAGCTCGATTATACTTACCAAATTGGTCTAATTCCTTAGCAATTTGTAGACATAATTCTCTAGTAGGCGCCAAGACCAACGCTTGGGTAATCTTTTCCTTAGCATCCACTAAGTCAATTAAAGGCAAACCAAAAGCAGCAGTTTTCCCAGTACCAGTTTGAGCCAAACCAATAAGGTCAGATTCATCATTTAATAAAACAGGAATAGCTTGTTCTTGAATAGCTGTAGGCGTTACAAAACCTAATTTACCAATAGCATCTACTAACGGTTGAGACAGCCCCAACGAAGCAAAATCACTCATATATTGTTTTTAGTGTAACTATCCAGGGATTCTTTGTCTCAGGGGAGAGCGGTGGTGGTTTGCGCCAATTTTCTCTATACTATACCGACGAACTAATTTAAATTTTTCCTAATGTCGGGACATACAAACCTAATCTTAGACAGATACTTTTCTTAATTAGGCTGCAAAGGTACGACTTTATATTATATATTATCAAAGTTTTTTTTAGGTAATCCTAAAAAAAGGTACTTCAGTTGTTTATTGCTTGACAGAAATCCATGTTGCCTTCGCAAAGGCGCACACTTTTCCCGCTTTATCATAAATCGCTGTCCCTGTCCAAGTCTTACGCCCTTCGGAGCCTAATACCCATCCCATAATGATATATGTTGCATTAATCTTTATGGGGTGCACCTCTTTAGCAGCCATTCTTCCGAGCAGGTAAAATTGGGAGTCATCTTGAATAGCCCATGCTCCAGGGCAATCCAATGCTGACCAAATAAATTCCGTTTTTACGTTTCCAAATTCATTTCCCAAGTTTTCGTAAGGCATCCACGGAGCTGCGACCTTTTGGGGGCCTACATTCCCTGGGTAAATAGCTAAACCATCTCCTCTCATACGAACACTGCCGCAAACAAAACAGCTAGGAATAAGCACAGCATCATAAGTTTTTGGTGCCTGCATGGCTGCTACAGCTTCAGCATGGGTAATAACAGGAGGTATAGTTATTTGAAAATCAGTTACTTTTGCCTCCGCAATCAAATTATCCTGATGCATTAAAACTGCACTATCTGCTTGCACATTTAATTGCATAGGTTGTTCCAAAGGAGGTGGTTGTCTTAACGTAACCTCTGGAATAAAATTCAATTTTGCAGCAATAAGCCCAGCAGTATAGCCACCATTTCCAGAATTAGGTGGGCCTTTAAAACGCTTAGCAACTTGCAAAGAAAAGGTCATAAATAAATAGAAGTTGAAGAAAAATGGATGATAAAATTACCAAAAATATCAAATGGACATTGAATATACTCAACTTTTTTAAAACTAATAACGTTAATGAATCTTGGTGCATTTATAATCTGCTCATAATAAGCGAATTGGCACTATTAATTTCAACTACACAAAGAAAATATAGATATGAAAAAAAAGAAAGCAGTAACCTCCAATCCACCTTCTATGAAGCAATGGACAAAGATAAAAGGAGAAAACTCTTGGACGATGTTCAAAGTCATTTCAGAGATGGTAGAAGGATTTGAACGGTTGAATGAAATTGGCCCATGTGTTTCTATTTTCGGTTCAGCGCGTACAAAACCAGACCATCCCTATTATAAATTAGCAATTGATGTCGCTCGCAAATTAACAGAAGAAGGTTTTGGAGTCATTACTGGAGGCGGTCCAGGGATTATGGAAGCAGGGAATAGGGGCGCAAAATTATATGATGGCGTTTCTGTAGGATTAGGCATTGACTTACCATTTGAATCAGGTGTCAACGAGTTTGTCGATACAGATAAAATTCTAAATCATCGTTTTTTCTTTGTCAGAAAAGTAATGTTTGTAAAATATGCGCAAGGTTTCGTGGTCTTACCGGGCGGATTTGGTACACTAGATGAATTATTCGAAGTGTTAACCTTGATTCAAACTAAGAAAATCACCAAAGTGCCTATTGTCTTAGTTGGAAAAGATTTTTGGTCTGGGCTTAAAGGTTGGATTAAAAGTGTAATGCTTGAGCAAGCTGGTAATATCAGTGAGAAAGATTTGGACTTAATACCGATTGTTGAAAATGCGGATGAAGCAGTGGCTATTATTTGCAATTTTTATAAAGGAAAAGATTCTGGTGAGTTGTCCCCTAATTATGATGTGGGTTAATACACTTATTTCCTTATCCTTTCTTATCCATCAAAACTAAAGAATGAACTTTACAGATAAAATAGCACTAATCACTGGCTCTGGTTCAGGAATTGGTCGAGCTACCGCTATTATGTTTGCAGAAAAAGGGGCACACATCATGGTTTCAGACATCAATGAAAAAGGTGGGTTGGAAACCGTTAAAATGGTTGAAGCTATCGGTCAAAAAGCAGCTTTTTGCAAAACAGATGTTTCCAATTTAGCACAAGTTAAAAATTTGGTTCAACAAACCGTAGCTACTTTTGGTCGGGTCGATATAGCTGTGAATAATGCGGGGATAGG
The DNA here is from genome assembly GCA_937974625.1 of uncultured Saprospiraceae bacterium. Lineage (GTDB taxonomy): Bacteria > Bacteroidota > Bacteroidia > Chitinophagales > Saprospiraceae > JAFMDF01. The sequence goes on from CALJVJ010000036.1 coordinate 16,631, forward strand.
AGGAGATTTTAAAATCACTCATGAGTATCCTGTAGAAAATTGGGATAAAGTGATTGCGATTAACCAAACAGGTGTTTTTTACTGCATGCAAGCAGAATTAGCTCAAATGACCAAACAAGGAGGGGGTGCGATTGTCAATATCTCCTCCATCGCAGGTCTAAAAGCACAACCATATACAGCTGCCTACACTGCCGCAAAACACGCAGTAGTTGGCTTAACAAAAACAGCCGCTCACGAATATGCTCGATATAATATTCGAGTGAATGCAGTTTGTCCTGTATTTACTATGACCCCTATGGTCAAAGATATGTTGACGATAGACCCTTCCTTTGAAAAAAAACTATTAAGAAACATTCCATTACGTCGATACGGACAGCCTAAGGATATTGCCAATGCAATTGTTTGGCTCTGTGCGGAGGAGACTGGCTTTATTACAGGACATAGTATGCCTGTAGATGGTGGTATGACGGCATAACTTTTTAAGGAGTTAGGATATAAAATCAGTTTTTGCATCAAATTATTATTTTTAACAACCTGCTTATTATTGATTTTGAGATTTAAGATATGTCAAAATCTTAGAAGATTTGACATATCTTAAATCCCAAAATTTTAATAGACTTTATAAGCAAACCTTACTTTCTTCCTACTCTATCCTACTAAAAATGAATATTACAGCCCTTCAACGCTGCACGACGAAAACTGCAAAATGATTATAGTAGGGTATAGTAAGCCCTACTCCTTTCATTTATGCAAAAAAAATTCAATTAGGTTAAAAAAAATAAAACCTAATTGGGTATTTTATGAATATGTCGTATATTCACATATCTTATTTTTTCTCTCCTCTCAATAATACATTACGAGCAAACATTACTTCTGCATAGTAATATTCCTTATACCATTCCTAGTATAGGTGTCAACGAAGTTGGGTTCGTTACACAAATAGACTATGCCAATACATGGCTATTTCAAAAACTAGCTTGAATAAATACCCTTATCAAGCCTTTAACCTCAAAAAATGAAAAAAAATCAAACGCTTTCAATCAACTTCTTCTCTTTAAATTTAAAGCAACTCCGTATTGCTTTTTTATCAATGAGTATGTTATGCACTATAAATATTTATGCGCAGCAATTTCTCTTTGAAGAAACAGTCAACAACATTGATTTTTCTACAGAAGAAACACAATTACAACAGTCTTTTAATGCAACGAGTATCCGTTTTGCTAATTTCAATGGTATTACTGGCACACCAGATTTAGTCATAAAATTGTCTAGTGACATTTCCCATAAAGTTAGCTATCTCCGAACCGAAACTTTTACAAATGGCTCAGAAGCATGGGTGGGAAAAATAGCAGGGCAACCATTTAGTTCTGTCGTTTTTTCAAAAGCCAAAGGAGTATGGTATGGAAGAATTCAAGATGAGAATGGAAAAATATTCATGGTCTTTTCTACGGACCAACAAGGTGTCTATAGTATTATTGAGTTAGGCGATTCCTTAATGGCAGAAGGCGATGACCAAGTGTTAGTATCAGGTGGTCTAAAAAATAACGATGCCACTAGCAGAAATATGATGAGTGTTTGTGATGCAGGAAGTACCTGTACAGACGTTGTTGTAGATTTATTAATCCTTTACACAGATGATGTCAGGCTTAATAATGGAGGTACCGCTTCGGTAGAAGCATACATAGCAGGTGTGGTTGCTGACTTAAACCTAGTGAATACTAATAGTGGGGTAACCCATTCTTTTAACTTGAAACATACGGAAGAAGTCAATTATGCTGAATCGGGCAGTTCTAATACGGATTTAAATAGACTTGCTGGAACAACGGATGGTTTTATGGATAATGCACATACACTAAGAGATGGGCATGGTGCGGATTTGGTAGGATTATTAGTAGAAGATGGAGGTGGTTTTTGTGGCTTAGGCCAACTTCCCGTTTCTGGGAGTAGCGAAAATTACGTATCAACTACCGCCTTTACAATCACACAATATGGATGTGCAGGAGGTAATCGTTCCTTCGCTCATGAAGTGGGGCATAATATGGGTCTTCGACATGATAGATATGTTGATGACAACAATACACCTTGTGCTGAAAGTCATGGGTATGTGAATCAAGCTGCTTTTGTAGCAAGTGCTCCCACTGAAAAACGATGGAGAACGGTCATGGCTTATAATAATGATTGTGCCGACAATGGAGGTTTCAATTGTATTCGTATAGGATATTGGTCAAACCCTTCCAATACACTTACTTCTGACCCAATGGGTGTCACTGCCTCTGGCTCAGAAGCAAATTCTACTTATGTACTGAATAGAGCTGCTTGTTTGGTTTCCAATTATAGAACTGCTCCTATTGAAAACCCTGTAGCTGGCTCCATTACCTGTGCAGGAGACAATCCCACTTTTGATGTTACTATTACAGCAACTGGAGGCTCTGGTAATTATAATGTGTACAATAGTACCTCAGTCTTCGATGGTACGACCTTAGTAGGCTCAGTTACAGGAGCTGCAACTACAGGAACAGCAGTAATCCCTGTTACCATTCCAGGGCCAACCATCACCCAAGGAGCTACTTTAACCGTAAGACAAGCAGCGCCAGCTCCAAGCTCAAATATCACTTTTAGCGTACTATTGCCTAATTGTAATTGTACGAATAGCCCAGCGACAACTGAATTAACAGAAGATTTTAGTTTTGCTGATTTTGGTGGCTGTTGTTCAGGTGCTTTACCTTCAGGATATAGTAAGTCTCAAAACGCTGGCAATGGTTTCTTAACTGGTGATCAGTATAGTACAGGGGGAGAGTTGTACAAATGGGACAATACCACTGATGCATGGTTATTCACTAAACCAGTTACGCTGACAGAAGGGGTAAAATACACTTTTAGTTTAGACTACAGAAAACTATTTTCTACCTCTACCACCGAAACGGTCACTATAAAGTATGGAACTGCTCAATCTGAAGCATCAATGGTTCATACCATAGGAAGTGCAACAGGATTTACGACTACTTACCAACCGACTTCCCATGATTTTACGCCGACTACATCTGGTGTTTATCACATAGGAATAAATGCAACAAGCTCTTCAACAGGCGCTTATACCAATTTTGACAAATTCCTTTTAGAAGGTTCTTGTATCTGTCCTGATGGAAATATGATTGATGATGCCGCTACTATTTGTACAGGAACCTTAGCCTCAGAAATCTCAACCTGGCAAACAGCAGTTACTACTGATGCTAATAATATGGTATCAATTGCAAGTAGTGTCACAGGATCTGCTGTTGTGTACTCCACAGTACTTATCGATGGAGCTGTGACTATGCCAAATGGAAATACTGCCAATGGTGTACATAGTGGTGGAGATAATTGTGCATCAGAGACACAAACTACTTATGCCTATCTATTATGTTATGGAATAGATGAGAACGTAGGCGGCGGAGATGATAGTTATTTACTATTAGGTACACATACTTTAACTGTCAATCCTGATGTGCAAGCACCTTCAGAAAATGTAAATGACTGTATCAATACGATAGCTGTTGCTTGCTCCGGAGATACTTTTACAGGCGTGAGTACCCCAACTGGTGGCGCAGCAATTAGTAAATGGAATGCGAGTACTGGTGTTTATACGGCCCTAGATGGAGACCCCGCAGGCACCATAACCATTAAAATAGAAAGTGGTGTGAGTGGTTCTGATTGTGAAAAAGAATTTATAATCACGACCCCTGCATGTGGGGAACAAGCCTGCCCACCAACCTTAGACGTAACGGCAGTTGCTGACGGTCAAGTTTATCAAGCAGCCAATACCCTAACATCATCAATTGTCATTCCTTCGAATAATACCGTGACTTTTTTAGCAGGGCAATCTATTACTTTAGGTGTCGGTTTTGAGGCGGCCCCAACTACTGGCTTTACATTTACAGCAGCAATCGCTAACTGTGCCCCACCACAAACACTACAAGCCCCCGCAGTAGCTAGAAATAACAATTTGGCTGAGCAAACAGATTTATCTATATACCCGAATCCTGCGAGAGAGACAGTGACCATTGATTATCAATTGGGCGCAGTATCTACGGCAAGTATTGGTTTGTATAACTTAACAGGAAAAAAAGTAACGGATATTCTACCAATGCAATCACAAGCAGAAGGAAAATATCAACAACAACTTAACCTGACCAATCTACAAGCAGGTATGTACTTTGTATTATTACAAACAGAGACCGAACAGATTTCTAAGAAATTAATTTTAGTTCGGTAATAAATTATCAATAAAATAGAAAACTAAAAAAGCAGGTCTTTCAATTAAAGTCCTGCTTTTTTAGTTCAACAATATTCCTACCTTTAATTATTTGGTATTTATTTTCTTCTTAAAAATTATCCTTTATTCTATTTTTTAAAATTAGAGTATGTCTTTATTTACGATAATGTTTATAAGCACAAAGATGCTGGCATATATCCTACTTTTGAAAAAAAGTTGAGAAATATTTCATTACGCAGCTATGGCCAGCCTAATGATATAGCCAATGCTATTGTTTGGCTCTGTGCGGAGGAGACTGGCTTTATTACGGGGCATAGTATGCCCGTAGATGGCGGAATGAAGGCATAGTATTTGCAATAGGAATAGTTATCAGTATTATAAATAATTACTCCTTTATTACACAGGAACTAAGAAAAATCTCCTATTTCTACTTAAAAGTTCCCATCCTCCTTAACTCATCCCCTTTAAAATACTAAAAAACACCATCTAAAGGCGTTTTTATTTACACAATAGCCAGCATTTCACTTAATGCATTATAAATTATTCATATATTTGATAAAACATTCCCTCTTTTGGTTTTTAATACCCTTTCCCTAACATAATCCATTTATTAACAACAATAGTTATAGAGGTGAAATCATTATTGAACTATCTCTAAAACTATGATTAGTTACAAAATAATAATAGACCAAACAAATAATATTTTTTAACCCCGCTTGATATTCTAAATCAAGCTATTATTAAAATCCAAACTATTTTTCATGAAACCCAAACACTTAAAAAGCATCGATTTTAATCCTTTAGTAGGATTAAAATCCTACAAAAACTTTGCTTTATTATTTCTTATTAATTTCATATTTTTTTCCTTCAATCAGGAAGCATTCAGTCAAATAGTAAACTCAGATTTACCAGAAACGGAAACTCATGAATCTACTGCCAAAGGCGATATACGCCAAGTAGATTTAATTTTAGATGACTCAGAGGAGTCACAAAGCGTTACAGTAAAAGTAGTTGATGGCCTCGTTTTTTTGGATGGAGATATGCTATTAGGGACGGAAGCAGAAGTATTTGGTAGCGCTGCTATTTATAATGTTGCTGCCAACGTATGGCCTAATTCTACGATGCCTTATACCATAAAGGCAGGATATACTCAAGCAGAAGAGGATATGATTTCTTATGCTATTAATCATGTCAGTGAAAATAGTAACCTTTGTTTAAAGCCTAGAACCACAGAAGCTAACTATGTAGAGTTTAATAAGGACAATGGTGGATGTTTTTCTTCGGTTGGAATGACCGGAGGTAAGCAAATTATTAATGTCTCTATTAATTGTGGTATAGGCGCAACCATTCACGAAATTTTACATGCTGCAGGACATTGGCACGAACAATCCCGAGCAGATAGAGACACCTACGTGTCCATTGATTTGTCTCAAGTACCTACAGGTAATCAACATAATTTTAATAAATATTCAACAGGAGCAGATATAGGTGCCTATGATTATGGTTCAATAATGCATTATAATGAGACTGCTTTTACAACGGATGGCAGCAATTCCATTACTGTAATAAAGCCACCAGGTACAAATAATACAGATATTGGGCAGCGGTTAAATATGAGTGCAGGGGATATTGCGGCTATCAATCAAGTATATACTAGTACCCCATCCTGCACTCCAGTAACAGGATTGCCTTCAAATCTGCGCATAGACGATAAAGGAAGTATTTCTGTTGACCCAACAACAGGAATGGTAACTATCACAGGAGTAGTTATTAAAAATATTGGCAATGCTGCATCTGCGGCTACATCACTTTACTTGGTTAGAAGCAACGGAAGCAATATTGTTTTTAATCCAATAAGTATTCCAGTACTAGCAGCAGATGCTACCCAGAATATCGCTACTATAAGTTATAATGCTTCTGTATTATCTAATGGTGTATACGGGTTTGGTTTATGGATAGACCCTTTCAATAGTAGCGGAGATGGTAATTCATCAGATAATGTTCATTTATGGACCTTTCCAACCTTGACCCTTCCTTTGTGTGCTATTCCAACTCCTTCATTAGGGACAATAACTCAACCAACGACCTGTATAAGTACAGATGGAAGCATACAATTGACAGGATTAATCGCAAATACTGGTTATGATTTATACTATCAGAAAAATAATGTTAGTATACTAGCAACGCCTATCACTACCGACGGTTCTGGAAATTATCTAATTTCAGGTTTAACAATTGGCGATTATACAGGCATTAATGTTGATTTAACAGGTTGTATCTCCGCAAATTTATCTCAAACCCTTTCCAGTCCTGATATCGTTCCAACCTTTAGTTTAGGAACTATTACCAATCCTACTACTTGTGGTTTTGGAAATGGTAGTATACAATTGACAGGACTTGATGCTTCCACAAATTATGATTTGAATTATGTAAGAGATGGAGTGGCATATGGGCCCTTTGCTTTTTCTTCTGATGCCAGTGGAAATTATACCGCATCTGGTATGTTAGCAGGAGCTTATACCGATATAACTGTTACTTTAGGTATTTGTCCTTCGCTGGGCATCTCAACTACGCTCACCCCTAATTACACACCACCTTCAACACCAAATTGTGAAAATACTACCTCAAGTACAGGGTTGAATAACTATTATGGGGGCTTAACTAGCATAAAAATAGGTACAGAAACAAGGACTTCAGGCCCTACAACTGAAGACCAATCAACTTATGGAGGAAACGGTTTTATTGACTTCACTAATGATTGTACTAAAAACTTTGCCTTAACAGAGGGAGCAACTTATACCTATGAATTGACTACTTTTTATAATAATCACAATATAAAAGCTTGGATTGATTACAACAATAACGATGACTTTGATGCAGGTGAATTAATTTTTAACGCAAATACTATTGGTACCTATAATTCTGGAAATAATATGGCTTCAGGGTCTTTTACTGTTCCCACTTCAACGGTAAATGATACGCATCTAAAATTAAGAGTCCTTTGTGAGTTGGGCAATGTTACCAATGCCTGTTATAATCCTACTTATGGTCAATCTGAAAATTATCCAGTTTTCATAGAAAGTTTGGCATCCTGCCCAACTGCAAGCGTTATTAGTGGAGATGCGACCATTTGCAAAGGCGAAAGTACAAATTTAAGCGTAGCAATAACCGATGGCGTTAGTCCTTATACCGTAGTTTATAGTGATGGCAGTAGTAATACAACAATCAATGGTTATACTACTGGCAGCAATATTCCTGTTTCACCTATGTCGACGACGACTTATACTTTAGTCTCAGTGACCGATGCTAACAGTTGCACAGGGGTTGGAAATTCAGGCTCCGCAGTAGTTACCGTCAATGAAGGAAGTACCGCAGCAGTTATGAGTGGTACCGCTTCTATTTGTAATGGCGAAAGCACAAATATTTCGGTCGCAATAACGGGTGGTACGAGCCCCTATACGTTGGTCTACACTACAATAGCCGGCACTACCACTATCAATAGTTATACTTCGGGAACTGCAATTGCTGTGAGTCCTTCTGCTGATTCTACTTATACTATCGTATCTGTGACCGATGCCAATGGTTGTGTTGGTGTAAATAATTCTGGCAGTGCCGTTATTACTGTTAATGAAGGAAGTACCGCAGCAGTTATGAGTGGTACCACTACTATTTGTAATGGCGAAAGTACTGATATTTCAGTCGCAATAACAGGTGGTACGAGTCCCTATACATTGGTCTACACTACAATAGCCGGCACTACCACTATCAATAGTTATACTTCGGGAACTGCAATTGCTGTGAGTCCTTCTGCTGATTCTACTTATACTATCGCTTCAGTAACCGATGCCAATGGATGCCTAGGTGTAAATAACTCAGGCAATGCCGTTATTACCGTTAATGAAGGTAGTACTGCAGCAGTAATGAGTGGCACAGCTACTATTTGTAATGGCGAAAGTACCGATATTTCGGTTGCAATAACAGGCGGTACTAGTCCATACACTTTGGTCTATCATACAATAGCTGGCGCTACGACTATAACTAGTTATACTTCAGGAACTGCAATTGCTGTTAGTCCTCCTATTGATTCTAGTTATTCTATAGTATCTGTGACCGATACCAATGGCTGCCTAGGTATAAGTAATTCAGGAAATGCGGCTATCACCGTTAATTCGGGTAGTACGGCAGCAACAATGAGTGGCACAGCCACCATAACAAGTGGCAACAGCACACCAATAGCTGTAGCAATTACAGGAGGTAGTGGCCCTTATTCGCTAGTGTACAGTGATGGTAGTACAAATACAACTATAGGAAGTTACGCCTCAGGAACACCAATCTCTGTCTCTCCTACTGTCAATACCACTTATACCATTGTTTCTGTAACAGATTCAAATGGTTGTCCAGGAGTAGGAAATACAGGAAGTGCAGTCATTACGGTCAATGCACCACCTAGCTGTCCAAATACCCTTAATGTGACAGCCGTCGCTCATAATCAAACTTATGCAGCTGCAAATACCCTAACTTCCTCGATTGTCATTCCGCCTACGAATACCGTGACTTTCAATGCAGGGCAATCTATCACTTTAGGGGTCGGTTTTCATGCAGCACCGACTTCAACGCATACTTTCACAGCAGCAATTTCAAGTTGTGCGGTATTCCAAGCGCCAGCGGTCGCTAGAAATAATAACTTGTCAGAAGATTTAGCCGAACAAACGGGTTTAACCTTATATCCTAATCCTGCCAGAGATTATCTGACCATTGATTATCAATTGGATAAGTTTTCTACTGCTAGCATTGGATTATATGACATGACGGGTAAAAGGGTAATAGATATTGTACCTGCGCAATCTCAAGCAAAAGGAAAATATCAACATCAACTTAACCTAAATGAATTACCAGAAGGTATGTATTTTGTGTTGCTACAAACAGAGCACGAACAAATTTCGCAGAAATTGATTGTCGTTCGGCAATAAAGTATAAATAGACATTGAAGTTGTTTAAAGTTATTCTAATGATCTGCTTGCAAAACCATAAACAACTTCATTAAAAAAGCGTGTATCAGTAGTAACCGATACACGCTTTTTAAATTATAAAATCAAGCTTAAAGTTGTTCATCTACATCCCGCAATTCATCCTCATCATAATCGCCAAACCACTTCGTCAACTGCGTTCGAGCATTCTTTTTGACTTCATCGTTAACATAGCAAGCAATAGTCACTAAACCAAAACTGAGCATACCAATATCATCTGTATAACCAATAATCGGCGTTAAATCTGGAATGGCATCAATGGGTGCTATAAAATAGCCTAGTACACCAAATATAACCCGTTTAGCCCATGCAGGCGTATCTTTTCGCTTATAAGCATAAAAGAGTAACAAGGCAGAATAAACAACCTTTAGGCCAGCCTGTTGAGCATAGGCTTTGATTTTACTCCACATCTTTGCCTCCGAAAAACGATTTTTATATTTTTCTATTAACTTTTTCATCATTCAAATTTTATTGCATGTTAGTTGGACTAAAGAAATCCCACCTACAACTAAAACGCATGAATATTAGATTTAGTTTTTCAATCGTAATATACTGTCATTTCAAAAAAAAGCCCTATTAATTAGATTAATGCTTCATAAAGTTAGACTTTTGAAGGAGCTTTAAGTAACTAAGTATCGACCAATTCCTTCTAAAAATCAGTTCTAATGAAAAAAGTTATCGGATGTTTATTCTTTTTTAGCTTAAAATTGATGCTTTTAGCGCAGTCAATGACTTTGATGAGTTATAACATTCGCTATGATACGAACCGAGATTCGATGAATGCATGGACGCACCGAAAAGCATTTTTGCTCAATCAAGTTCAGTTTTATGAACCAGATATAATGGGCACGCAAGAAGGCTTAAAGCATCAATTGGATTATTTAGCTGAAGGTTTGGCGGATTATAAATATGTCGGCATTGGTAGAGATGATGGACAGACTAAAGGAGAGTACACCGCCATTTTTTATAATCAAAGCAAATTCAATTTATTAAAAGAAGGCACTTTTTGGTTATCTCAAACACCTGATACCGTTGGTTTAGGCTGGGATGCAGTATGCAATCGAACCTGTACTTATATTTTAATAGAACATAAGCAGACCAATCAAAAATATTGGGTTTTCAATACGCATTTTGACCATATTGGAAAAATAGCAAGGGCTAATGCCGCTAAATTGATTTTGGCAAAAGCAAAAAGTATCAATACTCAAAATTATCCCATCGTTCTTATGGGCGATTTTAACGTAGAACCAACAGACCCCGTTTATAGTCTATTGAACAACCAATTAGCTGATTGTCAGAAAGTGAGTGAGCAAGCACCTTTGGGCAATGAAGGTACTTTTAGTGGTTTCAAATTTCATGAACCATTAACCCGTAGGATTGATTATATCTTTGCGGATACTACTCAATTGAAGGTTCTGAAATATGCTGCTTTGAGTGATTCAAAAGATTGTCGTTATCCATCTGACCATTTACCTGTTTTTGTGAAGGTATCGATGAAGTAGTTTTACGGTTTGAATACTAACCTCTCTATTAACACATAGGTACTATGTGGTAAAATGGTTAGCTTAGTTTTATCTTTTCATTAAGCTATCATAAATAATAACAACCAAAAATTTGGCAGGACTCTATCTACATATTCCATTTTGCAAGCAAGCTTGTCATTATTGTAATTTCCACTTTTCTACTTCTCTAAAACAGAAAGATGAGATGGTTCAAGCCATTTTACAAGAACTCACGCTACAAAAAGATTATTTAAAAGGGGCAACACTAGACACCATCTATTTTGGTGGTGGCACTCCTTCCCTATTAACGCAGCAAGATTTATTAAACATTTTTGAAAAAATAAATCAGGTACATCCAGTTGCCAGCAACGCAGAAATTACGTTAGAAGCCAATCCCGATGATTTATCTACTGAAAAATTAACCGAATTAAAAAATACACCAATCAATCGATTAAGCATTGGCATTCAGTCCTTTTTTGAAAAGGATTTAACTTTTATGAATCGGGCGCATAATGCAACCGAGGCAAAAAATTGTATTCAAAATGCCCAGTCTATAGGCTTCAATAATCTGACCATTGATTTGATTTATGGTACACCGACCACTTCCAATGAGATGTGGCAACAAAATATTCAAACAGCGCTCGATTTTAATATTCCTCATATTTCCTGCTATTGTATGACGGTTGAACCGAATACGGCTTTAGACCATTTTGTCAAAAAAGGAAAAGCAGACCCCGTAGACGAAGAAAAAGCAGCACAGCAGTTTGAAATGCTCATGACTGACTTAAAATCAGCAGGTTACGAACATTATGAAATTTCCAATTTTGCCAAATCAGGCTGGCACGCTCGCCATAATTCCAACTATTGGCTAGGTACAGATTATTTGGGTATAGGCCCTTCTGCTCATTCTTTTAATGGTAAAAGTCGGCAATGGAATGTAGCAAATAATGCACAATATATCAAAGCATTAACCGCACAAGAAACTGCTTTTGAAGTAGAAACATTAAGCAAGGAGCAACAATACAATGAATATATTTTAACGGCTTTACGGACAAAGTGGGGCTGTGATTTAGCAAAAATTGAAAATTGGGGGCAAGCATTTAAACATCATTTTGAAAAAATCAGTAAAAGCTATTTAACGAATCAATTGATTCAGCAAAAAAATAATATTTTTACCTTGACAGACAAAGGAAAATTGTTAGCGGATAGAATAGCGTTAGAGCTGTTTATGGATTAAGCGTCATTAGGAATTAAATAGAAACGTGCGATATAAACTGCCAAAAATAGACATTGACAAAGAAGCCATTCAAGCATTCTTTAAAACAGATAAAGGTATTCTACTTATCAGTATGGGTATTTCTTTGCTATTTTGGTTATTGGTCAAATTATCTCAAAATCACAAAGCCAATCGCCAAGTTGGTATTTCCTATACTTTGCCTGCCGATATGTCTTTTGTCACAATACCACCGGACCAAGTACGCGTTACGCTTGAAGGTAGAGGTTGGGATTTAATGTACGATTATTTCGGTCGCAGAAATAATTCCGTCAATTTTGATTTAGCCAGCACGGCTTTACAAAACATCACCAATAATCAGCTCAAAGGAAGGATGGTCGACAACACAAAATCTTCAAATATAACAGTCGAAGACATGAGTTTTGATTATATTTCTATTGAATTAGGAGAAAGTTCCACCAAAAAAGTGCCCGTAATTTTAGACCGTCAACTAAATTTTGCGGCTGAGCATCAACTCCAATCTGCTATCCAATTAACTCCCGACAGTATTACCTTAAGTGGGCCCAATTCGATTTTAGAAAATTATATGGGCTGGCCAACTACTTTGTTATCAATAGAAAATTTAAAAAACACCACCACTCGTCCGATACAGCTTCAACCCAATAATACACCTCAGATAAAGCTTTCCGCATCCGTTGTGCAGGTGCATATACCCGTAGAACAATTCACCGAAAAATCGATATTCGTGCCTGTAATGGTGAAAGGCGCACCAGATAGTTTGAAGGTATTTCCCAATAAAGTAAAGACCAATTTTGTAGTCGGCTTAAGTCGATATGACTCGATTTCTGAAAAAGATTTCCATTTAGAAGTTGATTTAAAAGGGGTCCCTATTAATCAATCCAATAATACCGCTCCAATCCTCTTAACACGACGGCCATCGGAAGTGAAAAATGTACAGTTCTCCCCAAAATCCGTGCAATTTCTTTTTGTGAAAGAATAAAAAAGTCAGAAAATTTATTGCAATAAATTATGATAAAAAAAATAGCCAAATGGATTGGAATATTAATTCTAAGTATTTCCTTACTCGTAGGTTTCTTCATTTTTAATACCTTTTCTCAATTTGACAAACTTAAACAAGGAAAGCTTCACGAAGATTTCCAACAAGATACTATTCCTTTTAGATACAATAATACAGGGCATATTATAATAGATGTGAAAATAAATAATAGTGATAGAAAATATCCATTCATCTTAGATAGTGGTGCTAGTAATTACGTATTTAAAAATTTCACAAAAGAAAATCCACTTAAAGGAAACGGTTTCGCGGTTTCAATGGGTATAAGTGGAAATATCTACTTTTCCAGGATTCGAAAAATTCCATCGTTAAAAATTGGAAAAGCTACATTTAAATCATTAAATGCGGAAGAAAGTACCCTTCATTGGGATTGTGTAGAAGATATATATGGTCTTATTGGAGCAGATGTAATGAGACATTTGGTTTGGGAGATTGATTTTCAAAAACAACTAATTGTGCTATCAAAACAACTGACTACCAAAAAACTTGATAATCGGACCATAAAGATTCCAGTCAGAGGTAATAGATACACCTCTTTTTTAGAAACTTCTATAAAATTTAGGCAGAAGAAACCTACAAAAAGTGTAAGAATTGATTTAGGGAATTCAGGAGCATTATCTTTAGCTGAAAAGTTCCTAATCGAAGACGGATTAAACTTTAAAAAAAAGAAAATCCTAGGATTAGGAAGTAAAGGATTAGGCAATGCAAGTAATAATATGAGTTTAAATGAAAAGTATTATTTAGTAGATAGTCTAATTTTCAATAATACCCATTATTCCATCCAAAAAACACCCGTAGTAGCTAGTCCAAATCATATGAACCTCCTTGGTCTAGAATTCTTCGAAGCATATAAAACAACTATAAGTTGGCAAGACGAAGTCATTCTTCTATCACCTTATGATAGTGTTCAAAATTTTGTTTGGAAAACATATGGCTTTTCGACGGAGTTTAATGAGGAACAGAATAAGGTAGAAATAGAAAGTATTACGGAAAATACACCTGCTTCGAAAGCAGGTTTACCATTATTTTCAGAGGTTATTTCAATTAATCAAAATCCAGTTACGGATTTACAAGCTTATTGTGAATACACAAAATTGAAGAAGATAAGTGATACTATAAATCTAGAAATCAGGCATAATGATTCTATTCAATGGTATCAATTAACCAAGGAATTAATTTTTGATTAATAATCGCCACCAGTAACTTAATGATTGTATAATGAATAAAAAATTAAAGTTCGAAACACTCGCCATCCAAAGCACTCAACTACCTGACAAGACAACAGGAGCGGTAGCCACGCCAATTAACCTATCCACTACCTTTGAACGAGAAGCAGATGGTTCCTATAAAAGTGGCTTTGTATATTCAAGAGCCGAAAATCCTAATCGGCAATTATTAGAAGATAGTTTGGCTGTTTTAGAAAAAGGAGCCGTTGGTTTTGCCTTTTCTTCTGGCATGGCAGCAATCACCGCCCTCTTCAATACCTTGAAATCAGGCGACCATTTGCTCTTACCTCATGATGTCTATTATGCCACAAAAGTCATGGCAGAAATGCTATTTGGAGATAAAGGTATCAAAGTAGAAACCGTGGTCATGTCTGATTTAAAAGCAGTTAAAAAAGCCATTAAAAAAAATACGGCATTGGTTTGGTTAGAAACACCTTCTAACCCTCAATTGAATGTGAGTGACATTGCCAAAATTTCAAAAATGGCGCATAAAGTAGGCGCCATTTGTGCGGTCGATAATACTTGGCCTAGTCCAGTTTTACAAAGGCCACTTGAGCATGGTGCAGATGTATCCATGCATTCTACGTCCAAATACTTTGGTGGACACAGTGATGTGTTAGGCGGTTGTTTAATTTTAAAAGAAAAAGGGCCATTAGCAGAGCAAATAAAAAGTATTCAGACCTTAACGGGTGGCGTACCTTCTCCATTTGAGTGTTGGTTAGTTACTAGAGGCATAAAGACTTTACACGTCCGAGTCATGCAGCAAACCAAAAATGCGGCAAAACTCGCCACTTTTTTAGAGCAGCATCAAAAAATTGAGCGGGTCAACTATCCCGGTTTAAAAAGTCATCCGCATCATAAAGTAGCCAAAAAACAAATGATTGGAGGTTTTGGTGCTATGCTTTCTGTGCAAGTAAAAGGCAGTGCTAAGAACGCTATGAAACTAACAGGGCGATTAAGGTTGTTTACAACGGCTACTAGCTTAGGTGGCGTAGAGAGTTTAGTCGAACATCGAAAATCTATTGAAGGCCCTGATAGTCCTACACCAGATAATTTATTGCGAATTTCGGTTGGTTTGGAAAATGTGGAAGATTTGATTGCGGATTGGCGGCAGGCGCTGAGATAATGACTAACTAGATGGCAAATTAGATAGGATAGTCCCACTGATTTGCGCAGATTGAACGGATAAGAACTGATTTTTCTTTTAGGGTTCTATTTCAAATCAGCTTTTATCCGTTCAATCGTTTTAAATCCGTGGGACTATCCTCCTAGCAAAAAAGAACTAATTTTTAACCTCCTCTAAAGATACTTCCCGCTCTACCCCATCTGATTTGCTCAAATGTTCTCGAGTATTTTTAGCAAAATATTTCATTGCTGCTTTATCGGTAGCCGACATATTCAGAAGTTGTTCTTGCCCGTTTTCAAAAGCAGAAACTGGCACTGCAAAATATTTACGTTTTCCATTTTTATTTTTCTGGACATATCTCCAAACAGGAATAAAATGATGGCTAGCTAAATTAGTTTTGTTCGTTTTTGTATTTTTCACTAACTCTACTTCCACCATAATTCCACCATCCGTGTTAGGTTTGGTTTGATTAGAAATAAAATTACCCATTGAATAAACGGCTAAATGTTGTTCATCCGCTGTTGAAGATGGATGTTGTTTAATAGGTTGAATAACATGAGGATGAGCCCCGATGACTATATCTGCGCCATTTTCAAATAGCCAAGTTGTTAATTTTTGTTGTGTTTTACTCTCATTCAATTGGTATTCTTTGCCCCAATGCATAATAACGATGATAAAATCAGGATTAATTAATTGGGCTAATGCCAAATCTTTTTTAATAATCGTTGTATCAATATAATTAACAACAGTAGGCGGTTTGGTTTTCAAGCCATTGGTACCATAAGT
This sequence comes from uncultured Saprospiraceae bacterium, assembly GCA_937974625.1. Classification (GTDB taxonomy): domain Bacteria; phylum Bacteroidota; class Bacteroidia; order Chitinophagales; family Saprospiraceae; genus JAFMDF01. The sequence goes on from CALJVJ010000036.1 coordinate 32,859, forward strand.
ATAATTTAAAAAGCCAAGTTCAAAATTATTTTTGTGGACGATAAGTGGATAAAATAAACTTCGTTCCTCTTCATTCTTGAAAGTTCCCGTTTGGTAAAAGCCATAATTTTTCAAAGTTTCTATCGTATTTATTACCCCAGTTTTTCCCGCATCGTTCGAGTGATTATTAGAAGTGACCATCACATCAAAGCCTGTAGCTTTAAGCCCCTTTGCCAAATCATCAGGGCTTCTAAATTGGGGATACCCTTGATAAGGTGGTTTTCCAGGTAAAGTCACCTCCAAATTACCAACTGCTAAATCCGCTTTTTCAATAATAGGCTTTACGTATTTAAAACAAGATTCATAATCATAGGATTGATTAGCTTTGATTTCAGCAGCTTTGATTTGAGGTTTATGCTGCATGACATCCCCGACAAAAAGTAGCTTGAAATGTAAAAGACTATCTGTCTGTTGTGCCAACAAGTTTGTAGATATTATTAATAAGAAGGGAATTAAAAATTTCAAAATAAGTATTGGTTTATCAGACTAAAATGTATCGACGAATTCATTCAGCCGATACTTGTAAACTTACAGATTCCCTATTCAAAAGGCTGTAAATCCTTAATAAACACTTGTCGAATAGAAAAAATATGTAGTGCTAATGCGTAAGGTACAATAAATGTAGGAATCCAAATAAAAGGAAAAGTTGCGATAATAGCACTAGAAGGTTCATTCATAAAAACTCGAAATGGAGCAGGTGTAGAAATGGTGGTAATAAACACAATATTAACCAGTAGCAGGATACCAAAAACATTCCAAATAACCGTTTCTATTTTAAAAAAACGTCCTTTTCTAAAAAAAATATTTCCTGCAAACAAAGCCGTAATCCCCGCAATGATATCCATATTAAATCCTTGAAAAGTCATCTGAAAAGGCATCAAATTCCCTATAAATGCCAACCACAGCATCAACTCCATCGCAATTCTAAAACTCTGTACTTTTATTAACCAAGCGGGCGGGATTCGTTGTAATATTTTGGTAAAGGACTTAGAAAAACAAAGAACAATAGTCAAGATTAGTGGAGGTAAAATACCCAAAACAAATATCCTTGGCGGAAGGTATTTAAAATTACTGTAATATCCACCAATAGCCAAAACCGCTATCAATAATAACCAGAGCGTTAGGGTATAAAAAACAAATTTCACAACTTTTGTCTGTTGGTCATAATCTGCCTTTAAAGCTAAATAAGCACGCCTTAAAGTATAGGTTGTGAATGCCACAAGTCCAAAGACTATTAGAAAGATGGTAATCACGCAAATAATATAAATAACAGTGGACAATCAGTGGTGGTATTAGTGTTTATCTAAAAGAGCTCCTATATTTTGGAAGCACTAAACGAATAGACATAAAGTTGATTAAGTGGCCATGAAAAAATAAGTCCGTCATTTTGTTTTAGTGTCCTATTTATAAACAGCTATGCTGTCTATAAATAGGAGGCTAAAGCAAAATGCTAAAAGACGGATTTGTTTTTTCATCATCATTATGACGCAAAAATCTGGTCAAAATTTTGGAAAGCTTTGAATTCAACGGCATTTCCAGAAGGGTCTAAGAAAAACATGGTTGCCTGTTCTCCAACTTCACCTTTGAAACGAACGTAAGGCTCGATGATAAACTCAATATTCGCAGCTTTCAATTTTGCGGCCAATGCTTCCCAAACGGGCATTTCTAGAATCGCACCAAAATGTTTAACTGGTACATCTTTACCATCTACATGATTAGTGTTCACCTCGATTTCTTTATTATCTACTAAATGCGCAGAAATTTGAGAGCCATGAAAATTAAAATCTATCCATCGGTCAGACGTACGACCAACGCCACAGCCTAATAAATCTTCGTAAAATTCACGCGTCGCTTTGAGGTCGTAAACAGGAAAGGCTAAATGGAATGGTGCTAATTTCATAAGAAGTTATTTATTATTCACAAAATCTTTTAAAAATTCAATTCTATCGGTAATCGTCGCTTCAAAATCTTGCTCAATTTGCAAACCTTCTTTTAAGGTATTCAACTCTCCTTGCCGATATAGATGCTTCATGGCAGCAATGGTTTGTCGACTGTTCCCTAGTATTTTATTAACCATTTCGTTGACGGTATCATCTAAATCTGCCAATGGAACTGCCTTGTTTACCAAACCAATTCGAGCTGCTTCTTTACCAGAAATAGGCTCACAAGTAAAAGATAGTTCTCTAGCTTTTTGTGGACCAACTAATTGGCTTAATCGTTGACTCATACCCCATTTTGGTATTATGCCCCATTTCGCATGAGTATCTCCAATTTGGGCTTCTTCGGCAGCAACAACAATATCAAATGCCATCATTAATTCTAAAGCGCCTGTGAAGCAAAAACCATTGACTACGGCAATAGTCGGTTTAGGTATGGTTTGGAGCAAATGCATCAGTTCATTTCCATCGTTTAACATTTTATCCGATGTGAAAGCACCGTCCTTTATGCCATCATTCAACGCTTTTAAATCAACGCCTGCTGACCAAGCTCGTCCTGCTCCTGTGACCATTACCACCTCCACTTCAGGGTCTTTACCTGCTATTTTCACGGCATCTCTTAACTCTTCCACTAACTGTGGACTCAAGGCATTCATTGCTTCAGGTCGATTTAGAATAATCGCCGCAATAGGGCCTAATGAATGAAAAGCAATGTATTTATAGTCAGCCATTATTTTTATATAAAAATGAAAAACCCAAAAGTAAGAAAGGGATTTGGGAATTTTCAATTTTCAATGTTCAATTTTCACTTTTCAAGGGGAGCATTAGTCATCTCTTGTGCAAGGAGTTCTTCTTTTAAGCAATAGTTGACTTTATTTGTGCGTCGTTCTTAAACCAATGATAATTAATTTTACAAGATGCACACTAATCAAATACAGCTAAAAAGGAAGTTTTTATCCTATCAGACTTCCAATTAGCAGTAAAAGTTGCCATCAACTGATAAGTTTTGAAAATTCTAAATTGAAAATTCTAAATCACCTAGCTCAATTCCCCTTTTTTAACCTGTTCCAGTGCATAATTCGCAGCTCTAGCAGTCAATGCACAAAAAGTCAAAGAAGGATTTTGAGTAGCAACGGAAGTCATACATGCCCCATCTGTCACAAAAACATTTTTACAAGCATGCAACTGATTCCATTTATTGAGCATAGAAGTCTTTGGGTCTTTACCCATACGGACGCCGCCCATTTCGTGAATATCCAAGCCAGGATTCCTTTTATCATCGGTTGTTTTAATATCTGTAAACCCAGCTTTTTGGTACATATCAGTCAATTGCTCAAAAAAGTCTTGAATCATCTTTTCATCATTATCATCGTAATCGATATCTATTTTCAATAAAGGAATGCCCCATTTATCGACTTTCTCAGCATCTAAACTTACCATATTTGATAATTTCGGAATCGTCTCGCCCATCATATGAGAACCAACTCTCCAAGGTCCTAAATCATGTTGCTTTAATAAACCTTGTGTCAGTTCTTGGCCGAAACCTTCTGCATTGACATTTCGATAGCGATTCGCCCCAAAGCCAGCGGCATATCCTCTTAAGAAGTCCGTTTCTTGCTTGTAAACATTTCTAAATCTTGGAAGATAGCCACTCGTTGGACGTCCACCAACGGCTCTTTTATCTTTATGCCCTGAATGCGTCGCACTAATCCGAGCTCGATAATTATGAAATGCGACATATTTGCCTAATACACCACTATCATTCCCTAAACCATCAGGAAATCGCTCCGATTTAGAATTTAACAAGAGGGCATTGGTATTTAAGGTAGCAGCATTGACAAAAATGATTTTAGCAAAATATTCGGTCGTTTCATTGGTATTGGCATCAATTACTCGAACACCTGTTGCTTTATTCAATTTATCATCAAAAATGATAGAATGCACGACAGAATGCGGTTTCAAAGTCAAATTACCCGTTCGGTTCGCCCAAGGAATTAAGGTGGAATTGGCATTAAAATAACCACCAAAAGGGCAACCTCTTTGGCAAATATTTCGACCTTGACAAAGCACTCGACCTTGCTCTTTGAAAATAGGTCGATTCTCGGTCAAGTGGGCACAACGCGCATAAATGACATGCCGATTCTTATAATTCTCTTTTATTTTTTCTTGGAAATAAGACTCTACACAATTTAAATCGAAGGCTTTTAGAAAGTCGCCATCAGGCAACATATCTAAACCATCTTTATTGCCAGACACCCCAATAAATCCTTCTACTTTGGTGTACCACTTTTCTAAGTCTTTATAGCGAATCGGCCAGTCTACAGCAAAACCATCTCGAGCAGGTCCTTCAAAATCAAAATCACTCCAACGCTGCACTTGCCTCGCCCACATGATTGACTTTCCTCCTACTTGATAGCCTCTAATCCAATCAAAAGGTTTTTCTTGGATATATGGATGGTCTGTATCTTTTACAAAAAAGTGCATGGCGTCTTCTTTATAAGCATAGCATCGACTGATAACAGGATTCGCTTTTTTGACATCATGGGGTATTTGTCCGCGATGCGGAAATTCCCAAGGTTGCATACTAGTGGTCGGATAATCTTTGATGTGTTCGACATTGCGCCCTCTTTCTAATAGCAAGGTTTTCATGCCTCCTTCACAGAGTTCTTTGGCAGCGTAACTGCCGCTCATGCCTGCTCCGATGATGATGGCGTCGTAGGTATGGTCTGTATTATTGGTCATATTTATATTTTGTAGTACCAAGCTCTACTTGGCTTATTTTCAAGTTAGTTGCTTCACCAAACAGCGCTTGGCGCTATAGATTACACAGGTTCACAACCCAAATATCGTCCTGGCGCAAATTCAAAATCGAGGTGATTTTTCATAAAATATGCTGAGCTTGTAAAATGTTGGCGAGTTGCCCCTACCGTTCTATTGAAAAAGGCTTTGGCAGCATCCGTCATTTTTTCAGATTCGCCTAGCGTATTAAATAGTTCTATTTGCTTTTCGGGCATCATTTTCTTAAAAGAAGTGTTGTACAGTTCTTTGATACCCACCTGAAATTCTTTCATACCTAAAAGGTACTGTTGAATGTCTTCTGGTGAAGAGCAATCATTTAACATCGTCAATATAAAATCTGTGGTACTTTCTGGGGTAGTCACTTTTGTGCCTTCTCTTGGTAAGATGGCATTGGTTAGCAAGTTCATCAAGGTTCTTTGTCCCTTTTCTAAAGGAACGTTTGCATAAACAGGCCCTTTTTCTTCCATCTGACAGTTAGGCAACAATGCGATTCCAGCAGATAAAAGAAAGATATTTTGAATGGCTTCTCGTCTTTTCATAATTCTTTATTAGCTAAATAATTATTTCGTCGAATGTACGCTTTTTTAATAAAAAAAATGTCTTTATAGATAAAAATAAATTGACCATTTGTTTTTTCAAAGTTCTTGATAAATAATGAAAATTAGCTTTGTCACAAGAAAAAATAGGTATTCCACACTACTTAATGAGAAATATGATTTCTTCTTGACAAAAGAACATTCTAAGCTTACAAAAAAATTAGTAATTTTAACTTTAGTATGGTTCTTTGACAAATCCCGTGAAAGAGCAAAAAAATTAAATAAATAATCAAAACAGATGAAATCTATTATTTTTAAAACTATTCTATTTTCTTTTGTTATACTTTCTTTTGGGTGTGGAGGAGATGGTGGCATGACAACACCTCCTGCAAGCTTAGTGGAAATATCCGTACAAGAAAGCAGGGCTTTTGAACAAACGGGCAACTCCATCATGCTTTTTGAAATTTTTCCCGCATCACCTCCTGAACAAGCCGTTACCTTAAATTATACCATAGAGGGAATTTCTGCCGAACCAGGTGTAGACTTTATAGAAACGAGCGGAAGTGTTATATTAGAAGCTGGTGCTAATAGAGCAAGAATTGAAATCACAGTAGTAGACGATGATATTAATGAAGTAGATGAGAAGATGAGCATGACCCTTTCTTCCCCTGATAATGTATCTATTGACAACCCAACAGTCATCGGCGTCATCAAAGACAATGATGACCCTTCTAATTATGACGATGAGGGGTATCAAACGCCGAGTAGCTATTATGGCTATGACTTACAATGGCAAGATGAATTTGATGCACAAAGTCTTAATTTAGAAGATTATAACTTTGATATCGGAGATGGTTGTCCAAATCTTTGTGGTTGGGGTAATGCGGAATTAGAATGGTATACAAATTTAGAACAAAACATCTTCCTAGAAAATGGCAAATTAGTTATTAAAGCTTTGAAAGAAGGAGATAGTAATTATACTTCTGCAAAAATACATACTAAAGACAAACAAGACTTTCAATTTGGTCGAATTGACATCAGGGCTAAATTGCCCAAAGGACAAGGTCTTTGGCCCGCTATCTGGATGCTAGGAAAAAACATTGATAATGTTGGTTGGCCTGCATGTGGAGAAATCGATATTATGGAATTGGTAGGTCACGAACCCAATCTTGCCCACGGAACAGCTCATTGGGGCGCACAAGGAAGTGGAAGGAGTACCTATAAAGGCTCTTCTATTGGAGATGTCAAAGGTTATGATAGTCAATTTAATGTATTTTCTCTTGTTTGGGAACCGAATCAATTGGTTTGGTATAAGAATGAAGTCGCTTTTCACACGATTGGTCTTAATGACATGCAAGGAGAACAGTACCGTTTTAATGCACCATTCTATATGATTTTTAATGTAGCGGTTGGTGGTCAGTGGCCAGGTAGTCCAGATGCAACGACAGTCTTTCCTCAGCAGATGGAGATTGATTATGTGCGGTATTTTAAGTAGGGAGGTTGATGAGGCTAATGAGGTTTATAAGGTGATGAGGTTCTATAGAACCCTTACATGACCTTATAAACCTCATTAACCCTATAACCTTATAGACCTCGCTCACCTCATCAACAAAACATCTCCGCCAATTATTTTTTGCTCGCCATTGGTAAATAGTACTTTGAATTGAAATAAATAAATACCTTGTGGAGCATCAGTTCCATCCGTTTGTCCATCCCACCCTTCTCCAATTTGATTAGGTAAAATATTAGTATTGTTATAAACTAAATTACCCCATCGGTCAAAAATAGAAAGGCTTTCTATGCTTTCGATATTAGTCGCACCATATAAATTAAAACGATTATTTTCAGATATGCTATTGGGTCTAAAAATATTTGGGGTGTACACTTCTAAGGGCAATGCTTCCACTAATATGGAAAAAGTAGCCATGTTTTGACAACCATTGGCATCTATTACAGATACCGACAATTCATTATCGATTACGGGAAAGTAGGTTGTTTCGGGGCAATTATCACAAACTATGCGACTATTACTCCTCCACTCTTCCACCACGAAAGGTTGAGTATTCGAGCTTGTACTTATCGAAACATGGACAGGGTTGCCTTCAAAAACTTTAGCTTGGTCTGCTATTATTTCTATGGAAAGCGGGTCAAAATTTTCTAATAAAAAAGAGGCGCTTCCTTCACAATCTTGGTCATTGGTAACAGTGACTTGATACGTACCTGCCTGGTTGGTAATCATGGTCTCTTCAGTATCTCCCGTTGACCATTGATAAGATGCAAAATTGGCGGTTTTGAGTTCGACATCTGTACTTTCGCAGAATTGAGCAGGGCCTTTGATATTTACCTCTAATTTAGCAATATCTGGTATGTCAATTTCGCCATCAAAGGTACAGCCTATTTCATCTGTAACCGTTAAAGTATAAAGGCCACCTTTCGTTATTTCTAAAGTAGTTTGATTTCCAGTTTGGCCATTCCCAGACCAACTATAAGTAGTAAAATCATCTGCAGCTGTTAAGATTTTTATCCCTTCTGTACATCGACTATCATCTACCGTAATGGGAACTTTTAAGTCAATATTATTTTCTAAAGCAAATTCACATTCAAACCCTGAGGTACAATTCCATAATTGAAGAATAGTATCTGCAAAGGTGTAAATCGTAAAAGCATTGCCTCCAAAACCGCATTCACTAATACCATTTCTAGAAACACACTCACTTTCAAGTGTGCCATCTAAAGTATACATTCTAGCAAAGGACTCTGTAGTGGAGCAACTATATCTCAAAAAAACATACTCCGCAGCATTAAACCTGACAAAGGAGAGCGTGGGATTCACCCATATACAGCGTTCACATAAATCTGTTTCCTCCAAAATTTCTTCCGTCAATTGCACAATCCAATCTGCCTCATCTATTTGTCCCTGTCCTGTTACAGGTGCAACAAGCAGCAAGAAAAGAAGGAAGTATCGTCTTAAAAAGTGCATTTATGCTGGCTTTTTCAGAAAATGAAGGAAGAAACATTTTTTTTATTCAAAAATAGACCGTCCATCCTGCCCCATATAATTCCCCCATTTAGCGGAGCTAGCAGGACGATTCAATTCTGTTCGTTCAATGACCAAATCTTTGAAAGAATAAAATTGTACAGGGTCGCCCATATACGTATAGACTACATCCAAGTATCCATCATCGTCTAAATCCGTCAATAATGGAGTCGTTCCAAGATTTGTACCCAATGTTGTTTTAACTAATAAAAAAGGTTTTCCCTGACCATTAGGATATACATATAAATTATTGCCTAAAAAGCTCATATGGCTACCTTTTAAATCACTGGTCACCTTCGCATTAATGGCTAATAAAACATCTGATTTCCCATCATTGGTAAAATCTGCCACGACAGGAGAAGCGTATTGAAAAGTACCTAAGGTATCTTGAAAAACTAATTGACCAGTCTTTCCATCTACCAAGGTATGCACCGTATATTCTGTATTGGGCCAAGGTCCTTTTCCAAAGCTAGTAAAAAAATCAGGAACCTCATCTTCGCCCACAAAATAACCAGGAGCAGGCATATTATAAGTATCGAAAGTGCCACTTAATTGCATTTCCCACAATAATTGATTGGATTGTCCGTCAATTGCTATTAAGCGTCCATCTACACTATTCACTACGATGTCTTTTATTAAATCCAAATTTATATCTATCAATAAGGGTGGCGCGATAAAGCCTTTTGCTTTGCCATCTGCCAATAGCCTAGCCTTACTTAGATTTCCTTCCATTACATCAGCTAAGTTGGCCTGAAATAAACCTCCTGCAATATCTTCTCCACCAGTTCCAAAAATTACTTGAAGCTTGCCATTATTCTGAAAATCATGGACAATCGGAGAACAATAAATCTCCTTTCCGTCGGGCATCGGAGCATTGGCGATTACTTGCCCCGTTTGGCTACTCAAAACCATTAAAGCACCTTTGGGGCGGTCTAATTGACCAGGTTTAGCTTTAATAAAACCGCCATAAGCAGTTAAAATATCAGGTTGTCCATCTTTATCTACATCAGGGATAAATTGAGGAGAATAAAAATTTAAAATGGTAGAATCATTGAAATAATCAGTTTGGGTATCGTCTGGTAGAAACTCCCATATTTTTTTTCCATTACTTCCATCCAAAGCATAAAAGATGGCAGAGCGACCGCCTATAAAAATATCTGGAATACCATCTTCTGTAATATCTTGACAAATAGCAGAACCAACCACTTGATTTCTAGCAGGAACCTTCCAGAGAATAGCTCCAGTCTTTCCGTCTAAAGCAAGTACGCCTTCAGGTGTAGGGGAAAACTCTTTACCTCCTGCCCCAATCACAATATCTTTAATACCATCTTTATTCAAATCAATCGCTACAGGAGAAGACATAGAGCCCACACCCGAGATTCTCTGAGACCAAGTATTAGGTTTAAAAATAAAAGACTGGCAAGCAATACCAAAAAGAAGCGTAGTAATAAAAAAAGCAATAATGTAGCATAGATTTTTCGTCATAGTAAGTTTGTACTTTGTAGCAATTATTTAAAATTCCCAGTATTCGGGTTTTTCTCTAGTGCTACTGTTCACCTCCAAACAATTCATACAACCAAAAGGAGGCGTAAAGAAAAATCCTGCACATTTTGGGCGCACAAAGACATCCAACTCATTACTATTGATAAAATTTCGGACAAAAGAAACTGATGCTACTGAAAAATAACCAACTGCTACATCATTAACATTATCTACATTGACAATATTTCCAATCACCGTACCTGGAGGTGGGTCAAACAAACTACCATCTATATCAATGACCTCTTTAATATTACTCCAGTAATTAAATTCATCTTCGGAGATAGAATATTGGGAAATATGATAACAAAATTGGTCACCAAATCTAAAATCGTAAGTTGTTTCTGAAATAACCTGTTCGAATAATGCGTCTCCATTTACTTGCGAGGCATCAAAAAGTCTAATATCATTAATATCCAAATTGACATTTACATAACATCTTTGTGGATTCAAGGCTCCTCTATATTGTTCTTGTAATTGATACTGACCTGATACTCTCCATCTTAAAAAAGGTCGTTCAGCTGCGTTAGAAAAATCTGATGCAATTTTAGTCAAAATCCTATTTTCAGTTATCAAATCTCCCACATTATTTCGATAAGTTTCTTCTGTAACTTCATAAGAAATATTATCAATTTTACTACTTGACCGAAGCGTAGCAGGTTTAGACTGATAATGATTCCCGTCAGGCAAAATCACATCAATAAAATAAGCTTTTCCTCTAAGTGCCTTAAAATCAGCTAATTCATATACTCCCGGCTGTTCTTCTAATTCTAAGTAAGGATAACTACCGCCATCTGTGTCCAATAACTGAACAGTAGCACCTGGTACTGGGTCTAAAATATTATCATTTCCAATACCAATAACGGAGCTTTGGGATAACTTTACTTGAAAATTGCCTAAGCTATCGGTCACAAAGCCATCGACCACTAAAGTCCGTTGCTCTGTATCGACATTTAAAGCAATTTCGTCAATGCAAGACCAGATACTTACGGAAAAAGTCAATAGGATTAGCGCGTATAGTATTTTTTTCATGAGTTCAATATTTAGACATATGCTTAACGAACTTGCAGATTTGAATCCGTTAAAATTCCCAATAAGGTGGTTTTTCAAGCGTACTATTATTCAACAAAAGGCAATCATCACAAGCGAAAGGTACTCTCAAGAAAAAACCTTCACATTTAGACCGAACCGAAAAACCAGTTTCATCTCGATTGACAAAGTATCTTTTAAAAAAGACGGAAGCGACAGAAAAATATCCCACTGCTACATCTTCTGGGTTGTCCACATTTCTTATATTTCCAATCACTGTTCCAGGAGGTGGGTCAAACAAACTACCATCTATATCTATGATTTCTTGAATATTCGCCCAATAATTATATTCGGCTTCGGAGATAGAAAATTGAGAGATATGAAAACAAAATTGTTCTCCAAATCTAAAATCGTAGACTGTTTCCGCAATAGTTTGCTCTAATAACCTGTCGCCATTTACTTTGGAAGCATCAAAAATTCGAATATCATTAATATCCAAATTGACATCTACATAACATCGAAGGGGATTCAATGCCATCGGATAATTTTCTTGTACTTGATATTGTCCTGTTACTCTCCATCGTAAAAAAGGAGGATCCTCTGAGGAAAAGCTAGTTGCGATTTTCGCAGAAATAATATTTTCGGTGATTAATTCTCCTGCATTATTTCGATAAGTTTCTTCGTTAACATCATAGGAAATTTCATCAATCGAACTAGTTGACCTCAATTTTTCAGGGGTAGATTGATAGTGCTTCCCATCAGGTAATACAATATCAATAAAGTATTCTTTTCCACGTAAAGCTTTAAAACTAAACAACTCATAAGTTCCAGGTAATTCTGTTGATTCCTCATAAGGATGTGCTTCTCCGTCATTAGTCAATAATTGTATGGTAGCCCCTGGAACTGGGTCTAGAATATTATCATTGCCTATTCCGATGATGGAACTTTGTGACAATTTTAGTCGAAAATCGCCCAAACTATCCGTTACAAATCCATCTATGACCAATGTTCTTTGTTCCGTATCGACATTTAAAGCAATTTCATCAATACAAGACCAAATGCCTGCCGTAAAAATTAATGCTATGAGGTATAGTAAATATTTTTTCATTTCTTAACTATTTCAAATCAAAATTATAAGTGATAGAAGGGAAAATAGTTCCCAATGTAGCCACACGGATAGCCTTTACACTTTCAAAAGAATTTTGTCTAAAGTAAACCGAATAGGCATTTTTACGACCATATAAATTATAAACTGATAAGGTAATACTATGGTCTACTTTTCCATCTTTTTTGCCAAATGGTCCAATAGTGTACGCTAAATCTAAACGATGAAAATCAGGTACTCTAAATTTATTTCTATCTGAATAAATCGGCACATTTAATACATTATCACTGGAGTAAGAACTTACAGGGGCAGTCGTAGGTCGACCACTTCGATAGGTGAAATTAATCGCCAAATTGGTTTTATTGTTAAATTGCTTTACCAAACTAGCATTAAAAACGTGAGGAATGTCATAGTTGGAAGAATACCATTCTCCTCGATTTACGCCAACTTGTTCATTCGTAGGCAAAATCTGTCTTTCAGAACTAGAAAAAGTATAATTCATATCCCAACGAAAACTACCCGTTTGCTTTTTTAGGTTTAATTCAACGCCATAAGACAAACCCTCGCCTGTTACCAATTCTGTTTCTATTTGTCGGTTCAATAATAATTGAGCAAAATCTTTATAATCTAAAATACCTACTGATTTCCGGTAAAATACTTCCACAGAACTTTGATATTTTTTAACACCAAAATCTTTAAAGAAACCAACAGAATAATTATCAGAATACTGAGGCGCAACATGCTGATTGGCCAATTGCCAGATATCAATGGGCGTGGCAGAAGCAGTATTGGAAACTTGTGCTAAAAATTGGTAGGTTCGAGCGTAGCCCAACTTTGCCGAAGCCCTTTCGTTTAATTCATACCGCAAAGAAAGTCTTGGTTCGAAGCCCGTAAAAGAGGCAATTGTTTCTCCATCACCATAGGTTTGTTGGTTGATAATATTTCTATCCGTTTTTATTTCTCCATCGGGATAAATATTGACCGTTTTAGCCCCTATATTCGCAAAGGAAGTAAATCTTAAACCTGCAGAAATTTCTAAATTTTCTTTTATGGTAAATTGGTTCTCTATATAGCCTGCAATCTCTCGACCATTCTCCTTCTCTAATTCATCTGGAATAATGAAGGATTCATTTCTTGGAGCAATTTTACCTGGGCTAATTTCATACAAATTCAAATCAGCTCCGACATTTAATTTATAATTATCCGATACCACATATAAAAAATCTAACTTCCCTCTGGTATAATCAATGGCGTTGGTAAATTTTGATTGGTCATTTCCTTTCAAATCAAAAAGTGAACTCTCATAGCGACCTTTATTCACACTCAATGTCAAGTTCATTTTATCGCCAATTAGCTGTTTTAGATAAGCCTCCCCTGATACGGTCGAATAATCAAATCTAGCTTCGTCACCCAATTGAAAATCATCTCTACTCCTTAGAAAACTACCTCCCAAATTGGTAGTTGGAGACAGTCGAGCATTAATCTTTGCCGTTACATCATTAAAAAAAGCACTACTTTCTGCCACTTCAGGATTGTCCACTAAATTAAAAATCCAATCTGCATAACTATACCTTGACCCAACAATAAAAGAGACTTTGTCCTTAATAATTGGTCCTTCTAAGGATAGCCGACTAGAGACCATGCCAATTCCTCCTTTCATTTTGAATCGCTCTTTGTCTCCATCTCTAGTTTCTACCGCTAAGACAGATGATAAACGGCCACCATATTTGGCTGGAATCCCTCCTTTGTATAAATCTACATACTGGACTAAATCTGGATGAAATAAAGAGAAAAAGCCTAAAGCATGAGATGGATTAAAAATCAAATGTCCATCTTGTAAGATTAAATTTTGGTCAGTATTTCCACCTCTCACATTAAAGCCTGAAGCACCTTCTCCTGTGTTACTCACCCCAGAAATAGATTGTAGACTTCTAAGAATATCAATTTCTCCGAAAAACTTAGACTGAGTCTCTAGTTGTTCGGCATTCAATCGTTGTAAGCCTGGGGTAACTTCTTTCAAAGCACTTCTATCTGAGGCACCACTTACAATAACCTCATCTATCAAAACTGCTTCTACATTTAAGATAAGGTCAAGTTTCGCAGAAGTATAAGCATCAATACTCACCTTTTTATCTTCAAAGCCTAGTGCTGTAATGGTAAAAATATGTGTTCTTTTAGGTAAGTTAATTTTAAACCTACCATCCAAATCCGTGATGGCATTGATACCACCGTCAGACTGAAGTACCGCATTGATTATAGGTTCATTCTTCTCTGAAGAGTAAATGGTTCCTGTCCAAGTAATGGGTTTTATGACAGTTGTTTTCTCTCCTAGTTGAAAGGTTTCTATCTCTTGCCCCATCAGTGAAGTTGGACTAAAAGCTAAAAGCAAAAACAGGAAATAGCAACCACATCTTACAATTGATTTTAACCTATTATTTTTATTCATAATAAAATGCATACGTTTTGTCATTAACTTTAAGGTAAAGCAAGAAAATGCGCCAAGATATAAATATATATCAAATATAATTTGTAGAAATTCTGATTTTGGTGGTATTGGCTAAGAACAAGCAAGAAATAAACTAAAATCGATTAAAATAGTTGTAAAAATAAGGTCTTTTATAGGGTAAAAAATGATTAAGGAACTTTGATAAAATAATTTTACCTTTTTTCATCACTACTAAGAAAGATATAATTTGAGTAAAAACACAACCAGTTTAAACTACCTAAAAAACATCACTTCGAACTGGCTATAATTTTTATTGCGTCGACAATTCTCCGACAGCAATCGTTCTTTTATCCCCTTTGTCATTAGTTATTATCACCTTAACTATCGCATCATCCATTAAGACCGACCGACTTGACTGTGATAAAAATCCAGTACCGAAATAAAACTCTTGTTTTCGTGTTTTTCCATTCTTAAGCTGAATCAGTGCAGATACATCTGATTCTTTTAAATCAATAGTTTTATTTTTTATTCCAGTTGTAAAAATTTTGAGCGGTCCTCTATTTTGAGAAGCGATAAACAATTGTTCACCCGTTGCCTGATGCGCAATAGTGACCAATGCTTTGGCATCTCCTTGCACCAGAAACCCCGATGTACTAGCATCTTGAATGTCAAAGTTTCCTTGTCCGTCACCATAAGCAACAATACCATCATGGGCATCCATACGTCCGACAGAAACTTCCATTCCGTAATCATTCCCAACCATTAAAACATCTAAATGTCCGTCTTGATTTACATCTACTGTTTGCATACCATAAATTGGAGACCGTTGTACACTTTTAGGCATCGCTTTTAGGGAGAATTTTCCGTTACCCAAATTTTCTATATAAGAGCTATTAAAATTATTAGCGGCTAAGATGAGACAACCTTCCATTTCTTCAGGAGTAAATAATTTATCCATTGTTGTCACTGCCAATTCTTTATGGAAAGGGAATTTTCTCGGTATAACATTATACTGTTTAGCAATTTCAAGTCGACCGAAATAAGGATATTCTTGCATTTCACCTGCTCTATCTGGAAAATAACAAGCAGGGAACAAATCACCATTTCCATTATTATCAAAGTCCTTATAATACACTTTGATTGGGTGGTTTTCAGAGATATCGGTATTCGTATTTCTACCTGTATTTCCAACAATATAATCCATATCTCCATCATTGTCAAAATCACCACTTGTCAAACTATTCCACCACCCCGTATGTCGTTGAATACCACTAATCTTTGTTTCGTCTTGGAAAGTACCACCTACATTTTTCAAAAACTGAATAGGCATAAATTCGCCTGCTAAGATTAAATCTATTTGTCCATCATTATTATAATCGGTCCAAAGTGCATCAGAAATCATACCTATTTCTATCAGCATAGGTGCCACCTCTGCAGTTACATCTACAAATCGAATTCCGTTTTCACTACTTTCGTTTTTCAAAATATAGCTATCGACAGGTAAAGGATATTTAGTAGGATTGACCCTGCCGCTAACAAATAAATCTAAATCCCCATCTTGGTCATAATCTGCGGCTCTTACTGACAAACCACTGCTCAAATTCTCAGGTAAGGCATTCGGGCTCCAAACAAATCGCCCATTGTTATTGAGGTACATTCGGTCAATATATTGGCTATCTGTCAATACATATTCATAACCACCATGCACGATATACAAGTCGTCATCTCCATCTTGGTCAGCATCAAAAAATAGAGCGCCCAATTCTTCTGGTTTTACGGCTTCTTTTTCATCACCATATTGAATCAAGTCTTCTTCTGTAAACCGTCCATTTGTTTGTTGTATTAAAAAAGTACCTTTTTCAAAATGAGAGCCACTAATGAATACATCTTCCAAGCCATCTCCATTCACATCACTTACTGCCAAAGCAGGACCGTATTGAGAAAGTTTATGTGGCAACATCGGCTGTACATTGAAATCAATAAAGTCTAACTCTTGATGTATAAAATTGACCCCGACTTCCTTAGTAATTTCTTTAAAAAGAGAGGGCGCAGCTGTAGCTTTCGCTAAAGTATAAGGTAGAGCATTAGCCGATTGGTGCAAGACGACAAGGGTTTGATTAGCAGAAACATTGGTTAGTTTTTCTTGTTTTCCATCTTGCCAAATAACTACGAGACTATCGACTTCCTTCTGATTAGCTAAACCAAAATGTAGCAAAGGTTCTACCGATGACAAATAACCTCTCGTCAAAGTAAAATCTACCACTTGCATCCCTATACTATCCGCATATACGAATACTTTTGTCCCAATACCCAAAGGGTTAGTTTTTGGCCCCTTTAAAGCTATTCTTAGCCAATTGGTTTGAGCTAAGTTTTTATTTTCATAAACAGAAGCAGTCTGATTAATATTATTAACCACATAATCCAAATCGCCATCATTGTCCAAATCGCCATAAGCTGCTCCATTAGAAAAAGAAGGTTCAGTTATCCCCCACGCTTTAGAAACATCTGTAAAAGATAAATCTCCCTTATTTTTAAAGGCATAATTATTGATTTTGACGGAAGGAATTTTATCTATCAAAAAGCCATCCTCTGCATAAGACCCAACATCCATATTATAATCAATAAAATCTCTATCTGTCACATCCTTTGGAAAACCATTGGTGACAATCAAATCTCGTTGCCCATCATTGTCAAAATCTGCTACCAAAGGCGTCCAACTCCAATCCGTAGCAGCAATACCAGCCATTAAGGCCACATCGTTAAATACCGCTTGGCTGTCTTGTAAACTGGTTACGCCTCGATTAGCTTGCAGGGTGTTTCGCATAGATTGAAACTGATAGCCAAATTTTTCATTATTGATATAGTCTACATATTTATTAGGAGGCATCATCGTCTTTCGGCGATAGTTATCTTTCGGTAACATATCCAAAGCTATAATTTCTGAATCTCCATCATTATCCAAATCCATTACATCGTTCCCCATCGCAGAAAATGAGGTGTGCTTAAAATAGATGTCCGCTTGATTGGTAAATGTGCCATCTTGATTATTGATGTACAACAAATCATTGGACAAATAATCGTTAGTGATATAAATATCTTTCCAACCATCTTCATTCAAGTCACAGATGTTTACTCCTAGACTAAAGCCTTCTGTCAAAATACCAGCTGCTTTACCAACATCTTGGAAGACAGGGTGCCCTAATGCTTCATTCCATACATTCTCATATAATTTATCAGTCGTTGCCGAACTACCATCTTTCGCCTTTTTTCGATAGCGGCTTGGTTGTTGGTCAGGTCGCATTTTATTGACGATTACAAATAAATCTAAATCGCCATCATTATCGTAGTCAAAAAAGGTAGCATTGGTGCTGTTGGAATTATCTGCCACTCCGTATTCCGTTGCTTTCTCTAGAAAGGTTGGAATCCCATTTTCATTCGCACCTTGATTGACAAATAATTGATTCGTTTTATCAGCTACTTTATCATGTCCTGTTGCTGTAATGTAAATATCCAATAAGCCATCTACATTTACATCCACCAAGGTAACCCCTGAACTCCACCGCTGACCGTCTAAGATGCCCGATACTTTAGAAATATCTTGGAATTTAAGGTTGCCTTGGTTCAAATAAATGGCATTATCCACCATATTACCTGTGAAGACCACGTCTTGTAAATTATCGCCGTTTAAGTCCCCAATTGCTACCCCACCGCCATTATAAATATATTCATAACTCAAAATACTCAGCGTATCATGGTCTTGAATGACATTATTAAACGTAATGCCCGTTTGGTCAGCAGGTAAGGATTGAAATTGGGTGGTTGGTTTGGATTGGCATCCAAACAGTATCGCTAAAAGGTATAGGGTTAATATGCGGTTTATCACTTATCTTTTTGTTTGAATTATCATCATAAACTTTCAACGTTTACGATATAAAAGAAGGCTAGGAGCTTCTCTATAGCGGCCTTGGTCTAAAGACCAAGGGACAGGACAGGATAAATCCTGTGCTACCAGTGTGCTACCAGTTTAATACTTTTATTTCTTCGTTGTTTATGCCAATCAACAATAGTTTTTGTTGTTGGTTATTGGTCAAAATTTGGGCGTCTCTAACTTCTCCTGCAATAGGTGTCACTAATTCATTAGCAACTTTAAATTGTCCATTAGTTTGTCCTAATAATAAGACCCCTCTAGAATCATTATGGCGACCAACTTCTGGTTTAAGTCCATAAAAATTACCACTCATCCAGATGTCTTGCAGACCATCTTGGTTAAAATCTTCAACTACAGAAGCAAACATCGGCGCAACTTGCGCTTCGATAGGTAGCGTTTCTAAATTGTAGTTTCCGTTATTATTTCTTAGAATAGCTGTTTGTAGGGTGACTGCTTTTCTACCTATTGCCCCTTTCCTTTCAGCATTTGTAAAGAGCGTTTCATAATCTGCTTTCGCAAATTGTTCATATTTTAGAAACTTCTTTTTTAGGTGCGGCAATTGAGCAGTCATATCCATTTTAGTATGAAAAGGGTATAGTTTATCATCTGCTGGTGCTTTCCAATTTAAGACAAATTCAGATTTGCCATTTTTATCAAAGTCTTTAGTGTATAATTCGATTGGATGTTGAGGAGAAGCCTTAAATTTAGTATTCAGCCCCCAATTACCCAATACAAAATCCATATCCCCATCCTTATCTAAATCATTGGAAGTAATATCTAACCACCAGCCTTCACTATTTTTAATCGTCTTGCTTTTTTCAAAGGTATTGCCATCATTTGCAAAAAAGGTAATTGGCATATATTCACCGACTAGCAATAAATCATCATCTCCATCTCCATCATAATCTGTCCAAGTCGCATCGGTAATCATCCCAACAGTCGCCAATTCTTTTTTAGTAATATCTCTCCAAGTATTACCTGATTTTTTCAGTAAGAAACTACGAGGCGTCAAACCATAATTGCCAGGAATAGACCTTGCACCAACAAACAAATCAATATCCCCATCTTTATCGAAATCATTAGGCGCAATCACAGAAAATTGTCCGCCAGCAGGAGGGGTTAAAGTTTTATTTTTAGTAAAATTTCCTTGACCATCATTTTCATAAAATCTTAGTAAAAAGCCATCCATGCCCTTACCAAAGTCATTTCCACCAGAACCTATGACTAGGTCCAAGTCTCCATCTCTATCATTATCAAATAAAGCAGCACAAGTACTTTCAAAAGCTACGTCTTCTGTAAAAGCTGGATTTTCTTTTCGTTCAAACTTACCAGCTACATTTTGAAGAAAGACTTTATCTACATCTCCTGTTGCGCCCAAAGTGATAAAATCGGTATGTCCATCTCCATTTAAATCGCCCGTTTCAATTTTAGGCCCTTCGGTAGATAACATTCTAGGTAATAATCTTTCAAAATCAAAATCATTAAAATTACTTTCCTTGTGTTCGCTATCGCCAAGAATAACATTAGTCGATTTCAGTAGATACTCCGAGTCTGCAATAGTTGAGATAGCCACCTTTTTATTGGTATCTTTTATTATAGTTAGTGGTTGGTCAATTGGAGGATTATTAATGGTTTGAACGGTTCTATCAGGCCAAACCACTGTTACCGATTCTACAGCAGTCGCACTATTCAATCCAAATAAAAGTCCTGAAGCGACACTACTTTGAAAGCCTCTTGCTACATAATGCTGTTGACTATATTCGCTTTCTGCTGTTTTTACTTTAACCGTCGCGCCTATAGCTGATTGGTTCTTGCTTTTTTCGTCTTTGAGGTCAATGCTGATAAAGTGATTTCCTTTTTTACTAGCTGTATTTTGATAGACACTAGCTGACATATTCACATTATTAATCACCAAATCTAAATCTCCATCATTGTCCAAATCCCCATAAGCTGCACCATTACTAAATTCCGCGTCCACGAAACCTAGGTCTGCCGCTTTATTTTTAAATAAATTATTATGTTGGTTGAGAAAAGCATAATTAGGCAATGGAGACGATTTCATAAAAGGTAGAAAATCTCTGAAGTCAAATTTTCCTTTTTCTTGTACTATCTTTTTTACTTCGTCTCTATCTGCAAGAAAGTTGGTAAAATCTTGGTCCATGATATCCTTGTAGATACCATTACAAACATAAATATCTTTCCAACCATCATTGTCAAAATCAAAAATCAAAGCTCCCCAGCTCCAATCTGTTGCCGCTGCATCACTAAGGTTGGCTACTTCTTGGAATTCTCCTTTTCCATTATTAATCTGTAGGCAATTTTGCAAAACTTGATAATGAAAACTAGACCGATATTGTAAATCATCTAAATAGACAGGGTCAAACATGGTATGTGCTTTCAGTCGATAATTATCTGCTGCTAACATATCCGTCGTAAAAATATCAGCATACCCATCATTGTTCAAATCAGCAATATCTGCGCCCATACTAGATACCGAACAAATATTGAATCTTTCTGGTAACTCCTCTGAAAAAGTACCATCCCCTTGATTGATATACATATAATCTCTTTCCCAAAAGTCATTACTAACATAAATATCAGGGAAGTAGTCCCCATTAATATCACTGACGGAAACTCCTAATCCAAAGCCAATCGAACTCTTATAGATACCAGCTTTTTTGCTAACATCTATAAAAACACCATTATCATTTCGCATTAGTTTATCGCCACCCATTTCATCTTCGATAGCTCTAGTCTTGCTAAAGGAAGCTAGCTTACTGGGGTCTTTAAAGCTATTATTTAAAATGTAGCAATCTAAATCCCCATCCAAATCATAATCAAAAAAAGAAGCATGGGTACTAAATCCTTCATCGGCAAGATTATATTTTGCAGCTTGTTCTGTAAAGGTTAAATCCCCATTATTGATGTATAATTCATTGGTTCGGTCATCTCCTGCAATGTCTCCTGAATTGGACACATAAATATCCAAAAAGCCATCATTATTTACGTCTACCATTGATACACCTGTACTCCACCCTCTTTGTCCTGCAATACCAGCAGCTTCACTGATATTTTTAAATTTTAAGTCTCCTTGGTTTAAATAGAGTTGATTGGATTGCATATTGGCGGTAAAGAAAATATCATCTAATCCATCATTATTGATATCACCAATACCAACTCCTCCCCCATTATAAAAATTACGATAAGTTAAGACATTGAAATCCTTTCCATCCTTTACTTTATTGATAAAGTCGATGCCTGTTTGAGTCGGTGCTAGTTTTTGAAATAAAGCATCTTTAGGAGGGGTGATAGATTTAGCGGTAGGTTTAGTTGTTTCTTGACTATCAGGTTGACAAGCGAACAGACTAATTATTAAAAAGAAAGCTAAATTATAAAAGCTATGTTTTCTCATTGTTCTTTTTGAACGTAAGCTAAATTGTTTTTTAGTAGCTTAGACCTTAATCAGTAAATATTATCTATACTAGTGTTCGGATAAAATCATAAGCTAGGGCAAAAATAAAAAAAGAGCGACTATTAAAGAATAGTCGCTCTCTTAAAATTATTTTATTAACAAACTGGCTTAGTAACCAGGATTTTGTTGTAGCATTGGCGAACCATCTACCTTACTCAATTCAATTTGAATTGTTGGTAATGGCATTAAGTCATGCTTAGCAGAATAACCAGCAGAGTTACTTAAGTAAGTAGTTCTTATAGTTTTCTCTACCTCTAAATAAGTATTGATAACATCACCAGCAACACCCCATCTTCTTAAATCAAAGAAACGGTGACCTTCTAATGCTAATTCCAATCTTCTTTCGTATCTAACTGCATCTC
Organism: uncultured Saprospiraceae bacterium; assembly: GCA_937974625.1. Lineage (GTDB taxonomy): Bacteria > Bacteroidota > Bacteroidia > Chitinophagales > Saprospiraceae > JAFMDF01. The sequence goes on from CALJVJ010000036.1 coordinate 55,088, forward strand.
TTGCAGCACCTTGGTTAGTCCAAGCATCATCGTAAGTAGCAACGCTATAATTACCATAAGCTGCTCCTTCAGCAGCAGTAATACCTGATCTAGCGCCATCTGCACCTTGTGCACAGCCAGCAGCTCTAGCTCTTACCATATTGGTCAATTCTCTAGCTCTCTCTAAACTTCCTGATTCTACTTCTGCTTCTGCTAACATCAATAAGACATCAGAGTAACGGATGATAGGGAAGTTAATTGGAGATAATTGAGTAGATACCCAACCACCAGCTTGTTGATTTTGTCCAGCCTCGTAAGAAAATTTCTTAGGAGAGTATGGTCCAGAGAAAGAACGCGCTCTAATCCAAGATGGATCATGTACACCAATATCTAAGAAAGGAATACCATCACGTCCAACCGTCCAATCTAATCTAGGATCAAGTGGTCCAGTATAGTTCTCATCAACTATTACATCGTTGAAAGTAGAGAATAATGGTAAACCAGCATCATCTACTCTGTGTGCATTAACTAAGTTTTGAGAAGGTTGGTGGAAACCACAACATCCAAATGGGCTACCCCCGTGAGGGAAGTTTAATCTATCTCCAAACATTCCGTTCTGGCCTTCAGAAGTACCATCATTTACAGATGCTTGAATAGAGAATACCATTTCTGGTCCATTTTCTAAACCAACAGAGAAAATATCGTGGAAACATGGATTCAAAGAATAGTTTCCGCTATTTACTACTTTGTCTAAAGCAGCTTTAGCTTCACTCCAGTTACCATTGTATAAGTGCAACTTACCAATATAAGCATTAGCTGCACCAGATGTTACTCTACCTGGCTGACCCTGAACTGCTGGCAAAGAACTTGCTGCTGCTTCAAAATCCGCTAAGATATTAGGAACAATATCTGCTGTATTTGCTTTTCTAAAATCAGTATCTTCCTCAGAGTAATAAGGAACATTTTTCCACATTTTCCATGCTTCAAAATGGTAGTGACCTCTTAGGAATCTAGCTTCACCACCTAAAGCAGCTGATTTTGCTGCATCGATTCCTTCCACACTGTTTAATAGTGCCAATGCTGCATTTACTCTAGCAACACCTTCATAAAGAATTACGAATCTATCATTAAAGTAAGAGTTACCAGGTGCCCATTGGAATAATTCTAATTCCTCAGATTGACCTTGGTCACCCGCTTCAGAGCCTTTGTGCGCATCATCAGATAATACAGAGCCCCAAATCCAGTTAGAACCAGAAGCAGGCCATGGAGAAGAAACAGAACCCCAAGATTCCGCCCAACCATCTAACATAGAGTAAGCAGAAATAATAGCTGCATCAACCCCCGCTTCGTTCGCTAAGGTACCGCCATCTAATGCACCCTGTGGTGGTGCATCTAAAAATTCATCAGAACAAGCAACAATACCCATACCGAGTAATGCTACTGCAAAGAATAAAAGAAATTTATTTTTTTTCATTTTTATATGCTTTTTATTATTTCAATAAGCTGATTTTCGAATATAATTTTGTCTAAGCAGCTACTAAATAAATAACTATATCTCGTTTTACAAAATTTACTGTGTAAGTGTTTTGTAAAATTTAAGTTTAGACGAATATACGTCCGCTAATTTACACACGTTCTGTCTTTGTAGAGACAGAACGTATGGTCTCACTAGCTATTAGAAAGAAGCGTTGATACCAAACTGAAGAATCTTTGACGCTGGATAATTACCAAAATCAAAACCATTTCTTTGGTCACCTCTACCGTTATCATTGAAACTAGATAAAGTTGGGTCAATACCACTATATTTAGTAAACGTGAATAAGTTCTGACCTTGTAAGTAAATTCTTGCAGAACCTAAACCAACCTTACTCAAAATATCAGCAGGCAAAGTATAACCAACTTGGATAGTTTTTGCTCTTAAGAAAGAACCATCTTCTACGTAGAAGTCAGTAGAGTTCTCAGAGAAAATATCCGATTCATTGATTTGTGGATAATCACCATCTGGGTTAGATGGGCTCCATGCTCTATCCAATACATCTTTTCTTACGTTCGTATTGAAGAAACGGAAAACTTCAAATAATTTATTGTAGTTATAGATTTCGTTACCAATAGACGCCGTCCAGAATGTAGAAATATCAAAATCACCAAAATTAACACCGATGTTGATACCTAAAGTTAAATCTGGGATTGGGTCACCAATAGTTCCTAAATCATCATCATTGATTTCTCCATCATTATTTAAATCTTTCAATCTGAATTGACCAACAGCTTTACCATTTTGGTTAGCGTGTGCATCTACTTCAGCTTGAGATTGGAAGATACCATCTGTTTGCCATCCGTAAAAAGCACCAATTGGGCCACCTACTGCATTATAACCAGTATTTCCAATTCTACCTCCTCCTGGAGAGAAGAAAGAAGTTTGAGCACCATCAATTTCTAAGATTTCGTTCTTGTAGTGAGAAACATTAACACCAATGTTATAGCCAAAATTAGAGCTTGTCTTATCTCTCCAATTCAAACCAACATCAACACCTTTGTTATTCATCTTCGCGATATTTACGAAAGGAGGATTTGCAGAACCCGCCGTTGCAGGTAATAAAGGATTGAATAATAAACCATCCGTTGTTCTATCCCAAAGGTCAACAACAAAATCTAATTTACCATTCATTAACGACCCATCAATACCGAAGTTGATAGAAACATTCTCTTCCCACTTTGTATCTGCGTTACCTCTATTTTGTAATGCATAACCTGTTGCTAAAGAGTTGGTACCTGTAATGTCATAGAAAGAGTTACCTGGTCCACCACCGAATCTATTCACGGTGTTACCACCTGGAATGTTTTGGTTACCTGTAATACCCCATCCAAATCTTACTTTCAGGTCGTCAACTATATCATTTCCTTGTAAGAAAGTATTAGATAATCTCCAACCAACAGAAACTGCTGGGAAGACACCATATCTTTGGTCTCTACCAAAATTAGAAGAACCATCTCTTCTTAAGGTGAAACTCAATAAGTAAGTATCATCATAAGAATAATCTATCTTACCGAAACTAGAAGCCAAAGTATTGAAGAAACCATTAGAAAATACCGTTCGAGAATCCGGAGCACCTAAACCAGTATTCAAGTACCATGCGTTAATATCCGTTGTGAAATAGTTACCTAATCCACCACCAATCGTTCTTCCAGAGTTTCTAATTGCTTCATAACCAACAATAACGCCGATATCATGTACGCCATCTAGGTTAGTGTTATAAGCTAAAGTATTTGTCCAAGTCCAGTTAAAAAAACTTTGGTTTTGCTCGTTGAAAGCATTCGTTGTATTAGGCTCAGAGTTTTCCCAAGTAGGGAATCTAAATCCTTGCGTAAAATTATTAGCGAATTCAATACCGATACTTGACCTTGCAGTCAATCCTTCAACTAATTCAATAGCTAAGTAAGCGTTACCTAAAGCTTTATAGAAAGTACCTCTATTATTCTGATTTCTAGTTTGGATAGCTACTGGATTAGAACCGTTACTTGTTCCATTTGCTTTACCACCAGCGTAATTAACACCAGAGACATCAAAAACAGGAATGATAGATTGCGCTTTAAGGATTTGCGTCATGATATTTTGCTCAGATTGGTTACCACCTGCCTGTCCAATAGAAGTAGAACGAGCAAAAGAGAAGTTTTCTCCAATAGTGAACCGACCTTTGCTAAATTCAGAGTTAGCACGGAAGCTTAAACGGTCAAAATCTGTATGCAACATCGTACCGTTTTGGTCTAAATAACCAAAAGACATCGCGAAAGTAGAATTTTCTCCACCTCCAGATACCCCTAAGTTATGCTCCATAATCAAAGCTGGGTTGAATACTTCATCCCACCAATCAGTACCTTGTTGATTAGCTCGCATGATTAAGTTATTTGGATAAGAATAGTTGGCTTCGTTAACTGGCTGACCAGCTGGGTAACCGCTATAATCACCTGCATAGACATATTCAGGAATTACACCTCTACCCGCAGAGTAAGGCACTTCTGCAGGAATTTCAGCTCCTGCATTTTCAAAAGACCTCCAAACTACTTCAGAATAATCCTTAGGGTCAACAATCAAATCGTACTTTCCAACAGGGTTTTGAGAACCGATTGTTGCGTTATAAGTAACTCTTGTTTTTCCTTTCTTACCTTTAGTAGTGGTAATAATAACTACTCCATTATTTGCTCTTGCTCCATAAATAGAAGACGCAGAAGCATCCTTCAACACCTGAATAGACTCAATGTCATTCGGGTTGATACCTGTATTATAAGTATCCGTAGTAGGAACCCCATCAATAATGTATAATGGATCATTGTTTTGGAAAGAAGAAATACCTCTAATCCGAACTTGTGTACCTGCACCTGGCGCACCAGAAGATTGTACCTGAACACCAGCTACTTTACCTTCTAATTTCTGAGAGAAACTAGTTGCTGTAACCTCATTCAATTCTTCGGCTTTGACAACTGAAACCGCACCAGTAATATCTCTTTCTCTTTGAGAAGAGTAACCTGTTACGACTACTTCGTCAATCAAAACACCTTGAGAAAGGCGAATAGCCATATTAGTTTGAGAACCAACAGTGACGTTTTGAGTAGAGTAACCTGTATAGGAAATTTCTAAAACATCGCCTGCATTGGCATCAAGACTGAAATTACCGTCAATATCGGTAACTGTACCGGTAGCAGTACCGGCAATTAAGACAGATGCACCAATTAATGGTTCATCGTTACTGTCGTCAACTATTGTACCTGTAATCTGCGCAAACATTGTAGCAGAAAACAGCATGCAAATTGCGACAAGGCTGCTTGGCAACCATTTCAAAGACATACGTAATGCTTTTTGTCTCATAAGCTGATTTTAAATTAAACTAGTGATTTTAAATAATTAAACAATTCTCTAGTTCATATTTTGAAAAAAAAGGTTGAAAAATTGTTTTTACTTTCTAGCAAAACATAAACTATAGTATCTTATTAGTTCTATTCAATTTGGTAAGTAGCGGTTATAAATACGTTGGTTAGTGTTAAAGTGCTAATTTTCTTAAAAAATTGTTAAGAAAGAAAAACAGCCAAATGTAATAAATTTATTGGTAGTTAAAATATAAATATGCGTTTTTTTTGGTTTTTATTCTGTCTTCCATTCTTTTGTTTAACAATTTAGATTATTACCAAATAATATTTTAAACAGTTTTTTTAAGAAACGTAAAAAAGCATAGTTGCGCTTCCTTATATTTGAAAAAAAAATCTTAATATTTTGTTAAAAAAAATATTCCATAAATCTATCCATAAGATTTTAACTCACTTTAGCGTAGACCCACAAATATATTAAATACAAAATTAGGCATATGAAATATACCTTTAGATATTGGAGATTTCTGGATTATTGTTTTTTCAAGCTTCATTAGAATAAAAAGCTAAAAAGAACCTACCAACGTATTGTCAGCAAGTTCGTATTGTATGAAACTAAATGTCGTTCTTCTATTTGATAAATCAAAAGATTTATAAGTCTAATTAAATTGATTAAATTATTATTAACAAATAACCCCATTTAACCAAACTTTATTACTGCCCTAAATGTAGGAAAGAATAAATAAAAATTTAAACTATTTGAATAAATAGTATCACTTTTTAACAAAAAAGTATCAGTGTGGCCTCAAAAAATGAGCGTCATTAGTGTTGAAACTACACGAACCTCTCTGCGACAAAGGGAAGTTCATACCTTAATTGACGCCGATATTCTACAGGTGTCATCCCCTTATACTTTTTAAAAAGTCGATTAAAATTAGATAAATTAGAATAACCACAACTAAAACAAATTTCACTAACACTATCCTGCGTTTCTAAGAGGAGCTTACAAGCTTCCCCTAATCTAGTGTCCGTTAAAAATTTAGAAAAACTTCGTTTTGTAGATTTTTTGAAAAAGTGGCTAAAAGCAGACTCACTCATATTAATCATACTAGCTACTTCTTGAAGGGTAATTTTATCCTGATAATTATCCATAATAAATTCATACACTCTATCCATTCGTTTATTCTCAGGAGAAGGTATTTTGGAAGAGTACCCAGCACTAGCCACAAACCGATTTTCGTTTGAAGTAGCCAAAATTTGCAAAATATTTAAAAAAGAAATAGCTCCTTCAAACGCGTCTAAATGGACCAATTTTAGCATTTGCTCCATGACCAATGCTCTCGTCTCCCCATAAAATTCGATTCCTCTGACAGAATAACTCAACATCATTTTAATAGCCTGAAAAGCTTTTTTTGATAAAAAGTTATTTTGGAAAAGTTTTTCTCCAAATTGCAAAACCACCGTGTGCGTTTCTGGATGTTTTTGCTTATCCGTATCCGCCCCATCCCAAGCGTGTGTCAAATAAGGGCCTAACAGCACTAAATCATAATCCTGGTACTTCTCCATTTTATCCCCTACAATCCGATTACCAGAAGCTCTCATAATTAAATTTATTTCATATTCGGGGTGATTGTGTAAAGGATAATCGAAAGTAGCATTAGGATAGCTAAAGATAGCATAGATATCATCTCGGTGTAAGGGCGTTATTTCACGGTAAATTTTCATAATCTGCTTTTTTTTCAAAAAATTCTAAAAAGCTGTTTGGAAAAAAGTAAATTTAGGCAAATAAGGCCCAACAAAAAAATAAGTTCCCTATTTTTTAAAAGCGTAAAACTTGTTTCCATACCGCTCTAATAATACACATTTCTTATGAAGAAAATTAGCTTCTTATTTTTAGCAAGTATATTTATTGGCAACTTGTCAATGGCACAAGCACCCAATATTCTCTTTGTATTAATTGATGATATTAGAAATACTAGCTTAGGCAGTTATGGGCATCCAATCATTCAAACACCAAATATTGATAGCTTGGCGGACAAAGGCACAAGATTTACCAATGCCTTTGTAACCACCTCCATTTGTGCAGCTAGTCGAGCATCCATATTAACAGGCTTATATGAAAGTAGTCATAATTTCACCTTTGGGAAACCACCTATTGTAAAAAAGCAAACAGACCAAAGTTTTCCCAAATTGCTCCAAAATAAAGGTTATACAACTGGTTATATTGGAAAATGGGGTATGAAAACGGTAAGTCCGCCCCAAAATTTATACGATTATTATTATCCACTCCATCGCAATCCTTATTTTAAAGTACAATCGGTAGCAGCCCATAATCATGAAACTGGTATTTGTGTCAATCATGCAAAAGATTATGACCCTACTTTTATAAAGCCTGCCGATTCCTTGAGACATATCACTGAACTTTGTGGAGATTTTGCCATCCAATTTATAGAAAATCAACCGACAAATATTCCTTTCTGTCTACAAGTCAGTTTCAATGCAGTTCACGCAGAAGACAGTGATAAAGCCGAACATTTTCCGCCGCCAAAGAGCGTAGCGGCAATGTATTCGGATGTTACCATACCTGAACCACGACTTAATAATCCAGCTATCTATGAAAACATGCCTGATTTTCTAAAAACGTCCTTAAACCGAAAACGTTATTTCTGGCGATGGGATACGCCCGAAAAATATCAAAAAAATATAACCGATTATTATAGGATGATAAGTGGCGTGGACAAAGTCATTGGGCGTCTAGTAGCCGCCTTAAAGAAAAATGGCTTAGACAAAAACACCATCATTATCATCACAGGAGACAATGGATATTATATGGGAGACCGAGGGTTTGCAGGCAAATGGTCTCATTTCGAAGAATCGCTTCGTGTTCCTTTAATTATTTATGATCCGACTATAAAAAAGCAACAAAGTCAAGAAAAGATAGCCTTAAACATTGACATTCCTGCCACTATTTTAGATTATGGGCAAGTAAGCATTCCAAAAAGTTATCAAGGGACAAGTTTAAAACCACTTGTAGAAAATAGGAAAGTAGACAATTGGCGAACTTCCTTTTTTGCAGAACATCGCATGAACCATAAATCTCTTCCAAAATGGGAAGGCGTTCGGCACGAACGGTATGTCTATGCTAATTATTACGAACAACAACCTACCTATGAATTTTTACATGATTTGGAAGTGGACAAAGACCAACTAATGAATCTAGCAACTGATAAAAAGTATCAAAAAATTTTAAGAAAGATGCGTAAAAAATGTCGCAAAAAAGAAAAAGAGTACGGTATCAAATAATTTTTTTGTTAAATTTAGGATTCAATATTTAGTGTCACTATTATGATAAATTTCAAAACCAAGGTATCCTGTTTGTTTTTAGCCGTTGTACTAACAACCGCTTGCAACACGTCTATCCCTGAAGAAATACAGCAAGCCTCCACTAATCTGCCAGATAAAATAGATTTCAATTATCACATCAAACCTATTTTATCTGACCGTTGCTATAAATGTCATGGCCCAGATGCCAATCAGCGACAAGCAGATTACAGACTAGATATTGCAGATAAAGCGTATGGTAAAACGAATGGCGAAAATAGCCAAGCAAGCAAAAACCTAACGGCGGGCAATCTAAATAAAAGTGAAATTTTTCATCGTATTATTTCGGACGACGCAGAATATATGATGCCGCCACCAGATGCTAACTTAGCACTCAATGCAGAAGAAAAGGCTTTAATCACAAAATGGATAGAGCAAGGTGCAGCATATAAACCACATTGGTCTTTTGTAGCTCCACAAAAAGAGGTTTTGCCTGCTGTTCAAAACAAAGATTGGGCACAACAAGATTTTGATTATTTCCTATTAGATAAAATCGAAAGAAACGGTTTAGAACCTTCCGAAAAAGCAGATAAGACAACCTTATTAAGACGAATCACGCTAGACTTAACTGGCTTGCCCCCTACTCCGACAGAAATTGATGCGTTTATAAATGATACTTCTGCGGATGCCTATGAAAAAACGATTGACCGCTTATTGGCAAGTCCCCAATATGGAGAAAGAATGGGTGTGGAATGGTTAGATGTAGCTCGATATGCCGACTCTCATGGCTATCAAGATGATGGCATGCGCACCACTTGGCCTTGGCGTGATTGGGTAATCAAGACCTTTAATGAAAATAAGCCCTATGACCAATTTTTATTAGAGCAATTAGCAGGAGACTTATTACCCAGTCCAACTAGAGACCAGATTCTAGCCACTTGTTTTAATAGAAATCATCCTCAAACCCAAGAAGGTGGTGTCGTTGCAGAAGAATATCGAGTGGAATATGTAGCAGACCGCACGAACACGGTTGGTAAAGCCTTATTAGGATTGACAGTAGAATGTGCTCGTTGTCATGATCATAAATACGACCCTATTTCCCAAAAAGAATATTATGCCTTGTCTGCTTTTTTCAATAATAATAATGATTCTGGAGTAGTTCCTTATAATGGAGAGGCAACACCAACCGTCATGCTTCCCACTCCCGAAGAGGAAGAAAAACTAGCAAGCATTCGAGCAAAGATGAAGCCACTAGAAGTTGCTTTGGTTTCAGAGAATTACAAAACTGACTTTAAAAATTGGTTGGCAAGAAAAACACCCGACATCACTTTAAAAGAAGGACTAGTCGCTGCTTTTGATTTTGAAAAAGAGGTAGAAGTACCAAAAAGCAGTCTTAATCTAGACCGAAAGACAAAAAATAGTTGGGGAGGAATTGGTAAAAAGGGCAAAGCAATAAGTTATATCAATAAAGTCAAAAACAGAGCAGATGCTGCCGTTTTAGGAGATGATAATAATCGTCCAGTAATAGTGGAAGGAAAGACGGGAAATGGTCTGGAATTTAAAGGAGATTGCGGCATTCGTTTTAATCGGGATTTAGACTTTGACCGTCACCATCCTTTCTCTGTTTCTATCTGGATAAAATTATTAAAAGCAGGAGGAAAAGGGCCCATTTTCAATAATGCGAATGGGGATTTTGAAGGGTATCGAGGTTGGGCTTGTAAGTTGAATGAAGATGAAACACTATCCTTTCAATTCACACACGTTTATCCAGACAATGCCATTGATTATCAGACGATTGACAAGATACCTGTAGGCGAATGGACACACATCGCATTGGCCTATAATGGTAATAGTAAGGCAGATGGATTGACCTTTTATATCAATGGAAAGATACCAAAATATAAGCTGCACCGAGACAACCTACAAAAGAGTTTATTGCATGGAGCAAAAGGCACAAATTGGTCGAATTATCCCACCATCATAGGTAAAGAAAATTCGAGTTCTATAGAAGATATTGTCATGGATGATTTTCTAGTTTATGACCGTCAATTATCGTCCATTGAAATCCAGCACTTGTATAATAAAACAGAAGCTACCCAGCCTAGTGATGCGCAATTATTAGAATATTATCTAGTCAGTGGTAAAAATCAGGTTTTCAATAAAAATTTAGGAAAATTAACTGCTTTAAGAAAAGAAGAAAATTTATTAACTACTGACTTCTTAGAAGTGATGGTGATGAAGGATAAAACAGAAGCGCGACCTACTTTCGTCCTGGACAGGGGGATGTATGATGCAAGAGGACCAGAGGTACAAGCCAATACCCCTTCCATTATTTCTAGTTTGCCTGAAACCGCATCAAATAACCGTTTAGACTTTGCCAAATGGCTAATCGCTAAAGACCATCCCTTGACGGCAAGAGTGCAAGTCAATCGACTTTGGATGATGCTTTTTGGCAAAGGTTTAGTTGCCACACAAGAAGATTTTGGCAACCAGGGAAATCTTCCGAGTCATCCTGAACTATTAGATTATTTAGCAGTAGATTTTATGGAAAACGGCTGGGATATGAAAGCTTTTTTAAAAAAAATAATGCTATCTGCTACCTACCAACAAAGTTCTATTACCTCCAAAATAGCCAAAGAAAAAGACCCTACGAATGAATGGTATAGTTACTACCCTGCTTTTCGTCTATCGGCAGAAAATATACGAGATAATGCATTAGCTGCCAGCAATTTACTAGCCAAAAAAATAGGTGGACCTAGTGTTTATCCTTACCAACCAAAAGGGATTTGGAAGGCACTAGCAACAAGAAATGCCACTGAATACGAACAAGGCAAAGGAGCAGATTTATACAGAAGAAGCATGTACACAATTTGGAAAAGAAGTGCACCACCACCATCCATGATGAATTTTGATGCCCCAGACCGCTATTACTGTATTGTCAGTCGTCAAAAAACCGCTACGCCCTTACAATCTTTGGTCCTAATGAATGACCCTCAATTTGTAGAAGCAGCTCGGATGTTAGGTGAAAGAACGATGCAAGAAGGAGGCCTTACGACCTCCAATAAGATTGATTATATTTTTAAATGTCTAATCGGTAGAAGTGCCGCACCTCAAGAATTAACGACAATTGAGCAGTTATACGAAGAAGAATTAGCCGATTTTCAAAAAGATAGACAGCGAACGAGAGATTTACTAAGTATCGGAGACCATCCAGTCAATCGGCAACTAAATAAAACGGAGATGGCAGCTTATACGATGGTCGCTTCAACGGTGATGAATTTTGATGAGTTTGTTATGAAGCGGTAAGTCTAGGATAAGACAACAATAGTGGCATAGTTTTAAAACCACAAAGCGCACAAAGAACACAATCCCGATTCTTTATCGGGACACAAAAAAAGCATACAAAAAACTTTTGTGAAACTCTTTGTGCCCTTTGTATTCTTTTGTGGTTCAAAATAAAATAAATTAATGATGACTAATAAATTCGACCATATAGTAGCTAGTATGAACCGAAGGGTATTTATGAAAAATAGCCTTTGCAGTATAGGTTCGGCAGCTTTAACGTCCCTTTTAGGTGGAAATAGTATCGAAAGCTTGATGAATAATAATTCAGGCTTACCACATTTTTCTCCAAAGGTAAAACGAGTCATTTATTTATTTCAGAGTGGTGCACCTTCTCAATTAGAGTTATTTGATTATAAACCCAAGTTGAAGGAAATGTTTGGGCAAGAATTACCCGCTTCTATTAGAGGCAATCAACGGGTAACAGGGATGACCTCTCACCAAAAGTCTTTTCCATTGGCAATGGGCGATTTTTCTTTCAAGCAATATGGAGAAAGTGGTGCCTGGTTAAGTGATATATTGCCGCACCATCAAAAGATTGTCGATAAAATTGCCTTTATTAAAACCATGCACACCGAAGCCATCAATCATGACCCAGCAGTTACTTTTGTGCAAACAGGGTCGCAACAAGCAGGGCGGCCGAGTATCGGTTCTTGGCTAAGTTATGGATTGGGAAGTGAGAATAAAAACCTCCCTGACTTTGTCGTATTATTATCTAGAGGCTATGCTGGCGGACAGCCCTTATATGCTAAATTATGGGGCAATGGCTTTTTACCTTCGCAGCATCAAGGGGTGATGTTTCGGTCTGGAGATGACCCTGTTTTGTATTTAAAGGACCCCAAAGGGATTGGTAGAGATAGTCGTCGTCGAATGCTTAATTATTTAGAAAAATTACACCTACACCAATACGATAAAACACAGGATGAAAGCATTCAATCAAAAATAGCGCAATACGAAATGGCGTTCCGAATGCAGATGTCTGTACCAGAAACTTTAGATATATCCAAAGAACCCGATTATATTTTTGACCAATATGGCGAAGATTCCAGAACCCCAGGTAGCTTTGCTTATAATTGTATTTTGGCAAGAAAACTAGCAGAGAACGGCGTTCGTTTTGTGCAATTATATCAAATGGGCTGGGATTTTCATGGAAATTTACCCAATTCCATTAGAAAAATAGCCAAGACAGTTGACCAACCATCTGCGGCTTTGATTGAAGATTTAGAGCAACGGGGTATGTTAGAAGATACCTTGGTTATTTGGGGTGGAGAATTTGGTCGTGGTTGTTACTCTCAAGGAAAATTGACAAAAGAAGTCTATGGTCGAGACCATCATCCAAGGTGTTTTACGATTTGGATGGCAGGCGCAGGCATCAAAAAAGGCATTACGATTGGTCAAACCGATGATTTTGGGTATAATATCATAAGTGACCCTGTGCATGTCCATGATTTTCAAGCTACCTTATTGCATTTAATGGGGATTGACCATGAGCGGTTTACGCATAAATTTCAGGGGCGTCGGTTTCGATTGACGGATGTGCATGGGAAAGTAGTGAAAGATTTATTGGCTTAGTCACCTATATTAAAAATGGTACTGCAGCTTTTTTTATACATTTGAAATAGAGCATAAATGTGGTTTACGAGTACTATTATCCGTTGGCAACAATCCGTTGGTATTTTTTATTTTTTTGCCAATGGATTGTTGCCAACGGATATTTGTTCATCAAAATAAAACGTCCTTAAAATCGGCCTCTCCCAAATCCTCCTCTCTCCCTATCTCTATCTTCCTCCGTCTTAGCTTTACCAGAGTTAAAATTGCGGAAATTATAGGTAAACTTGAGCATAAAATATTGCTGCAACACATTAGTTCGTAAATCTTCGATATAGACATCGGTGACATTTCGAGTAATGCTTTGATTTTGGTTTAATAAATCAAATACGGTAATTGCCAACTCTCCCCGTTGTTCTTTCAACATTTTTATACCCAGACTCATATTCCATAGAAAATAACTTTGATTAAACGTAGCAGATAAACCATCATAATATTTATGAGAAAGGTTCGTCCTAAAAACAATACCTTTTGGTAATACGACACCTAATTTGGCACTAGTCGTTTGGCTTAAATAATTAGTGTTACCTGCAAATTGCAAGGTATTTTCTACTTGACTTAATCCTGTTCGAGAAGAAATAGTAAAATCAACATTTTCACTAATATTACTAGCGAAAGTAATTCCTCCAGTAAGCGTCTTATTATTAGAAGTATTCAAAATACCATTAATTAAACCTGGTGTCTTGGTCAAATCACCTGATAAATCTAGATTTATATTGGTTTTGATAGGTTTAAAAGGAAAGCCATAGGTCGTAAAAAGTCTTATTTTTTGATAACCATCTAAATTAGTAGGTTGCGTCAATTGTGTGCCTCTAGGCACATCAAAATCTGCAAAAATGGGATGGTCTCTATCTGATAAGTAGGTAGCATTTCCAATATAATTTTGGCTAAAATCTCCGCTTAACATGACAAAAAACACCGAAGCTTTATCAAGATTTGATTTGGTGTAGCGAACAAACATTCGATGATTGAAAGATTGGTCTAAATCAGGATTACCAATAGATAGCTGGATGGGGTTACTATTATCAATAACATTTTGTAGCTGTTGAACTGTTGGAGATTGCGTATTGCTACGATACATAACTCTTATATTCTCTTGCTTAGAAAACTCCGCTCGAATCATAGCAAAAGGAACTAGATTAAAATAATTTCTTTTGACTTGAACGGTATTAGGGAAGGTCTCATCACTTGTCAAATTAGACCATTGAGCGTTGACTCTAGCTAAAGCAAAAAATTCTCTTCCTTTTCGAAAATTTAGCCCAGTACCAACTTGGTGTGTCCAATATTTATTTTCAAAAACATTACTCAAGGGCTCATTAAAGGATTCATATTCACCAATATTCTCTATAAAATCAAAGGTCTTCTTATCCGATTCTTCCTCTTGTAAGGTCGCACGATAAGTGAACATCATATTCATTTTTCCAATTGGTTCGGTGTAACTCAGATTAGCAGCATGTTGCCAACCATTTATTATTAAATCAGACAGTTGATTTAGGGTATCTGATAATATCATTTGTCGCTGAATACTATTTTCTGAGTACAAAAAACTATCCCCATTATTATCAGAATAAGTATTACTGACATTAAAAGAAATAGAGCGTCCTTGAGTCTCAAAGCGATGTCTTAATAAAAGACTATTGCCAATATTTTTACCTTTTAAATCAGAGTTAAAATTGGTATTTGAGCTGTTTAGTAGTTCGCTTCCTAATAAAGTTTTCCCAAGTGTATTGGCTTGACCATCATTGAGTTGCAAACTAATTTTAGGGCGTAGAATTAAAGAAGTATTTTCACTAAAACGATACGTCAAAACCCCTGTAAACCGATGATTAAAATTATTGCTTATCGTCGCATTATCTTCTTGATAAAACTCACTAATTGGCTCATTATCAATAAATTCCACCAATGAATTCTCAATAGAGGTGTTATCGGTATTATTAAAAAAATAGCTACTTGAAAAAGATAATTTTTCTCCCCATTTATCAGAATAATTAATACCAAAGGCGTTGGTTTTAGCAATGCCTCCTTGTTGGTCTACCAAAAAATCACTAGCCGACACACCACCGCCACCTCGTCCACCTCGCCTGCCACCACCTCGTCCACCTCTTCCACCTCGACGGCCACTCCCTCCCACTACACCTAATAAATCTTCTGCCGCAAAATTTTGAATATTGATATTATTGGATTGACCAATAATAGATATCCGTCGGTCGCCATCAAAAAAACTAGTATTTCCACCTATTTGATACCTTTCATCGGTACCATAGCCCGCATACAATTTACCAAATTGCGCATTTCCAATACCACCTTTAGTGATAATGTTAATCGTCTTAGTTGTATTTCCATCATCAAATCCAGTAAATTGAGCTTGGTCACTCGCTTGGTCAAAAACCTGAATTTTGCTAATAATTTCGGCAGGTAAATTTTTCAAAGCGGCAGAAGGGTCATTGCCAAAGAACTCTTTTCCATCCACTAATACTTTACCTACATTTTCTCCTTGCACTTGCAGTCGGCCATTATTATCTATCACCCCAGGCATTTTTCCTATCAAATCTTCTGCGTTGGCATCTTTCAAGGTCTTAAAAGCATTCGCATTATAGGAGGTAGTATCCCCATCTTGTTGAGCCAAAGGCAGTTTTTCCTTGACTTCTACCGTATTCAAATTCACAGCCCCTTCAGCCAGTACCAATGTCCCCAAATCTATATTCTCATTGACTAAGGTGATTTCTTGCAAATAATCAGCATAGCCCAAAAAAGAAACTTTAAGTTTATATCCTCCTTTTTCTAATGCTTCAATGGTAAAAGTACCGTCCGCAGCCGTTATACTTGATTGCACGGCTTCTTCCCATGGGTACATTAGGGTGATATGCGCACCGGGCAAAGCAGACTGCGCCTTTTCATCAACTACTTTACCTATTATTTTTAAATTTTGGGCGGCAATAGTGAGAGACAGGAATAATAATGGCAGGAGTATTATTTTTTTCATTTCGATGGCTATTGAATATATAGGAGGAGATAATCCTTGGAGGATTTAGAATCCTCCAAGGATTTACAGGCCGAATACGATGAATTAGCTTTTATTTTTTTCCTTTCCTTTTCGGCTTTTTCTAGGTCCTCTTGCTGGTCTTTCTGCTTGAATTTTTTCCCATTTTTCAATTTGCTCGGCAGTTAGATATTTTCTAAGTTCGGCTCTTTGTGTAGTTCTCAAAGTTTTCATTTTTTCTCTCATGTCTTCTCTACTTGCGCCAGGTTCCCTCATTTCAGCTCTCATCGCTTGCATTTTCTCTACAAATTCTAAATTTACTGCTTTAACTTTTTCGCCCTGAGCTACAGATAAATCAAGGGCTTTAATCATTTTTTCTGATTCGAGATTCGCTCTTTCTGTTGGGTCTCCACCTCTCCGACCACCTTCGCCACGAGCAGGCTGAGCTTGGATAGATAAAATAGTTAAACAAGCAAAAACTAGTGTACAGAATATTTTTTTAGTCAAATTCATTGGATAATTTTTAATGATTATAAAAACGCTAATACTGAAGTTGTTTAAGGTTTTGTTAGGAGACTGATTGTAAGTGCTTGGAAATCAAGATGAAGCTCCTTTATTTTTTCGTAGCCAAACAGGGTGACCGAGAATGCATTTTCGTAATCACCAAATTTATTTGGCTGGTTGATTTTCAGCACTTTATGAGAACCAGCCAATTAAAATTGGCGGTTACAAGTAGTTCTGGGTCACCCTGCAAAGCTACGGGAAACATAAATAGCTATGAGTTCGCAAAGCGAATGAACCGCATGCGGACGGGAGGCTGATTTTCAATGACTTGCAAGCAGGGCCATCAGAATAACTTTAAACAATTTCACTACATAACTAACACTAAATAGCTAATAAGACTTTGACTATCTAAGT